>NZ_JAQJCJ010000005.1:0-315104 GCF_030182485.1 Rhizobium atlanticum
CCATCCATGGCGCCAACGATGCGCCGGTGCTGGCCGTCCAGACGACGACCCAGAACGCCACCGTCGGCTCTGCCTTCTCCTTCACACTGCCGACGACCACCTTCACCGATGTCGACAGCGGCGACACGCTCGCTTATGCGGCAACGTCCGCCGATGGCACGGCGCTGCCTTCCTGGCTGAGCTTCAACGCCTCGACACGCACTTTCTCCGGCACGCCGACGACAACTGGCACTTACGGCATCAAGGTGACGGCAACCGATCTCGGCAGCCTTGCCGCCAACGAGACCTTCAATATCGCCGTGTCGACGGCACCGACGAGCTACAGCCTGTTCTCTGCCTCCAGCACGCCGAGCCGCACCTTCAACGATGGTCAGCAGCTCGAACTTGGCGTCAAGTTCACGTCGAACGTTGCCGGAGATGTCACCGGCATCAGGTTCTATCGCAGCGCCAATGACAACGGCCAGAATGTCGTCGACCTTTGGACCGCGACAGGCACGAAGCTTGCCACCGCCACCTTCACCACCACCACCGCGAGCGGCTGGCAGTCGGTGAACTTCACAAACCCAGTCACCATCGCCGCCAATACCACCTATGTCGCCTCCTATCACACGACAGGCGCTTACGTGGCGACCAGCAATTTCTTTACGGCCGCTGTCAGCAACGGTCCGTTGACGGCGCCGGCCAGCGGCAATGGCGTCTATGCCTATGGCGGTTCCGCCACCGCAGGTCTTTTCCCGACCAACAGCTACAATTCAACCAATTACTACGCCGACGTCGTCTTCCGGCCGCAACTGGTCGCGTGATGCAAAGGATAAGGGTAGGATCGGTTTCGAATGAGGCTGACACGACGCAAATGCGGATCGCAGAGAGGGACGCGGCCTCCGCTCCCATTCAAGCGACTGCGATGAACAAGGGCCGGCTCCCGGTGACAGTGCTCGCCGGCTTTCTCGGGGCCGGCAAGACGACGCTTCTCAGCCACGTGCTGACCAATCGTCAGGGCCTCAGGGTCGCCGTCATCGTCAACGATATGAGTGAAGTGAATATAGACGCCAGTCTCATTCGAGACGGCGGCTGCAACCTGTCGCATACGACGGAGGCATTGGTTGAACTCAGCAATGGCTGCATTTGCTGTACCCTGCGCGATGATCTCCTGACGGAAGTGCGGCGACTGGCCGAAGAGGGGCGATACGACTATCTGCTGATAGAGGGAACCGGCATTGCCGAGCCGCGCCCCATCGCTGCCACCTTTTCCTTCCGCGACGAGAATGGTGTTTCGCTCTCCGATTTTGCCAAACTTGACACGATGCTGACTGTCGTCGACGCCGCCAGCCTCTTGGCTGATTACAGCAGCGCTGATCTGCTTCGCGATCGCGGCATGCAGCGGGACGGCGAGGACCGGCGGACGCTCATCGACCTCTTGGTGGACCAGATCGAGTTTGCCGACGTCGTCGTGATCAACAAGATCTCGGACGCGACCGAGGAAATCCGCGCAGAAGTTCGCAAGACGGTGGCTGCGCTCAACCCGGATGCGCACCAGGTGGAGACGGACTTCGGCAAGGTTTCTCTTGCAACCATTCTCAGTACGGGCCTCTTCGACGAAGCAAAGGCCGCCGCTCACCCGTTATGGCACAAGGAACTGTACAGCCCGGGTGCTCATGTTCCGGAGACGGAGGAATATGGGGTATCGAGCTTTGTCTATCGCACGAGGCGTCCCTTCGACCCGACACGGTTTCGGGCATTCCTGGACGAGCCCTGGCCAGGGGTCATCCGCGCCAAAGGTCATTTCTGGCTGGCCACGCGCCCGCGTCACGTGGGTCTGATGTCGGCGGCCGGAGCGCAACGACGCTGTGAACCCATGGGGCTCTGGTGGGCGGCCGTTCCCCGGCAGGACTGGCCGAGCCACCACCAGTTTCGCCAGCATATCGAGCGCCGATGGGACAGCGCTTGGGGCGATCGTCGGCAGGAACTCGTGTTCATTGGTGTTGACATGGACGAGACAGGCGTCCGCAGCGCGTTGGACGACTGCCTGGCCAGCTCGGATCCGCGGGACTGGTCGGCTCTCGAAGATCCCTTTCCGGCCTGGTAGCGCCGGAGTTTGCCGGCTCGACCAGCCGGACCGGCAACACAAGACCGACCAGCTTCCTCTTACACAGCGTCCGCCGCTTAGCGGAAGCACCAGACGGCTCCAGAACCGGATATGCGGTGAGGATCATCATATCGGCGTATGGAGTACCACCACCATACCCAAGATTGCTGTCGTACGTTCCGCTCCGAAAGCTGGCAGGATGAAGCTATTCAATGCTGGTCGACGGGAATGGGGACGCCGCTCTTGCTGAGATTTCATGTGAGGAATCGCAAATACTTGACTGCTACCGGCGGCACGCCGTGCATCAGTCACGCAACCTCGGCCTGGGCCGCGCTGCTTGGAACTCCGACCGTCGTGTCTTCGAGCACTCAGGGTTCTTCCGACTTTGCCAATCAAGGCAGCGCAACCGTTCAATCCTCCCTCACCGGCACGGTTACATCTTCCTTGATATCATCAGGCGACATGCAGGCGTCGCCTGCATCGTCGACGCCGATGTCGGCGCCTGCCGCCGATGGCGGCGCGCAGGACACGTCCACGAAGACGGCGTCGGCTGCGACGATCTTCGACACGACCTCCTCGGCATCGCAAGACACCGTACTTGCCCCAGATCCCTACGAAGAGGCTGCTACACTGCCTGCCGCCCCCGTGCTGACGGGTATTGCCAGCGATGCCGGCACCGGAAGCGCCACGGCGACGGCGCCGGTCACTTCTTCAAGCACTCTCGACACGGCTTCGTTGCGCCTTCAGGCCTCGATAGCATCCCTCACGGTGGAGTCGAGCCAGGACGCTTCCGCCGATACGACCGCGGTCTCAGCGCTGGCCGCACCGGCGGCGGCTCCGGCTGCGGTCACGCTCAACAAGATCGCACTGGAAAACCTGAAACAGGGCAACCCGATCAGCGAGTGGGGCCTGGAGGGCGATGGCAAGGGCACCATCCAGGGCTTCGCCACCGAAATCAGCACGAATATCGGCCAGACGGTCGATTTCAAGATCGCCACCGATTCCACGCATTACCGCATCGATATCTACCGGATGGGTTATTACGGCGGGGCCGGTGCGCGCAAGGTCGACTCGATCGAGCAGCAGCTGACCACGGCGCAGATCCAGCCGCATCCGATCGTCGACATGTCGCTCGGTCTCATCGACTGCGGCAACTGGTCGGTCTCGGCGAGCTGGCAGATTCCGACCGATGCCGTCTCCGGGGTCTATTTCGCCAAGCTGGTGCGTGAGGACGGCACCGAGGATGCCAGCATCATCCCCTTCGTCGTGCGCGACGACTCCTCGCACAGCAATATCGTTTTCCAGACCTCGGACACGACGTGGCAGGCCTATAATGCCTGGGGCGGCGCCAGCCTCTATTACGGCGATGTCCCCGTCGATCCCGCTGACATGATCGGCTACTTGCCGCCGAACTGCAGCTGCGGCCTGACCGCAATCGGTCGCGCCTCGGCGATCAGCTACAACAGGCCGATCATCACCAATACGAGCCCGGTCGGCGGCTCGCACGACTTCATTTTTGGCGTCGAGCATTCAGCCATCCAGTGGCTGGAGCAGAACGGTTACGACGTCTCCTATATTTCCGGTGTCGATGCGACGCGTAGCGGTAGCCTGCTGCTGAACCATGATGCCTTCCTGTCGGTCGGCCATGACGAATACTGGTCGGCCGAGCAGCGCACCAATGTGGAGGCCGCGCGCGATGCCGGCGTGAACCTCGCCTTCTGGAGCGGCAACGAAGTCTATTGGAAGGTTCGCTGGGAAAGCAGCATCGATGGCAGCGGCCAAGCCTACCGCACCATGGTCTGCTACAAGGAGACCTACGGCACGAGCACGGACCCGAGCAATATCGGCACCGGAACCTGGCGCGATCCGCGTTACGCCGATCCGGGGCAGGAGCCGGAAAATTCGCTGACGGGGACGATGTTTCAGGTGGACGGCTACCGCCAGGATACGATCTCCATCCCCTACGACTATTCGAACCTTCGTTTCTGGCGCAATACCGATGTGGCAGAGCTGCAGCCGGGCGAGACCTACAATCTGGTGCAGAACCTGCTCGGCTATGAATGGGACTCGGATGTCGAGAATGGATTCCGTCCGGCTGGACTGATCAACCTGTCGCTCTCCTCGGTCGCGGTCAACACTTATCTGCGCGATTACGGTTCGACGGTCGGCGATGCGGTGGCGACCCACAGCCTGACCATGTACCGGGCGGCAAGCGGCGCACTCGTCTTCGGCGCCGGCACTGTCTTCTGGTCCTGGGGGCTGAACGATCAGCATCAGGGGCCGGCAACGTCAACCGATCGCAACGTGCAGCAGGCGATGGTCAACATGTTCGCGGACATGGGCATCCAGCCGACGACGCTCGATGCGAGCCTGATCCTCGCGACCCAATCGACCGACACGCTGAAGCCCACCTCGTCGATTACCTCGCCCATCGTCGGCGCAAGCTTCCTCGAAGGGCAGCATGTGACGATATCAGGAACGGCGCAGGATTTCCGCGGCGGCATCATTGCCGGCGTCGAGGTCTCCACCGATGGCGGCCAGCACTGGTTCAAGGCCACGGGCCGCGAGAACTGGAGCTATAACTGGGTCGTCCAGGCGAGCGGCACCTATACGATCCTGTCACGCGCCGTCGACGACAGCGTCAATCTGGAGGCGCCATCGGCCGGCAAGCAGGTCACCGTCACGCTGCCGGCCACGCAGGGCCTGTGGACGCTGGCGGAAAAGCCCGCGACCGAAGTAGCGGTCGATCGCGATTCAGTCGAGCTCGGCCTGCGCTTCCAAGCGACGACGGTAGGCTCGGTGGAGGGCATCCGCTTCTACAAGGGCTTCTATAACATCGGCGAACACGTCGTCAGCCTCTGGAGCAGCACCGGAACGCTGCTGGCGACCGGCGTAGCGACAGGGGAATCGCTCTCAGGGTGGCAGACGGTGATGTTCTCCAGCCCGATCCAGATCGAGGCCGGCACGACCTATGTGGCCTCCTATCACAGCAATGGCTACTACTCGCTCACGCAGAACTATTTCAACGAGCCCTATGCCAGCGGCCAACTGAAGGCCGTCGATGGCGGCGGCGTCTTCGCCTACGGCACTTCGCCCAGCACATTCCCCGGCCAGAACCCCGGCGGCAGCAATTACTGGGTGGATGTGGTCTTCGATGCCGGTCCCAACAGCCAGCCGGTCGCGACCGACGACAGCGGGCTGATCACCGGCCACAACGCAACGCTTGTTATCTCCATTGCCTCGCTCCTGGCAAACGATACCGATCCCAATGGCGATGCGATGACCATCACGGCCGTCGGCAATGCCGTCAATGGCACGGTCGCTCTCAACAAGCAGGCCGGCGCCATCACCTTCACGCCGGCCAACGATTATTCAGGACCGGCGAGCTTCAGCTATACGCTGTCGGACGGGCGCGGCGGCACGGATCAAGGCAATGTCAGCCTGACCGTCCAGACGGGTTCGGCTGGCGAGACACTGTTTATGGCAAGTGAGGGACCGACCGGCGGCAGCTTCAACGACAATACGGCGTTGGAACTCGGCATGAAGTTCGTCGCTTCCTCGACCGGCACGATCTCGGGCATCCGCTATTACAAGGCTGCCGGCGATACCAGCCTGCATACCGGCTCCATTTGGAGAGCCGACGGCACGCTCGTCGCAACGGTCACCTTCACCAACGAGTCGCTCTCCGGCTGGCAGACCGCGAACTTCGCCACGCCGCTGCAGATCACCGCGGGTGCGACCTATGTCGCCTCCTACCACACGACCGGCACCTATGTGGCGACGTCGAATTATTTCAACACGGCACATATCAATGGCTCGCTGACGGCGCTTGCAGGCAGCAATGGCGTCTACTCGGTCGGATCAAGCTCGATCTTCCCGACGTCAAGCTATCAGTCAACGAATTACTGGGTTGACGTCGTCTTCAATCAATCGACGGGCAACACGGTGCCGGTCGCCGCCAATGACAACGGCTATACGACTTATACCAATACGGCTCTGTCGATCGCCGCTGCAAATCTGCTCGCAAATGACAGCGATGCGGATGGCAACCCGCTTGTCATCACCGGCGCCAGCGGCGCGGTCAACGGTTCGGTGTCCTACGACAACCAGACGCAGACCGTCACCTTCACGCCGACGGCAGGATATACCGGGCCGGCGAGCTTCAGCTATTCCATCGCCGACGGTCAGGGCGGCACGGCATCCGCCCAGGTTGGGCTTACCGTCAACGCCCAGGGGAGCGAGCAGAACCTCTTCAGCGCCAATGAAACGCCTGCAGTCGTCTCGGTGAACGACAATCACCCGGTCAATCTCGGCATGAAATTTCAGGCGGACACGGCCGGCTGGGTCACAGGAATCCGCTTCTATAAGGGCGCCGACAATACCGGCCCGCATAACGGTTATCTCTGGACCGCCTCGGGCACGCTGCTTGCAACCGTCACCTTCAGCAACGAAACGGCAAGCGGCTGGCAGACTGCCACGCTCACCCAGCAGGTCGCGGTCGCAGCGGATACGACCTACGTCGTTTCCTACAGCACAAACGGCAATTACTCGGCGACGGGCAATTATTTCAGCACTGAGAAGACCAGCGGCGACCTCAGGGCGTTCAGCGGCGACAATGGCCTCTATGCCTATGGATCGAGCGGGTTGTTCCCGACCAGCAGTTACAACAGCACAAACTACTATGTGGACGTGGCGTTCAAACCTCAGCTCGCGGCGTAACGCCCACAAGGATGCAAGCCGACCATCGAGTAAAGAGTGAGAGTATCGATGATGCGTGCAGACAACAGATTGCCGGTTACGGTTCTCGCCGGGTTTCTCGGCGCAGGGAAGACGACTGTCCTCAATCATGTCCTGAGTAATCGGGAGGGCCGTCGGGTTGCGGTCATTGTCAACGATATGAGCGAGGTTAACATTGATGCGGATCTCGTGCGCGAGGGAGGTGCAGACCTTCTGCGCACCGATGAGACGCTGGTAGAGCTCACCAATGGATGCATCTGCTGCACGCTCCGCGAAGATCTCCTCAGCGAGGTGCGGCGGCTGGCGGCCGCCGGCCGTTTCGACTATCTGCTGATCGAGGGCACGGGGATCGCCGAGCCTCTGCCGGTAGCAGCGACATTCTCCTTCCGCGACGAGAGTGGAGCTGCCCTTTGCGACGTGGCAAGGCTCGATACCATGATCTGCGTCGTCGACGCGGTCAATCTGCTTGCCGATTACCGCAGCGACGAGTTCCTGGCCGATCGCGGCGAAAGGCGTGACGGGGACGATAAGCGCAAGCTCGTGGAACTGCTCGTCGAGCAGATCGAATTTTCTGATGTCGTCATCATCAACAAGGCGGGCGACGTGCCCAGCGCCGACCTCGCCGAAGTTCGCCGGGTCGTCGCAGCACTCAATCCGGATGCCCGCGTCATCGAAGCGGTGTTCGGCCAGGTGCCGCTCGGCGCGATTCTGGATACCGGCTTTTTCAGCGAAGCCAAGGCCGCCCGCCATCCACTCTGGCACAAGGAGCTTTACGGCTGGGGCGATCATGTGCCGGAGACCGAGGAATACGGCATAACAAGCTTCGTCTATCGCAGCCGCCGGCCCTTCGATCCGGCGCGGCTGTGCCGCATGCTCAAGCAGCCATTGCCCGGCGTCATCAGGGCGAAAGGCCATTTCTGGCTGGCGACCCGGCCGGACGAGATCGGTCTGCTTTCGATTGCCGGTACGCAATGCCGCATCGATACCAGAGGGTTCTGGTGGGCCTCGGTGCCGCGGGCGCACTGGCCGCGCCATCCGCAATTCCGCCAGTTGCTCGACCGGCATTGGGATGATGTCTGGGGCGACCGCCGCCAGGAGCTGGTCTTCATCGGCTCCGGCTTCGACGAGGGCGCCATCCGCATCGCGCTCGACGATTGCTTGACCGGCGAGGAGACGGGTTTCGATCCTCAGACCGCCGTCGGTCTTCGCGATCCGTTTCCGCCATGGCGGCACGATACGCACGCATCGAACGGAAAAATGTGAAGCGGTTTTCGGATAATCCGATGCGTCGACTCAAAGGTGAACAGGTTTTGATTATCAACCAGAGGAGAGAACAATGAACAGCGAACTTTATGCAGACGGTATCGGCGAAATCACCGTCACAGGAACGATCGTGCGCATCGACCTGATGTCGCTCTCGGCCACCGATCGGGACGCCAACAACAATCCGAAGCCGGTTTTCCGCCAGCGCATCATCATGCCTGTCGACGCCTTCGCCAATGCGGTTGATCTCATGCAGAAGGCGCTTGGCGGCTTGGTCGAGGCGGGCGCGGTCCGTCGCGTCGGTGACGTGTCGGCTGCAGCCGCCACCGATATCCAGTCGGTGCAGGGCGCTTCAAACGCCTCGCCGAATTTCAACTGACAACAGGGACAGCCTCGGTCTCGTAGTGTTTCGGGTGGGCCATGAGTGGTTTTCTGCATACCAACCTGCATTGTCTTGCGCTCGTCGCGCGTCACCACGGCGTCGACCTTTCTCCTGAGCGATTGCAGCACGATTATTGCGTCGGCAACGATCCGGTGGCGGTGCGGCAAATGCTCAGAATGGCCAAGGATGCCGGTCTGAGGGCCAGGCATCTGGCCCTCGACTGGCGAAGCCTGTTCCAACTCGGCGACGCTTTCCCGGTGCTTGCCGAACTTTCGAACGGCAACTGGGTGGTCATCGCTGGCGCTCTCGGGGAGGGCGAGGATGAGCGGATCCGCGTTCTCGACCCGCTCGCCACGCGCCCCGAAGTCATGCTGCTGAGCGAGGAGCAATTCGCCAAGGCCTGGCTCGGATCGGTGGTTCTGCTGAAGCGCAACTACCGCATGTCGGATGAGGACCGGCCCTTCGGCTTCCGCTGGTTCATCCCCGAAATCATCCGGCAGCGCAGCTTCTTCCGCGATGTGGCGCTCGCAGCCTTCGTGCTTTACGGACTGGGTTTGACGACGCCGATGTTCTTCCAGCTCGTCATCGATAAGGTGCTCGTGCATCAGAGCTATGCGACGCTGACGGTTCTGACGGTCGGCATCGCGGTGGCGCTCGTCTTCGACGCGACCTTCAGCTTCCTGCGCCGCTATCTGTTGCTCTACGCCACCAACAGGATCGACATCCGGGTGGCGACGCGCACCTTCGGCCATCTGCTCAACCTGCCGATCGCGCTCTTCGAACAGGCCTCGGCCGGTGTTCTCGTCAAGCATATGCAGCAGACGGGGCGCATCCGCGAATTCCTGACCGGCCGGCTGTTCCTGACGCTTCTCGACGGTGTTTCGCTCTTCGTCTTCGTGCCGATCCTGCTTCTCTACAGCGTCAAGCTGACGCTCGTGGTGCTGGGTTTTGCGGCGCTCGTCGGGCTTGTGGTGATGATGCTCGTCGGGCCGTTCCAGCGTCGCCTGCAGGCCCTCTATCAGGCCGAAGGCGACCGGCAGGCCCTGCTTGTCGAAACCGTGCACGGCATGCGCACGGTGAAATCACTGGCGCTGGAGCCGCGACAGCGCAAGGTTTGGGACGATTATTCGGCGCAGTCGATCTCGGTGCGTTTCCGGGTCGAAAAAATCTCCACCATCGCCCAGTCGCTGACCGGGCTTCTGGAAAAGCTGATGAGCGTGGCGATCATCGGGCTCGGCGCGCTCGATGTCTTCAGCGGTTCCATGACGATCGGCGCGCTGGTCGCCTTCAACATGCTGGCCGGCCGCGTCTCGGGGCCGCTGGTGCAGATCGTCACCATGGTGCATGAATATCAGGAAGTGGCGCTTTCCGTGCGCATGCTCGGCGAGATCATGAACCAGCGGCCGGAACAGGCCGGACGCGGCCGAGGTGTGCGGCCGCATCTGCATGGCCGCATCGAATTCGACAGGGTCACCTTCCGCTATGCTCCCGATGCGGCGCCTGCGCTCGACAATGTGTCCTTCGCCATTCCGGCGGGCTGCGTCTTCGGCGTCGTCGGCAAGAGCGGCTCGGGCAAGACGACGATCACCCGACTCATCCAGGGCCTCTATCAGAGCCAGGAGGGGCTGGTGCGCATGGATGGCTACGACAGCCGCGAAATCGATCTCGTGCATCTGAGAACCAGCATCGGCGTCGTGCTGCAGGATAATTTCCTCTTCCGCGGCACGGTGCGCGACAATATCGCTGCCGCCAAACCCGATGCCAGCATCGAGGAAATCATGGAGGTCGCCCGCGTCGCCGGCGCGGAGGAATTCATCGAGCGCCTGCCGCGCGGCTTCGACACGATGCTGGAAGAAAACGCCGCCAACCTCTCCGGCGGCCAAAGACAGCGGCTTGCCATTGCGCGCGCGCTGATCACCGATCCGAAGCTCCTGATCTTCGACGAGGCGACGAGCGCGCTTGACCCAGACAGCGAGGCGATCATCCGCGAAAATCTGAGCCGGATCGCCGCCGGGCGCACCGTCGTCATCGTGTCGCACCGGCTTTCGACGCTTGTGGATGCCGATGCCATTCTCGTCATCGATCGGGGCAAGGTCGCCGATATCGGCCGGCACGACCAGCTGGTGTCGCGCTGCATGACTTATCGCCACCTGTGGGCCCAGCAAATGAGGCAGGTCGCATGAACGCGCGTGTCACAAAATCCAGCGAGAACCTGCCAATTTCATCAGACAAGCGCGCCTCGGACCATGGCTCCTCGAATAAGGGGCCAGACGGAAGGACCGGGCTGCTCGTCGCCCGCCCGCCGCTGCCGCCTGTTATCGCGGAATTTCAGTCCGATGCCGTCGAGCTCGAGGAACGTGCTCCGCCGCGCATTGCGCGCATGACGCTCTATTGCGTGACGGCGCTGATCGCTGCGACCATCATCTGGGCGTCCGTCTCTGAGATCGACGAGGTGGTGATCGCGCCCGGCAAACTCGTCACCACGCAACCGACCATCGTCGTCCAGCCGCTGGAAACCTCGATCATCCGCACGATCGATGTGAAGGCCGGCGAGGTGGTGCGTGCCGGACAAACGCTCGCAACGCTCGACGCCACTTTCAGCCAGGCCGATGTCGACCAGCAGCAGGCGAAGTTCTCGGCACTCGACGCCCAAGTGAAGCGCATCGAGGCGGAACTTGCCGGCGATGACTACACAATGATGGCCGGATCGACGCCCGACGAGATGCTGCAGTTGCAGCTCTTCGGCCAGCGGCGGGCCTTCTACACGGCGCAGCTGCAGAATTTCGAGCAGCAGATCGCCGGCCAGTCGGCAGCGCTTGCCGCGGCCAAGAACCAGGAAGCCGTGCTCATCGACCGACGCGACACGCTCTCGCAGATCGAAGGCGCGCGCGAGCGGCTCTTTAACACGCAGAGCGGCTCGCTGATCACCATGCTCGGCTCGCGCGACGCCCGCCTCGACGTCGAGTCCGATCTGACGGCCGTGCGCGGCAAGGCCGACGAAGCCGCGCATACCTTTGCCAAGCTGAAAGCCGACCGGCAGGCCTTTATCGAGGATTTCCGCCGCGCCGCGATGGAACAACTGGTCGAGCTGCGCGGCCAGCGCGACATGGCGGATGAAGAGCTGAAGAAGATGGAGCTGCGCCGCAACATGGTGTCGCTGACAGCACCTGCCGACGCCGTCGTGCTCGACCTCGCCCAGCGCTCCATCGGCTCCGTGGTACGCGAAGCCGAACCGATCGTCACACTGGTGCCGATCAACGTGCCGCTCGAAGCCGAAGTCTCGATCAACACCCGCGACATCGGCCGCATCGCGGTGGGTAAGGAGGCCCGCATCAAGCTGGACGCCTATCCCTTCCAGAAATACGGCACCGCGTCGGGCGAGGTTCGCACCATCAGCCAGGACACGTTCATGACCGGCCAGCAGCAGGAACAGACCGCCACCCCGGGCCAGCCGGCCGCGCCGTTCTTCAAGGCTCGCATCCTGCTCGCCGATACGAGGCTGAACGTCTCGGACGTGCCGGTCAGGCTGCTGCCGGGCATGACCGTCTCCACAGAGATCAAGGTGGGCAACAGAACGGTGATCTCCTATTTCCTCTATCCGCTGCTGCGCGGCCTGGATGATGCCATCCGGGAACCGAACTGAGGGGGCCGCACACGAAGTGTGGGCGAGGGGCGTCCTACACACGCCGGGGATGGAGGTGGCGCCAGGCCTCTAGGCAGCCGCCCCCAAAAGCGTCTGTGTATCAGCGGAAGCCGCATCCGTTTGCAGATAATCAGCCTACCGGCAAGTGGCCAGAAAAGCGCGAATTGCTGCAGAGATATTGCCGAGATGGAGGAGGGGCGCATGTCCTTGCCCTCCGGCGGTATGAAGGACCAATCCGGGATGCAGTCGGGCCATTTCGTTCACTGTTTCCTGCGACAGCAGCGGTGAATTTTCACCGCGGATCAACATCAGCGGAAAGCGGCTCAGGCTTTCGAATTGTGCCCAGAGATCGGGCAGCGGCTGGCTGAAATCGATCGATCTCAGTGCCTCGGCGATCGCCGGATCGAAGTCGGCGACCGGCCTTCCGCCGACGTCGCGATATAGCGCAAGCGCCATTTCGCGCCAGTCCTCGCGCGTAAGCGCGGTAAACGAGGCGCCATGATTCACCTGTAATATATCGGCCGCCTCTTTCCAGTCGGCCGGCTTCCTGCCGCTGTTTAGGTAGTCGCGAATGAGCGCCAGCCCTCCCGCCTCGATCGCCGGTCCGATATCGTTCAGGACCACGGCTTCGAGAAGATCCGGCCGTGCCGCCGCGATCAAGTGCAGGATCAGGCCGCCACGCGACGTGCCGATGAAAACCGCCCGCTCGATGCCGAATGCCGTGCAGGCGGCAATGATGTCGCCGGTCTCGACAGCGAGATTGTAATTGGCCTTGTTCTCATCCCATGCGGAATTTCCGCGCCCGCGCGAATCGAGGGCGATCACTCTACGCGGGCCAGTTCTGTCGCGGCTGAGAAGCAGCGCAAGCGGATGAAAGTCCCGGGCATTGCGGCTCAGGCCGGGCAGGCAGATCACCGGCAGCCTTTCGGCGGCTGCGGCCCCGTCGGACCGGTAGTCGCGGGCATAAAGCGTCAGCCCATCGGAAGAATGGTAAAATCGTTCCTGGAAACCGCCTGCATCCACGTCCGGCATCGCATTCCTCGAGACCTGTCTGATCTGGAAGGTGTAGAGCATGTCTCGCAAAAGTGTGCAGCGGTTTTGCGATAAAGACATGCGGAAAAACAAAGACCAGCCTGCTTTTCAAGCCGCGCCAAACGACTTCAGGAGGCGCCGCGTCCGCCGATCAGGTCGCGCTCGATATCCGTCGACTGGCCGAGGCGGGCCTTGTAGACTTCATAATTCTCCATCACCCGCTGTACGTAATTGCGCGTCTCGGGGAAGGGGATGCGTTCGATCCAGTCGATGATTTCGTCGATCGGCCTGCCGCGTGGGTCGCCGTAGCGTCCGATCCATTCCGGCACGCGCTTCGGCCCGGCATTATAGGCGACGAAGGTGAGGATATAGGAGCCACCGAAGGCTTCGATCTGCTCGCCGAGATAATGCGCACCGAGGGTCGCATTGTAGCCCGCATCGGCCGTCAGCTTGTCCTTCGAAAAGGTGATGTTGTGGCGTTTGGCCACCGCCTGAGCTGTGCCGGGCAGAAGCTGCAGCAGGCCGCGTGCATTCGCTGCCGAAACGGCAGCCGGATTGAAAGCGCTTTCCTGCCGGGCAATGGCATAGGCGAGCGCCTTGCCGGAGCCGGAGATATTGGCATTCGGCGGGATTACGCCGACGGGAAAGGCGAGCGCGGCGACATCGATGCCTCGGCCATAGGCGATTTTGCCGACCTGCAGTGACAGATGATGATTGCCTGATTGCTCGGCCTGCGCCGCAAGGATCGCCAGTTCACCGGGACTTTGCAGCTGATCGGCGAGTGCGAGATAGAGGATGTCGGCCCGCCAACCGTGGCCGGCTGCCTCAAGCCGGGCGATTGCCTGCACGGCCTCGCGCGCCTGGAAACGCTGGCGGTCGGCTGCGCTCGGCGTGGGATAGCTGACGTTGAGCGTCTTGCGTCCAAGCCTTTCGGCAGCGAGCTGTCCATAGAAGGTGCCGGGAAAATTCGCGGCCTTGCCGTAGAATTCGCCGGAACTGCCGGGGCCGCCGGCCTCGGCTGCTCGCCCGAGCCAGTACCAGGCGCGCGACACCGAGATGGGACCGTTCGAAGTCGCCAGAATCTTGCGGAAATGCTTTTCCGCCGTTGTCGGGTCCTGCAGCCCGCGCAGCGCATACCATCCGGCATGGAATTCGGCCTCGACCATATCAGTCGGGCTGGTTGCCGCGGAGCTTGCGACGATGCGATAGGCCGGTCTGAATTGTCCCTGGTCGACGAGGCCGCGGCTGACGATCCGCTGCTCGTTCCACCATTCTCCGGAATTGACGAGTTCGCCCGGCTCGCGCGGCATCTTTTCCAGAAGCGCCGCCGCTTCGGCATATTTGTCCTGCCTGCGCAGATATTCGATGCGCGCGAACAGCAGGCCGGCATCGCCACGCCATTTCGCCTCGACGCTATTGAGCAGCGCGTCGGCATTGGCAGCTTTGGCGTCGACGGCGGCCCAGGCCTTGTAGAGGGACTGCGCCTCGCCCATGTCGCCGAAGCGCTTGGCCTGCGCCACCCGGCCACGATACATCAGATAGTCCATCCGCGCCTTGTGGTCGGCTGGCGTCAGCAGGGCGGAAAACTCGAGGAGGATCTTGTCTTCGCTCGCCTTGTCGAGCGCCTCGGTGCGCCAGACCTTGCGGATATATTTTGCTGCCTGCGCCTGCTTGCCTGTCGCAATCAGCGCCCGCCCGAGAATGATGGCGCCCTGCATCGTCTCCGGCGCGGTATCGCCGAAGGCGGCGAGCACGGCTGACGGGGCGGGGTTTTCGTCGTAGAGCGCCCGTTCGGAATAGGCGCGCAGCCTGGAAAGGCCAGGCCATCCCTTGAGCTCCTGCGCAGCACTGGCGATTTGATAGGAGGGAACACCCTTCAAGCCGGAGACGGCGATCGCCCAGGTGAGGATATGGCGATCGAGCGTATCCTCGCGCATGCTGTCGCGGATTGACAGAGCCAGTTGCGGGTTCCTGGCAGAAAGCGCGTCGAGTCCGGCTTTCAGATCATTGGCGACCGGCGCGACGGCCTGATTGCGCGGGATGGCGCCGGTTGTCAGCGCTTCCGGTATGGAGGTCTCTGGGACGAAGCCGATCGGCTTGACTTCAGGCGTCGGAATGCTTTCGCCGGGAAGCGGGGACGCAACGCTGCCCCACGCGGCGGCAACGAAGCCGAAGGCGGTCAGAATCAGGACAGCTTTCTTCATCCGGGATCTCGCAACGGAAAACACGCCCTGTTCATTTGGCTGGAGGCTTCTTAACGAAACCTTACCGTACCAGGTAAAATTCATTCACATCTGCTATCGGAATTTGCCCTAAACCGAACTCTCCGCGCTTGTCGCGATGATTTCAGCGCTTTATGGTGCGCAAAATATTCATGGAATGCGGCCGAAGCAAGGATTTGGTCGTGAGGAGCTTTGCATGTTCAATGGGTCCATTCCCGCCCTCGTCACCCCCTTCACCGATGCCGGACTGATCGACGAAGCGAGCTTCGCTGCCCATGTCGACTGGCAGATCAAGGAAGGCAGCAGCGGTCTCGTTCCGGTGGGAACGACCGGCGAATCGCCGACGCTGTCGCATGCCGAGCACAAGCAGGTCGTGGAACTCTGCATCGAAGTGGCGGCAAAACGCGTTCCGGTCATGGCCGGCGCCGGTTCGAACAATACGCGTGAGGCGGTCGAACTCGCCCAGCACGCCGAGAAGGTCGGCGCCGACGCCGTGCTCGTCGTCACGCCCTATTACAATAAGCCGACGCAGAAGGGGCTGATTGCGCATTTTTCTGCGATTGCCGAGGCCGTTGCCCTGCCGATCTATATCTACAATATTCCGGGCCGTTCGGTGATCGATATGACGCCCGAAACGATGGGTGCTCTTGTCAAGGCACATAGCAATATCGTCGGCGTCAAGGACGCGACGGGCAAGATCGAGCGTGTTTCCGAGCAGCGCATCACCTGCGGCAAGGATTTCAGGCAATTGTCCGGCGAGGACGCGACAGCCCTCGGTTTCAACGCCCATGGCGGCGTCGGCTGCATCTCGGTGACGGCCAATGTCGCCCCGCGCCTCTGCGCCGATTTTCAGGCCGCGACGTTGGCCGGTGAATACGCCCGCGCGCTCGAATATCAGGACCGCCTGATGCCGCTGCACAAGGCAATTTTCCTTGAGCCGGGTCTCTGCGGCGCCAAATACGGTCTCTCCAAGCTCGGCCGCATGAGCCGTAACGTCCGCTCGCCGCTGCTTTCGACGCTGGAGCCGGCAACCGAAGCAGCGATCGATGCCGCCATGCGTCATGCAGGATTGCTGAACTGAGGAGACTGGCCGCCTTCACAAGGCCGGCTCGTTCCCTTACATAAGGGTAAGCAATGAGGGCGCGGTTTTTCGCGCCCCGAAGGGAATATCGTCATGGCCCCCAAAGGCAGCCAGCGCGTGGTGAACAAGGTCGTGGCCGAAAACCGCAAGGCCCGTTTCAACTACGAGATCATCGATACTTATGAGGCAGGTCTGGTGCTGAAGGGCACGGAGGTCAAGTCGTTGCGCGAAGGCAAGGCCAATATCGCCGAATCCTACGCATCGGATGAGGACGGCGAGATCTGGCTAATCAATTCCTACCTGCCGGAATATCTGCAGGCGAACCGTTTCAATCACGAGCCGCGCCGGCGCCGCAAGCTGCTGCTGTCGGGCCGTGAAATCCATCGCCTGCGCTCCGCCGTCAACCGCGAAGGCATGACGCTGGTCCCGCTGAAGATCTATTTCAACGATCGGGGTCGGGCGAAGATGGAGCTGGCGCTCGCCAAGGGCAAAAAATTGCACGATAAGCGCGAATCCGAGAAGGAGCGCGACTGGAACCGGCAGAAGAGCCGCTTATTGAAGGATAACGGCTAACCCATCACGCCGCAGCCGATCGGCTCGCGACGCTTCGATTAGTCCCCGAAATCGCTGGCTGGGGCGACTTCGACCGGGCGCGGCGCCCGTTCCGCGGGATCGCGACCGATCTCAGCCTTGAGCGACAAGAGATCAATGAAATGATCGGCCTGTCGGCGCAGGTCGTCGGCGATCATCGGCGGCTGCGTCGCCATGGTCGAGATCACCGAGACTTTGCGACCTCTGCGTTGCAGCGCTTCGACGAGGTTCGTGAAGTCGCCGTCGCCGGAGAAGATGACGAGATGGTCGACGGTTTCCGACTGCTCCATGGCGTCGATCGCCAGCTCGATGTCCATGTTGCCCTTGATCTTCCGCCGGCCCATGGAGTCGGTGAATTCCTTGGCGGGCTTGGTGACGACTTTGTAGCCGTTATAGTCGAGCCAGTCGATCAGAGGACGGATCGATGAATATTCCTGGTCCTCGATCAACGCCGTATAATAGTAGGCGCGCAGGAGATAGCCGCGTTTCTGGAATGCCTTCAAGAGCTTGCGGTAATCTATGTCGAAACCGAGGCTCTTGGATGCAGCGTAGAGGTTGGCGCCGTCAATGAAGAGTGCAATTTTTTCGCGTGGGTCAAACATCGCTTACCAATTCCAATGAGAGAAATCGAAATTCGCAGGGCATCAAATTGCAATAAATACAAGGGCTTATTGTGATCCTTGATCTGATGCTTACTTTACCATCTATTCATATAAGAGAGATTTAGGGCACGATTCCGCATATTCCAAGCAACCTTTGGTAGAATTGTCACATTTCCATGGAAATTTAGCTCGGCACCGGATAAAGACGAGGGGAGCCGGAACGAAAAACTTGTATTTGCCCGGTTTTAATTGTATCGGGCGTGCTAATCCCGAAATGACGACCGTAAAGGACAGGCAATGGCCCGTGTCACAGTTGAAGATTGCATCGACAAGGTGGAGAACCGCTTCGAGCTGGTTCTGCTCGCCAGCCACCGCGCCCGGCTGATTTCCCAGGGTGCCTCGATCACCATCGATCGCGACAACGACAAGAATCCTGTCGTGGCGCTGCGCGAAATCGCCGACGAGACGCTTTCCCCCGATGATCTCAAGGAAGATCTGATCCATTCGCTGCAGAAGCATGTCGAAGTCGACGAGCCCGAGCCCGATCCGGCCAGCATGATCGCCGCCGGCGGCGCTGCTGCCGCCGATAGCGAGGAGCAGGATGACCTGCCGGAGACGATCACTTTCGACCAGATGTCGGAAGAAGAGCTGCTTGCCGGTATCGAGGGCCTCGTGCCGCCGGAAAAGAGCGACGATTATTAAGCGTCTCGACCGGATCTGAACCGGAAAAGAGCGACGATTACCAATCGTCAATCTTGCGCCTTTATTGCTTAGGCATATTATTGCCCATGTGTGCGCCAATCGTTGATTGGCGCGCTTTTATTTTTGTCGGAGTGGCTTTGGAATGATGCGGCAGTACGAGCTCGTGGAGCGGGTTCAGCAATACAAGCCCGATGCCAATGAAGCACTGCTGAACAAGGCCTATGTTTACGCCATGCAGAAACATGGCCAGCAGAAACGCGCGAGCGGCGACCCGTATATTTCCCATCCGCTCGAGGTCGCTGCCATCCTGACCGATATGCATCTCGATGAATCGACGATCGCGGTCGCCCTTCTGCACGACACGATCGAGGATACGACGGCGACGCGCGCCGAAATCGACGAACTCTTCGGTGAGGACATCGGCCGCCTGGTCGAGGGGCTGACGAAGATCAAGAAGCTCGATCTCGTCACCAAGAAGGCCAAGCAGGCGGAGAACCTGCGCAAGCTGCTGCTCGCCATATCAGATGACGTGCGGGTGCTGCTCGTCAAGCTCGCCGACCGCCTGCACAATATGCGTACCCTCGATCACATGTCGGCCGACAAGCGTGCCCGCATCTCCGAGGAGACGATGGAAATCTATGCGCCGCTCGCCGGCCGCATGGGCATGCAGGATATGCGCGAGGAACTCGAGGAGCTTTCCTTCCGGCACATGAACCCGGAGGCCTACGAAACCGTCACGAAAAGGCTGGAAGAGCTCTCCAAGCGCAACGAAGGCATCGTCAAGAAGATCGAGGCCGAATTGCGCGACCTGCTGGTCGCAAGCGGCCTGACGAGCGCCTATGTCAAGGGCCGGCAGAAGAAGCCCTATTCGGTCTTTCGCAAAATGCAGTCGAAGTCGCTCTCCTTCGAACAGCTTTCCGATGTCTACGGCTTCCGTCTGATCGTCGAGGACATTCCATCCTGTTACCGGGCGCTCGGCATCGTCCATACGCGCTGGCGCGTCGTGCCAGGCCGGTTCAAGGATTATATCTCGACGCCGAAGCAGAACGATTACCGTTCGCTCCACACCACCATCGTCGGCCCCTCCAGCCAGCGCATCGAGTTGCAGATCCGCACGAAGCGCATGCACGAAATCGCCGAGTTCGGCATCGCCGCCCACACGCTCTACAAGGATGGCGCCACCAATGCCGATGGCGACATTCTTTCGCGCGAATCCAATGCCTATTCCTGGCTGCGCCATACGATCGAGGCGCTCGCCGAAGGTGACAGCCCGGAGGAATTCCTTGAGCACACCAAGCTCGAACTCTTTCAGGATCAGGTCTTCTGCTTCACGCCGAAGGGCAAGCTGATTGCCCTGCCGCGTGGTGCCACCCCGATCGATTTCGCCTATGCGGTGCACACCAATATCGGCGACACGACGGTGGGCGCCAAGATCAACGGCCGCATCATGCCGCTGGTGACGCGGCTGGCGAATGGCGACGAAGTCGAGATTATCCGCTCCGGCGTGCAGGTTCCGCCGGCGGCGTGGGAAGAAATCGTCGTCACCGGCAAGGCGCGGGCTGCCATCCGCCGCGCCACCCGCATGGCGATCCGCAAGCAATATGCAGGCCTCGGCCACCGCATTCTCGAGCGCACCTTCAACCGGGCCGGCAAGATTTTCTCGCGCGAGGCGATGAAGCCGGCACTGCACCGTCTGGGCCAGAAAGATGTCGAGGATGCAATCGCCGCCGTCGGTCGCGGCGAGATGTCCTCGCTCGACGTGCTGCGCGCCGTCTATCCTGATCACCAGGACGAGCGCGTCACCGTCAAGCCTTCCGGCGATGACGGCTGGTTCAACGTCCGCAGCGCTGCGGGCATGATCTTCAAGATTCCCGGAAAGGCTAAAACAGGGGCCGAAGGCGGCCATTCGGAACTCGATGCCGATGTCGATGTCGGCCCGATCCGCGGCCTGTCCGGCAATGTCGACGTCAAGTTCGCCTCGACCGGCGCCGTGCCCGGCGACCGCATCGTCGGCATCATGGATCAGAGCAAGGGCATTACCATTTATCCGATCCAGTCGCCGAGCCTGCAGCGTTTCGACGATCAACCCGATCGCTGGATCGACGTGCGCTGGGATCTCGACGAGGCCAACAAGTCGCGTTTCATGGCGCGTATCATGGTGAATGCATTGAATGAGCCCGGCACGCTTGCCAAGGTCGCCCAGACCGTGGCCGGGCTCGACGTCAATATTCGCATGCTGAACACGGTGCGCGTGGCTGCCGATTTCACCGAGATGATGCTCGAAGTCGAGGTGTGGGACCTGCGGCAGCTCAACCAATTGCTCGCCCAGATGAAGGACCTGGATTGCATCGCCACGGTCCGGCGGCTCTATGAGTAGGCTTTTGTTAGGCCTGCCATGGAGCTGATCGACCAAAATGCACATTTTATGATCGGTCTGTACTCGCGACGGCGCAGCAATAAGGCAAGGAATGCGTTGAGCGCATAGCTGTGTCCATGTTGCGGCGGTGGTAATTAACCTTTGCCGGGACTATCTTCTCGTCATCGAAAACGTAAACAGAAGATGAGACAAGGTAATGTTTGATCCTATCAGGAAAATCGCTCGCGCCTTTCGCGCGCCGACCACGCAGGAACGTGAAATGGCCTATCTGAACGGCTCGCTGGATCGTATCGATCTCGAGTTTCGTCAGCGTCAGGTCGATCGCGGTCTGTTCCGCAATCGCTGACACCGCCTTTATACTTTGTCGAGTGAGGGACGTTACGGTAATGAGCGCCCCTCGGCATGAAGATGCTCCTTTGCAAGAAAGATAAGGGGGCGGTTTCGGGCGGTACCATTTGCCGCTCTTGTCATGGTCCGGTGCACTGCACTAAATAGCGGCCATGTTGTTTCGCCGTCGCAAGCCTGCGGGTTTCAAGGAAAAGATGCGGGAGCTTCTATGGCCCCGAAAAGGTTTCCTTCGCCCGATCCGTTACCTGACAATGCGCATTCTGCGCCTGAGCGCTTCGCCGCATGCGGTTGCGGCCGGTGTTGCCGCCGGCGTCTTTGTCTCATGGACGCCGTTCATTGGCGTGCATTTCGTCATGGCTTTCGTCATCACCTATTTCCTCTCCGGCAATATGGTGGCCGCGGCTCTCGGCTGCGCGGCCTTCGGCAATCCGCTGACCTATCCTTTCATCTGGGGTATCACCTGGGAAATCGGCCATCTGCTGCTCAGCCGTGAGGATCATCTGGCCGGTCAGGCGGTGGATCTCGCCGCGCTCTTTCACAAGCTGAACTTCACCGAATTGTGGAAGCCCGTGCTGGAGCCGATGTTGATCGGCGCCATCCCACCGGGAATCGTAACCGCCGTTGCGCTCTATGCGCTGACGTTCTACACCGTCAAAGGTTTTCAGGCCCGCCGCCGCACGCGACTGATGGAGCGGGCACGTCTGCGCCTGGCGGGTGCGGCCAGCGACATGCCGAGCGTATGAACCGGTACAGAATTCTTGAGCGACGGAAGGTTCCGGCATGATCATCGGCATTGGCAGCGATCTGATCGACATTCGTCGTGTCGAGAAATCAATCGAGCGCTTCGGCGAGCGCTTCACTCATCGCTGCTTCACCGAGATCGAGCGCGCCCGTTCCGACCGCCGGGCAAACCGCGCCGCATCCTATGCCAAGCGTTTCGCCGCCAAGGAGGCCTGTTCGAAGGCGCTCGGCACCGGCATAGCCCAGGGCGTCTTCTGGAAGGACATGGGCGTCGTCAACCTGCCGAGCGGCAAGCCGACCATGCAACTGACCGGTACCGCCGCCGCGCTCCTGGAAGCGATGCTGCCCGCGGGCCATAGACCCGCCATTCATTTGACAATAACCGATGATTATCCCTTGGCGCAGGCCTTCGTTATCATCGAGGCATTGCCCGAAAGGCCATGATGGCGACCCCGGAGAGCGTTTCAACGGGACCCCGGGAGCGTTTGGTAGCGACCGCAGAAGCGTTTCAACGCGACCCCAGGGGTGTTTGATCGCGACCACGGAAGCGTTTCAACGCGACCTCTCGTCGCTTTTCATGTTGTCGCCATTGCCGCAACCGGCCGAAGCCGCTAGAGAGAACGGCAGAAAGAATTGCGCCTTTACGGCGTCTTGAAGGAATAAGACTGCGTGTCCGAAAAAGTCGATACCAAGCCGAACGCCCTCTGGGAAAACATCAAGGTCATCATTCAGGCGCTGATTTTGGCGATGGTGATCAGAACCGTGCTGTTCCAGCCCTTTACCATTCCGTCCGGTTCAATGATGCCGACGCTGCTCGTCGGCGATTATATCTTCGTCAATAAGTTCGCTTACGGCTATTCGAAGTATTCGCTGCCCTTCTCGCCTGATCTCTTCAGCGGCCGCATCTTCGGCTCCGATCCGAAGCGCGGCGATATCGTCGTCTTCCGCTTCCCGCCGAATCCCGATGTCGATTATATCAAGCGCTGCATCGGCCTGCCCGGCGACCATATCCAGGTCACCGACGGCGTCCTCTACGTCAACGGCAAGCCGGTTCCGAAGGTGGCGGATGGCAGCTTCACCTCGGACTACAAGCTCGATCCGGGCGAGGACGTACCGGTCTTCCGCGAAACCCTTGATAACGGCAAGACTTACGACACGCTCGACCAGTCGCGGGTCTCGCGCGGCGACAACACCCGTGAGTTCATCGTGCCTGAAGGCCATTATTTCATGATGGGCGACAACCGCGACAACTCGCTCGACAGCCGCTTCGACGTCGGCTTCGTGCCGGCTGAAAATCTTGTCGGTCGCGCCAGCGTCATCTTCTTCTCGCTCGGCAACGACACGTCTTTCCGCGAAATCTGGAAGTGGCCGACCAACATGCGCTGGGACCGCCTTTTCAAGGTCGTTGAATGAGTAAGGCGCAGACGCTTTCTGCGGCGGACCGCGCAAAGCTCGAAAGCCTGATCGGCCATGACTTCGCCGAAAAGGCACGCCTGGACCGGGCACTGACCCATGCCAGCGCCCGTACCGAAAAGGGCGGCAACTACGAACGGCTGGAGTTTCTCGGCGACAGGGTCCTCGGGCTCTGCATCGCCGAGCTTCTGTTCCGCACCTTCGGCACGGCCGGGGAAGGCGAGCTCTCGGTTCGCCTCAACCAGCTCGTCAGCGCCGAAACCTGTGCAGCGGTCGCCGACGAACTCAATCTCCACCTTTATATCCGCACCGGCGCCGATGTGAAGAAATTGACCGGCAAGCGCATGATGAATGTGCGCGCCGATGTCGTCGAGAGCCTGATCGCCGCGATCTATCTCGATGGCGGTCTCGAAGTCGCCCGCCGGTTCATCCTGCGCTATTGGCAGGGCAGGGCGGTCAGGGCCGACGGCGCCAAGCGCGACGCCAAGACCGAGCTGCAGGAATGGTCACACGCGAAATTCGGCGTCACACCGATCTATCGGGTTGATGAACGCAGCGGACCGGATCATGATCCGCGCTTCAAGGTGACGGTAGAAGTTGCTGGCATAAAGCCGGAAACCGGCGTAGAGCGGTCGAAGCGTGCCGCCGAACAGGTTGCGGCGACCAAGATGCTCGAGCGTGAAGGCATTTGGCAGCAATCGTCTGCCGGAAACTGACGGGACAATGACACAAGAAGAAGATATCGCGGCCGAAGCTGCCGTAGAAGCCAATGGTCCGACACATTCGGGTTTCGTTGCGCTGATCGGCCCGACTAATGCCGGCAAGTCGACGCTGGTGAACCGCCTCGTCGGCGCCAAGGTGTCGATCGTCAGTCACAAGGTGCAGACGACGCGCGCGATCGTCCGCGGCATTGCCATTCATGACAATGCCCAGATCGTCTTCATGGATACGCCCGGCATCTTCAAGCCGCGCCGTCGGCTCGACCGAGCCATGGTGACTTCTGCCTGGGGCGGCGCCAAGGATGCCGATCTGATCATGCTGCTGATCGACAGCGAGCGCGGTTTGCGCGGCGACGCCGAAGCCATCCTCGAGGGCCTGAAAGAAGTCCAGCAGCCGAAGATCCTGGTGCTCAACAAGATCGACCGCGTCAACCGCGAGGATCTGCTGGCGCTGGCCGCCGCCGCCAATGAGAAGATTGCTTTCGATCGCACTTTCATGATCTCGGCCGAAACCGGTTCCGGTTGCGACGATGTCATGGACTATCTGGCCACCACCTTGCCGGAGGGGCCGTGGTACTATCCGGAAGACCAGATCTCCGATCTCCCCATGCGTCAGCTCGCCGCGGAGATTACCCGCGAAAAGCTGTTCCTGCGCCTGCACCAGGAGCTTCCCTATTCCTCGCATGTCGAAACGGAAAAGTGGGAAGAGCGTAAGGATGGCTCGGTTCGGATCGAGCAGGTGATCTATGTCGAGCGTGATAGCCAGAAGAAGATCGCCCTCGGCAAAGGTGGCGAAACCATCAAGGCGATCTCGACCGCCTCCCGCAAGGAATTGTCGGAAATATTAGAGCAGCCGGTCCATCTCTTCCTCTTCGTCAAGGTCCGCGAGAACTGGGGCGATGACCCCGAGCGCTTCCGCGAAATGGGCCTCGAATTCCCTAAATAAGGACGGCAACGATTTTATCGAGAAGCCTCCAGCCCCTTGTTTCTTAGGAAAAAATCCGTCTCGTTGCGGAACGAATCCGAGCTTTGCGCATTCCTCGGTCAACGGCGGCCAGACGGGCCGTCGTTTGCGCGACCGCGGGGCAGGCATGGCGACGTCGAGACGCATCCATTCATTCAAGACCCCTTGCGAATTATGTCCATTGCGGCCTCTGCCGCATTTCAGGGAGTTCAGCCGAGACGAGCTGGAATTCGTTTCACGTTTCAAACGCGGCGAGCTTGCCGTCGATGCCGGCTCCACCATTCTTGTCGAAGGCGCCCACAGCGCTCATCTTTTCACCGTGCTGTCCGGTTGGGGCTTCCGCTACAAGATGCTGGAGGACGGGCGCCGCCAGATTCTGAATTACATCATGCCGGGCGACCTGATCGGTCTTCAGGGAACGATCGCCGGCGAAATGCAGCATTCCATCGAAGCGCTGTCGCCCGTTTCCCTTTGCGTCTTCGAGCGCGACCGGCTGATGACGCTCTACAACAAACATCCTTCGCTCGCCTTCGACATCACGTGGATTGCCGCGCGCGAAGAACGAATATTGGATGAGCATCTCCTCTCCATCGGCCGTCGCACTGCATTGGAAAGAGCGGCCTATCTGATCGCTTTCTTGTATGAGCGCGGCAGGAAGCTCGATCTCTTCAACGGCCGCAAATTCATCCCCATCACTCAACAGCACATCGCCGACACTCTCGGTCTTTCCATCGTTCACACCAACAAGACGCTGAGAAAGCTTGGAGAACGCGGTTTGATCCGCTGGCAGGAACGCGGCTGCGAAGTTCAAAACGGTGAGGAGTTAATGGCGATCGCCGGTTGGGAAGGACTTGGGGAGGGCAAGCGTCCCTTCATTTAGCCCGATGGCCTATGTCTTTTTTAAATGCAGTTAAGCTTTTCGGAAAATAAGGTCGGTCGTCATCTTTCCTCCGATTTTGATTCTTATCGACCGGGCAGAAAAATGGTTTATTCAGAACTGGTGGCGCAATTCACCGATAGCGTGCCATGCGGGGCACCGGAGGGCAATGATGTTGGCGAAAGGGCCAAGGCGCTGCGAAAAGCGCCCGACGAGGGGCGCGGAAGCATGAACGCACTCCGTGTTTTGGTTCTCGAGGACAGTCTGATCATCGCGATGGAGGCGGAGGATATCCTGCGCATGGCCGGTGTCGAGAGCATCGATATTGTCGGCAGTCTCGATCAGGCAAGAGCCGCCATCGCTGCGGAGACGTATGATTTCGCTCTTCTCGACGTCAACCTCGGCGAGGGCATGAGTTTCGGATTTGCCCGCCATCTTCTCGATGCCGGCATCCCCTTCGGTTTTGTCAGTGGCTATTCCGATATACGTGACTTCCCGTGCGACCTTCAGCACATACCGCTGCTGGTGAAGCCGTTCGACGAAAAGGCGATGCGCGAATTCCTGCAGAGGCTTCTGCCGGCTGCGGCCTAACGTAGTCCGTGATGGACACGGGATCTGCTTGAGAGCGCCTGATGCTATCGCTTTGAAACTGCGGGCAATCCTTCGGGAAATCGATTCCGGTTTCCCGATTTATGCGCTACGATAAGGTAATCGGCCGCAGGAACTTCTTATGCAGTGGCAGGACCAGGCAATCATTCTGGGTGTCAAACGCCACGGCGAGACGAGCGTCATCGCCGAGGTTATGACGCGTGGTCGCGGCCGTCACCTCGGCCTGGTGCGTTCCGGCCGTTCGCGCGCCATGCAGCCGGTGCTGCAGCCGGGCAATGCCGTCGAGGTCGTCTGGCGCGCCCGGCTCGACGAACATCTCGGCGAATTCCGCGTCGAGCCTGTGACGCTGCGCGCCGCCCGTCTGATTGAAACGGCGACCGCCGTCTACGGGGTCCAGGCGATGGGCGCTCTGCTGCGGCTGCTGCCGGAGCGAGACCCGCATCCGCATCTCTTCGACGCGCTGGAGGTGATCCTCGATCATCTGCACAACCCCGCCGATGCCGGTGAGCTTTTCGTACGTTTCGAGCTGGCGGTGCTGAACGATCTCGGCTTCGGGCTCGATCTTGCCGAATGCGCGGCGACCGGCGCCCGCTCTGATCTCGTCTATGTCTCGCCGAAGTCCGGCCGCGCCGTGAGCCGTAGCGCCGGGGCGCCGTGGGCCGACAAGATGCTGGTCCTGCCGCCCTTCCTCGGTGTCGAAGGCAATCACGCGGCGGACTTCGACAGCCTTGCTGCCGCGTTCCGTCTGACCGGGTTCTTCCTGCATCGCCATGTTTACGAGCCGCGCGGCATCGAGGCCGCGGCAGCCCGTGACGGTTTCGTGCGGGCCGCGCTCAGGGCGCTTGATCCAGCCTCGCGGACGCTTTCCGATCCGAACGGCGTCCCCGCCTGACCTGATTTTTTACTGCTGCAAAATATCCTCCGGATTTGGCGGTTTACCCGCTGATCGGTGGCTCCTATCTCTTGATTGCCAATCAAGGAGGATTCCATGCTGACCAAGACCGCATCACCGACGACGATCACGCTCTGGAACGGTCGCGAAATCCCGCGCCTCGGCATGGGGTGCTGGGCAATCGGCGGCCCTTTCTTCGCTGGTGACACGCCGCTTGGTTGGGGCGAAGTCGACGACAATGAATCCGTCGAAGCGATCGATCGCGCCATCGCGCTCGGCATCCGCTTCTTCGATACCGCCTCGAACTACGGCGCCGGCCACTCGGAAGAGGTGCTCGGCCGGGCGGTCGGCAATCGTGACGGCATCATCGTCGCCACCAAATTCGGCTTCGCGACCGATCCGGAGACGAAGCAGGCAATTGGGGCCTTCGCCGATGAGGCGTTCATTCGCAGCTCGGTCGAGACATCGCTGCGCCGACTCAAGCGCGATCGCCTTGATCTGCTGCAATTTCACATCAATGATTTTCCGCTGGAACAGTCGGATGCTGTCTTCGATACGCTGGAGGCGCTGCGAGCCGAAGGCAAGATCGACGCATTCGGCTGGAGCACCGATTTTCCCGATCGCGCCGCCCGCCATGCCGACCGCGCCGGCTTTGTCTCGGTCCAGCATACGATGAACGTCTTCGATCCGGTGCCGGAGATGATCGCTGTGATCGAAGGGAAGGGTCTGATTTCCATCAATCGCGGTCCGCTGGCCATGGGGCTGCTCACCGGCAAGTTCACCGCCGACAAGGCGGTAGGCGCCAAGGATGTCCGCGGCGCGGCACTCCCCTGGATGGTCTATTTCAAGGACGGGCGCATGGCTCCGGAATTTGCCGCCAGGCTCGATGCCGTCCGCGATCTCCTGACGTCAGGCGGCCGCACGCTGACACAGGGAGCTCTCGCCTGGCTCCTGGCGAGGTCGCCGCGCACTTTCCCCATTCCGGGCTTCCGCACCATCAGCCAGGTGGAGGAAAATGCCGGCGCACTGGAAAAGGGACCGCTGTCGGCTGACGTCATGGCGGCTATCGATGCCGCACTCGGCATGGGTGAGAGACGGTGAAACTCTCCCCACGCTCCCTCTGTGCCTGTCACAGCAATGAGGGAGAATGTTGCGATGTATAAGGGACAAAGCGCCCTCAGCCCTTCCGCAATTCAACCTACTCTCGTGCGCGAACCTTCATCGCCCAGCCCTCCGGCCGCGCCTCGATGATCTTCACCTCGTCGCCGATGGAGATCCGTCCGCTGCCGCGAGGCGTGACGTTCCAGCCAAAGAGCGGCCCTGGCACACGCCGGTCGGCAGACATGCGGATGCGACCCATGGCCGGCATCGGGTTCGGCCCCTCGCGTGAACCGGTCAACTGGTCCTGCGTCGTCATGATGCAGCGGGAGCAAGGTTTGACGAGATCGAAACGAACGCCTGATATTTCGATCGCCGCCCAGCGATCCTCCGGCCATGCCTCATCGATGTCTATGACGATGTTCGGACGGAAACGTTCCATTCCGACGCTGCCTTCGCCATGCGCGGCGAGATCGGCATTCAGCGCCTTCAGTGAGCCCGTCGTCGTCACCAGGATCTGGTATCCGTCGGTAAAGGTGACGGGCGAGCTTTCGCCGGCCCATTCGGCGTTCGCCGTCCGCCGTGCCTGCCCGTCGAAGAAGACCAGCAGCACCTCGCGGCCGAGCCATTCGGAAAGCTGCCTGTTGCTGTCGGGATCGGCGACCGCGGCGCTGACGGTCGATTTCCATACGGTCACATCCATGCGGACTTCAGGCCGAGGCGGAGGCACCGCTAGCTCAGACTTTCCCTGCATCAGCAGCCGAAAGGCGCCGGGTTCCGGACGGATCTCGATGCGCGCGAGGTCCGGCAGTTCGCGCTGGGTGATGAAGTGACCGTTCAAATCGGTAATCATCGCCCGCCGGTCGCCGGCAAGCCCCTCGGCGCCAATATCGGCGGCGGGCAGCGCAATGGCGCGAGCGCTCTTGAGCGGGTATATGAAGAGGTCGCTGATGCGCATGCCATTCTCCCTGGATATAGTTCTCTAGATTTCATCCATGAACGCCGCGAGAAAATCGCGCAGGCTCTTGTCGCGCGCGGCCGCAATCCGGCGGCCGGTCTCGGTCTGGAATCCCTCCGCCAGTTTGAACAGCTTCGTCTGGAAGTGGTCAATGGCATAACGCTTGTCGTCGAAGGGCCGGTTCGTTGCCGCGGGGTCGAAGGGATCGTAGAGTCCCGATCCCATTCGCCCGCCGATATAGAAGCAGCGTGCGACGCCGACCATGCCGATCGCGTCCAGCCGGTCGGCATCCTGCAGGATCTTCGCCTCGAGCGTCTGCGGCGCCACCCCGGCGGAAAAACTATGAGCGGTGATGGCGTGGGCCGCGGCTTCGATATCCGCTTCGCTCCAGCCGAGTTCGGAAAGGATCACTGAAGCCTTTTCCGCCGCCAAGGCCGATGCTTTTGCCCGCAAGGGTGAGTTCTTCTCGACGGCGACGCAGTCGTGCAGCAGCACGGAGGCGGCAAGGATGCGCCCATCTCCGCCTTCTCCCGCATGGATGCGCATGGCGTTCCTGAAGACGCGCAAGATATGGGCAAGATCGTGTGAGCCGTCGTCGCCTTCGGCGGCGTGTGCGATCAGCGCCGCTGCGAGCGTTTCATGAGGGGAGAAGGCTTCGGCCTCGAACATTGTGCCACCTCTTGTCGGAAGAAAGACGTCGAAGAGCGCCGGCCGAAAGCAAAGGGAGCTTCACAGGAAGACGCCGCTACGAAAAACGGAGATCTCGAAGCCGGTTTGTAGCGGCTCAACGTGCGAGTCGCAATCGAGGGAGGTCAGCGCTCGAGCGTCTGAAAAGCTGTCGCGCCGCTGCTCTTCGGCGGCGGGGAGAGAAGATGGGGCACGTCACGGACCGGGCGCGGCGGACTGATGTGATAGCCCTGGATCTCGTCGCATTCCTCGCTTTCGAGCAGCGTCAGCTGGGCCGCCGTCTCGACGCCTTCGACGGTGACGCGCATGCCGAGCGCATCGCCGAGCAGGATGATTGCGCGCATGATCGCATGCGCTTCCTTGCTGTCGACGATGTCGTTCACGAAGGATTTGTCGATCTTGATCTTGTCGAAGGGAAAGCTGGAGAGATAGCTCAGCGAGGAATATCCGGTGCCGAAATCGTCCATCGAGATGCGGATGTCGCGGTCCTTCAGGGCATGCAGGATCGGCAGCACCTCGCTGAGGTTTTCCATCAGCACGCTCTCGGTGATTTCCAGTTCGAGCCGCGATGGCGAGAGCCCGGCGGCGGCAAGCGCTTCGCTGACGTCCTGCGTCAGGTTGCCGCTGCGGAACTGGATCGCCGAAACATTGACTGCGACCTTGATGTTTTCCGGCCATTGGGCCGCATCCCTGCAGGCCTGGCGTAAAACCCAGCGGCCGATATCGACGACGAGGCCGACCTCCTCGGCAAGCGGAATGAAATCCATCGGCGGCACTCGGCCTCGGAACGGATGGTTCCAGCGGATCAACGCTTCGAAACCGCAGATCCGCCGCTCGGCAAGATCGTAAAGCGGCTGGTAATGCAGCTCGAATTCCCCGTTCTCGACGGCGGCTCGAAGATCTGCCTCCAGCGCATGGCGCAACTGCATTTGCGCTTCCATTTCGCCGGTGAAGAAGCGCTCGCGCTTGCGTCCGTCCGCCTTGGCATGCGACAGCGCCACGCCGGCATTTTTCAGCAGGATATCGGTTTCCCCGCCGTTCTCAGGAGCGATTGCAATACCCATGGAGACACTGAGCGTCACCTGTTTCTCGCCGTTCAGGAATGGCTCGGAAAGCGCGCGGCGGATTTGGTCGGCCAGCACCGTCACGTTTTTAGGCTGCTGCTTACCCGTCTGCAGGATGGCGAATTCGTCCGAACCGAGGCGCGCCAGCGTGTTTTCCGATCCAGCCGAAGCTCGGATGCGCTCCGCAACCTGCTGCAGGATCTTGTCGCCGACCGATACGCCGATCGTGTTGTTGATCGATTTGAAGCGGTCGAGATTGAGATGGACGAGGGCGATCTGCTCGTGCGGCTTGCGCTCGGCGAGCGTCGCATCGACCTGCTCGCGGAAATACATCCGATTGGGAAGACCCGTCAGGGGATCGTGATGGGCGAGATAGGTGATGCGCTGGGCGGCCTTTCGATCCTCGGTGATATCGGCATGAATGGCGATGCTGCTGCCGTCGGAGAGGATGGTCACCACGCTTTGAATGATGCGGCCATCATGCATCTGCCATTCGCGTCGGCGGATGCTGCTGCTTTCTGCCTTGGCGAGGGAAGGTCGTGCTGTCTGCCGGACGCTTTTGGAGGCGGTGCTTTCGTTGCCGCGCATTTTGCCGATGAGTTCGGCAATCGTCGCGCCCGCGGCGATATCTTCCGGCGTCAGTCCGAAGAGCTGAGGGAAGCGGATATTGTAAAGCGTCAGCCGCTGGCCGGCGTCGAAAACGCTGAGGCCGAGCGGCAGGTTGTTCAGGACGATCTCGAAGAGTTTTTTCTGTCCGTCGAACGCTTGACTGAGCGCCGATAGATTCCCTCTCAGCGTCTGCTTTTCCTTTTGAAGGGTTTCCGCACTTCTCTCGATTGCATCATAGTCGCTTTCATGGCCGCGGTAGGTTGCGATCACCAGCTCCATCAGACGCTGCGCGTCAATTGATCCGTCGGCCATGACAGCCTCTGTGCATTGCCGCCAGAAGAGCGCTTCAGCCTTCATGGGAAAGCATCTTGGCTGACGGCAATAGCAAGAGCCGTCCGCGTCTGATGGACGTGCCTCAAAATATCGGACATGAAAACCTTTCTAAGAGAAACCATTGAAATCAATTTTTATGAGTGACGTACGGGTAATGCCTGATGACTATTTTGGAGCGGGCGGATTAATATTCGGTTGCAGTGCAGCAGAGGTGCACGTCGTCAGACAGGTTGCTCTCCATATTGGAAATTACTGGAATACCGGGGCGGGCAGCGGCGGAAACCCGGTTCGAGCGCGCTCCGTTAATTTCTGTCAACCATTGTTAACGAGTAGTTAACAACTTATTGACGCACTGCGCAAATCAGTTTAACCACCGAGTCAACAGTGATTTCCCCTTCGTATTGCGTACAAACACCACCGGCAAAAGGCGGTGAATGGAGGTTTGTATGACCCGCACCACATCCGTTTCAGACACGTCATATGCGTATCTTGCGACACTTTCACGGCTAGATCTAAACGGCGACGGCGTATTGAGCCGCGGCGAACGTGCCGCCGATGAGAAGCCAGGCATCATCAAGGAACTCCTGGAGGAAGACATGGGCAGCGAGACTCAGCCCAAATTTTCCGGCAGCCTGATTGCGCTGATGATGGATACCCACGACAGCGGCACGACAAGCAGCATCGCCGTGCCCTATCCGCTGCAGCAGAGCGCGTCTGCGACTGGCAGCCAATCCGACGATCTCTACCGCAACACCTACGGCCAGTTCGATTTCGACGCCGTCGCCTGACGATAGCATCGTTCACGTGATCTGAAGCCGGCCCGTTGGTCGGCTTTTCTCGTTGGATGCTCCGCAGAGGAACACCTTCCGGGCTGAGACGTTCAGAAGGACATCCGGACGGAAGGAGATCACCATGAAAACCATGCGCATCATCGCCGCCCTGAGCCTGCTGGCCCTTGCCTTGCCGGCAAGTGCCCAGGACAAGCAGACGGCGGTCGCCAATTTCGTCGGCGAGGACGGCAAGGAAAATGGTCGGGCCCAACTGACGGCCGCCGCCAATGGCGGCGTTCTGATCGAAGTGGAGATATCGGGGCTGCCGGCGAATAAATGGGTGGCCTTTCATGTTCACGAAACCGGCCGCTGCGACGCGGCGAGCCATTACGAATCGGCAGGCGGTCATTTCAACCCGGGCTCTGCCGAACACGGCATTCTCGCCGCTAAGGGGCCGCATGCCGGCGACATGCCCAACCAGTATGTTGGACAGGATGGCGTGCTCAGAGCTCAGATCTTCGATGGCATGGTCACGCTCGATGGCAAGAAAGATGGCATTCGCGGCCGCGCATTGATGGTGCACGCCAATTCCGATGATTATCGCAGTCAGCCTTCCGGCGGCGCCGGTGAAAGACTTGCTTGCGGAGTGGTCGAATAGGCCGACGATCGCCCCGCGCTGCAATGGTTCACTGCCGTGTTGGCTCTTCCGCCGCCGTGCCGTTGGACCTTTTTCCCAGCGCGGAATTTCCACCGTCCCGCACAGCGGCTGGATCGCCCCTTTCGTCCAAGTCAAGTTTTACCCGCTTCACCATATCGCGGCTGACCTGCCACCAGTCACCGGTCTTTGCCCAGTAACGTAGCGTTAGCGAAATCGTGCTCTCACCGAGCGCGTCGATGAAAACGCTGGGTGCCGGTGACGGCAGCACCCTTGGGTTTCCTTTGGCTATGCCCATCAACGTCTCCATCGCCTGATCGAGGTCGTCTTCACGAGAAATGTTGATTTTCAAGTCGTTCTGCCGCGTAGGCTCACGGCTGAAGTTGGTTATCGGCGTGTTCCACAGCGTTGAATTCGGCGCCAGCCGATAGAGCCCGTCGCCGGTTCTGAGTTCTGTCGCAAACAATCCGACCTCGCGCACCGTGCCGGCCACGCTGCTGGTTTCGATATATTCGCCGACCCGGAACGGCCTGAGGATCAGGAGCATGATGCCGGCCGCGATATTCTGCAGCGTCCCTTGCAGCGCCAGCCCGATCGCCAGGCCGGCTGCGCCGAGGGCGGCGATGATCGAGGCGGTCTGGACGCCGAATTGGCCGAGCACGGTGATGAACACCAGAATCAGAAGCGCATAACGCACCACATTGGTGAAGAATCGCGCCAGTGTCTCGTCGATGCCATGGATGCGTGACAGGCCCTCATAGGCCCAGCGGCTGACAAAGCCGGCCAGCGTCCAGCCGATGACGAGCAGGATCAACGCCCCGAGAATGGAGAAGGAATATTGGACTGCAAGTGCGCTTGCCTGGCTGAGTGCCGTGCGGGTGGCGAGAAGGACATCGGCTGCTTGTTGTTCCATGATCTGGCCCTATGGAGATTGCGAGGTCGAGGCCAAGATGGAGCAGACGCCAGCAGCGTCAACCGCAGGCAGGGTTCCGGATCGCCAGCAGGAAGGGCGCATTGCCGTCCGCATCGGCGCCACGCCCGATCGCCCTTACCGCCGCAACCAGCCGGCCGCCGCGGCTAAGCAAGGTGTCACCGATCTCGATCAGCCGGGTGTTCGGAGTTGCGAAAGGTGAAGCGGCGCGCAGCCGACGGACAAGCTCTTCCTCGTCCTGATCCGGCGCGATCGACAGAGCGGCGATGAGTGCCGCGGCCGGTGATCGCGACACGCCCATCCAGCAATGGATGAGCAGCGGGGTCTCCTGCCGCCACGATGCGGCAAACTCGATGATCGCCTGTACATGCGTTTCGTCAGGCGCCACGAGACCGCCCGTGCCCTTGAAGGTGATGTCGTTCATCGAAAGCGTCAGGTGACGATCGGGCGCGATCACACCCGGCCGATGAAAGGCCTGTTCTTTGGCGATCAGGCTGATCATGTCACGCGCCTTGTGGCGCACCGCCATTTCGGCGATGCGCGAGAGCGGCGAGACGACGATCAAGCTCACGATACCATCCCCCGCTCGGCCTCGATCGCCGCAAAGCGCTCGCAGAACAGCCGCTGGGCTTCCAGCGCCGGCAAAGGTTCGATCAGCAACATCTCCTTGCTGATGCCGCGCGGCTGGCCGAAGAATTTCTGCGCCTCGGCGGGCGTGAAGCCGGCAAGTACCGTAGCCTCGAAATAGGCCGCGATCGTGTCCGCCTTCTTGATCCTGTCCTTGAGATCGCGCGATGGGTGAGGCGGCAGGCCGAAGCGCAGGTGCACGGCGGCCTCCAGCCGCATTTCCACCGCCTTATAGCCGCCACCGACCACGGATTTGAACGGCGAGATCATGTCGCCGATCACATATTCAGGCGCGTCATGGAGCAGCGCCATCAGACATTCCTCCGGCCGCGCATTGTTGAAACGGCGGAAAATATCTTCGACGATGAGGCTGTGCTGCGCCACCGAAAAGGCATGATCGCCCGACGTCTGGCCGTTCCAGCGTGCTACGCGTGCGAGACCATGGGCGATATCGGCGAGTTCGACATCGAGCGGCGAGGGGTCGAGCAGGTCGAGCCTGCGCCCGGACAGCATGCGTTGCCAGGCACGCGGAGCTTTGGCCGTCACGCGCTGGCCTCGTCTGCGCTGGTGGGAAAGACAAGGCCGGACCATTGCGGCAGGGCGAGAGAAACCGGCGTTTGGCCGGCCAGCAGCGGCGTGCCTTCCGCCATTGCAGCACCGGCGCGGTCGATTCGCACGATCGCAAGCCCGCTGCCGCCCTCGACCGAACCGAGTGTCCCCACCGGCTTGCCGGCGGCGGTGATCTCCGTGCCCGCTAGAGGCAAGGCCGTAGCGGCGGACACGGTGACAACGCGCCGGCGCGCAGTGCCGCGGTGCTGCATGCGCGAGACGACCTCCTGGCCGACATAGCAGCCTTTCCTGAAGGAGAGGCCGCCGTTCAGATCCATCAGCACGTCATGCGGGAAGGCGTCCTGCAGGGCAAAGTCGGATCCAGAGGTGACGATACCGTGGCGGATGCGCAAGCTCTCATAGAGTGACGGCGCATCATCGCCATGCTTTCCTGCCCGGCGGCGCAGCGGGACACCCGCCTTGGCGAAGCGGCTGTCTCGGGCACCTCCGATGCGATCGGCATCCTCGCCCCAGCAAACGGTAATGCCATTCTCAGGCTGAGGCGTAAACGTAATGGCGGCCCGCAGCCTGTACATCGTCAGCCGCTTCGCCAGCCCTTCGAGCTGGGCCGCATCCGTTTCAATCAGGTAGCCGTTGCAGTCCCGCCAGACCATGAAGTCGAAGAGGATCTTCCCCTGCGGCGTCAGCAGTGCTCCAGGCCGCGCCTCATCGGGCGCAAGCGAAACAATATCGGTGGTGATCAGGTTCTGCAGGAAAGATTGGGCGTCCGCGCCGCCGACGGAGAACAGTGAGCGGTCTTTCAGGAATACGGCTGGCATGGCGGAACCTGTCGCGTTGGTCGTCGCTCAGAGGTATGACTTCGTGGAGTGGATCGCAAGGTCATGCGACATGCGGAAGGCGCGTGCGAGGCGGCTTCAGTCGCCCGCTGTGAAGAACTTCCACTTGCCGTCAGGCGTAATGCCAAGGCGGTAGAAATTATAGCCACCGAATTCCTGCATGTCGGAAAGGTCGCCGGCGGTCACGATGCGCAACAGCTCGACTCGCTCCGGCGGTGTCAGCGACTTCAGATCCTTCTCGGCGAAATAGGGCCAGACATACATATCGTCGGCTGTGCCTTGGCCGACATGAACGAAACCGGTCGAGACGATATCGAGCATGATGGCTAGAATTTCATCTCCGTCGGGATCGCCGGAGAGATCTTTCAGGGTGCCGATCGGGTCGTCGGTTGCTTCACCCACCGTCACCTGCGTCTGGTCTTTGCCGGTGCCCATCAGCGGTCGCAACCGTTCGAGATCGCCGGAGGCGGCGGCCTCGACAATCTGTTGGCGCATTTTGCGAACCGGCTCGGGCGCCTTGTTGATGTCGTAAATTACCTCGACCGGCTTGGATGCGTCCTGGGCGCCCGGCGTCTTGTCGACGCCCTCACTGTTCTGGCTGTTGACCAGCGGCTCGGCCATGGGAACGCCGGGGGTGGTGCCCTGGGGCTGGTTCTCCCCCTCAGCACTTCCCTGTGCGGGCGGCGCCTCGTTGGGGGCTTGGCCGGGGATCTTATGGAGTTCGGAAAGCGCATAGGCCGAGGGCGCGAGGAGGGCGTTGCCGGCGGCAAGGCTGAACGCAAGCAACACCGGCGCGAGCCGAATTCGCGAAACTTTCTCTTTACCGATGGGCATCGAACTCTCTGAATAATTATTGCAGGGTGCGGTTGGCGGAGAATTCGCCGGCAAGCATACGGTCGCGCAGCGAATCGAGCAGAGCTTCGGCGCTGTTTTCCCCGTGCAATCGGATGGTCTCGCGCAGGGCATGCGCGATGGCGGCATCAGCTATGATCTCCGGCTCGATCCCGTCGGCCATGCCGTCGGCCCAAGCCTCGTTCTGGTACTCCAGAGCCGCCTGCATCTTTTCGTGGACGATCATGTCGTCGATGTCGTTGAGGCTTGCTTCCATTGTCTTTTCCTCAGAACTTCTCATGTCTTACTGCACCGTTAATAACACTAACAGCCTTTTCCCAAAACGACACGTCCGCATGCGAAAACAGGTTAATTAAATGTCAATTTCCAAAGCGCGAGGTAATTTCTGTGGCGAGTGTTGCACCTTCGTTACGGTAGCGCTCTTCTGCCACGATGGCCGCCGGGGTGCAATCCGTATAGACGGAGGCGAAGGCGCGGTACCCGCGATTGAAGGCCGCGGTCAACCTTTCCTTGCGCTGCGGCTCGTTACCCGTTTCCGAATCGAGCAGCTGCTTCATGCCTTCCCGCCACTCATCGCCGCCCGCCGCCTTGCAGAGCGTTCTCAGATAATGCACCGAACCCAGCACTTCGGCGAGCCGCGCCAGCTTGTCGTCATAGGGTACGGGCACGGCCGCGACCGGCGGCGCAATCTCCTCCTGCGCAGGCGCCGTATTCTTACCCTGAGCCATGGTGGGCCCGGCAAGCACGAGCAGGGACAGGACAACGCGTCGAACGGGAATCATGCTTCCACTTGATACGTTGAGCGTGACGGCAACAAGGCGCGTCTGAAAGTTTCCACTTCTATTCACCGCCCGCCAGCCGTTCCGCGCATTCGAGCACGCTTTGCGGCACAGGCAGTCGCCGGATCTCCTCTACCGTATACCAGCCGAGCGCCGCCGCATCGTCGGCGGCTTCCGCCACCATTTCCCGGTCGGCGTCGACGCAAAAGACTGACAGGAAGAAATGGCTCCTGATGCTGCCATCCGGCCCATGCGTCTTGAGGTCATAGGTAGAGAACAGCCGCGGATTGTGCGCCGAGATGCCGGTTTCCTCGCGGAACTCGCGCAGCGCGGTCTGCTCCGGCGTTTCGCCCGGCTCGGCGCGGCCGCCGGGAAAGGCATACATGTCGGCAGAGGGCGGGTTGCGTCGCAATACCAGAAGGAATCGCCCGTCGCGTTCGAGAATGGCGGAGGAGGCGGCTTTAGCGGTGGAGGTCATGGCTGCTCTTGCTGTGACGGCCTATTCGATCTGACGGGCTGATGATTGCGGATCGCGGCTGCGGGACGACCCGATCTTCCTGTGGGATAGCTCCCAAGACAAGCCCCAAAAATTGCGCAGCGGTTCGCGAAATAACGACATCCGTGCAACAAGGAGGCAAAAAATATTCGAAAGGGCTTTGCGTGACCTATATCATTTACGCGTTTGCCGCCGTTTTCGAGATCGCCGGCTGCTTCGCCTTCTGGGCGTGGCTCAAGCTTGAGAAGCCGATCTGGTGGCTGGCGCCGGGCATGATCTCGCTTGCGCTTTTCGCCTGGCTTCTGACGCTGGTGCCGAGCGATGCCGCCGGTCGAACCTTCGCAGCCTATGGCGGCATCTACATTCTTGCTTCGCTCTCCTGGCTGTGGCTGATCGAAGGCCGGGTGCCCGATCGTTATGATATCGGTGGCGGACTAATCTGCCTTGTCGGGGCGAGCGTCATCCTCTTTGCGCCGCGCGCCTGAAACCGTCACGCAAAAGCATGCAACGCGCCTTGACCGGACTCGGGCCGGCTGCAAAGACAGGACGATGTGTGGACGTTTCGCCCTGACAAGTTCCAGCGCCGACCTGCGCGACTTCTTCTCCGGTCTCGATCTCGAGGACTTCCCGGCGCGCTACAACATCGCCCCGACGCAGCCGATCCTCGTGGTCATGGCAGGCGAGGGCCGGGAGCGGGGCAGCAATCTGCCCGATCGTCGCGCCGTCCTCGTGCGATGGGGCTTCACGCCGGGTTGGGTCAAGGACCCGAGGGATTTCCCGCTGCTGATCAACGCGCGCGCCGAGACCGCGATCGGCAAGGCCTCGTTTCGAGCGGCGATGCGTCATCGCCGCGTGCTTATTCCGGCCTCAGGTTTTTACGAATGGCATCGCCCCTCCAAGGAGAGCGGCGGCAAGCCGCAGGCCTATTGGATCAGGCCGCGCCGGGGCGGGGTCGTCGCCTTTGCCGGGCTGATGGAGACATGGTCCTCGGCCGATGGCTCGGAGGTCGATACCGGTGCGATCCTGACAACGTCAGCCAATGCGGGCATCTCCGCGATCCACGATCGCATGCCAGTCGTCATCAAACCGGAGGACTTCTCGCGCTGGCTCGATTGCAAGGCGCAGGAACCGCGCGAGGTGGTCGACCTGATGCAGCCTGCTCAGGGCGATTTCTTCGAGGCTATCCCGGTTTCCGACAAGGTCAACAAGGTTGCCAATATGGGGCCGGACCTACAGGAGCAGGTTGTCGTCGAAAGACCGCCTGAGGCGCCTGCGAAACAAAGGCCGGATCACGGCCAGCTGAGTTTTTTCTAAAACGGCGTAGCGCTTCCGGCACCGCGGCCTGCTCGGCTGACCCGCAATGCAGGGGGCACATCACCAAGCATGCCGCAGTCTTGGGATGACGGCATGCCGCAAAACGTGAAGCGCGGATGTGCCGTTCGAAGCTCGGCACCTCAAGCGGATTTCTTGACGCCGTCCGGCTTGTTCTTTGTCATCAATGATGCCGCGGCAACGGCCTTCAAGCCGACCGGGCGATAGTTGGCGGCGAGGTCTGGCTTGGCCGCCTGTTGTTCGCCGGCACTGCTCTTCTTCGAAGTCACGATACTCTCCTTGCGTGTTGCTTCCCTGAGTATTTTGTATTTTGCTATTTGGTCAGAAATAGCGACAAAACGGCGGCGTCGCCTATCAGGATTTGTGAACGCCCACCATAATTCGCGAGGCTTAACTGAAGCCTACGTTGGTTAATACTTACTGAAGGGAGCGGTTCCAAAAAACCGCAAAGCGGTTTTCCCCGGGCAACGCGCAGCGTATATCCGGGGCCACAACATGGGAGAGAAGCATTTCGGTGATGCGGGAGAATTCGGAAGCGCGCGGAGGTCAGATGTGCCGGCCAATATCGTCGTCGCCGACGCCGGGTTCCTCGATCGTCAGGGTCCCATATTTCCGCCGCCATCTGCGTGCGCCGAAGGGGAGCGATATGAGATAGGCGGCAACGGTAAAGACCATCACCTCCCACGTGTAGCTCATCAGCAGAGCCACATAGAGCACGACGCCAAGCATCATCGGCAGCACCAGATCGCGCCGCAAGCGGTTGCCTTCCGATTTGCCCGACCAGACCGGCAGCCGGCTGATCAGCAGGAAGGCGATGGCGACGGTATAGATCGACGAGAGATAGGCGAAGGTGCGGTCCGTCGCCAGACCGAGGAAGCCAAGATAGACTGGCAGCAGCACCAGCATGGCGCCGGCCGGCGCGGGCACTCCGACAAAATATTCCGATTGCCAGCTCGCCTTGTTTTCGCGCTCGGCCATGACATTGAAGCGGGCAAGGCGAAGCCCGGCGGCAATCGCATAGATCAAGGCGGCAATCCAGCCGAGCGAACGAGCCTGATCGAGAGCAAAAACGTAAACGACGAGCGCGGGCGCGACGCCGAAATTGACGATATCGGCAAGCGAATCCATCTGCGCGCCGAATTTCGAGGTCGCCTTCATCAGCCGCGCCACGCGCCCGTCGATGCCGTCGAGGAAGGCGGCGAGGAGCACCATCGCGACGGCGAGCTCGTAACGGTTCTCGAAAGCGAGCCGGATGCCCGTCAACCCGGCGCAGATCGCCAGAATGGTGATGAGGTTCGGAAAAACGAGGCGAAGCGGAATCTCTCGCAGGCGCGGACCGCGGGCGGAATCATCCGGCCCGTTTGGCTCGAAAGGCGGAAAGGGTGTTTCCATGTCGCGTTCCAATCGTTCCTTGAGCAATTCCGGCAAAGGCGCGGCAGCGCTTTAGCTTCGGCGGCTGATCACCGGACCCTTGGCCGCGGCGAATTCGGCAATCACGGTTTCCCCGGCAATCGCCGTCTGGCCGAGCGAGACGCGTGGCGCCGCACCGGCGGGCAGGAACACGTCGAGCCGCGAGCCGAAACGGATCAGCCCGAAACGTTCGCCGGCGTCCAGCGGCTCGTTGGTGTTTGCCCAGCAAAGGATACGCCGCGCCACGAGGCCGGCGATCTGCACGACGCCGATCTGGCCGTGCCGGGTTTCGATCACCAGCCCGTTGCGCTCGTTGTCCTCGCTCGCCTTGTCGAGCTCGGCATTGACGAAGCTGCCGGAGCGGTAGTTGATGCTGACGATACGCCCGCGCATCGGCGCCCGGTTCACATGGCAGTTGAAGACGTTCATGAAGACCGAGATGCGCAGCATCGGCTCGGAGCCGAGGTCGAGCTCTGCAGGCGGGGTAACCATCTGGATCGCCGAGACCTTGCCGTCGGCGGGAGAGATCACGAGATCGTCGTCCTGCGGGGTCACCCGCTCGGGATCACGGAAGAAATAGGCGCACCAGAGCGTAAAGATCATGCCGATCCAGAAGAGCGGCTTGAAGATCCAGCCCAGCACCAGAGATGCGACGAAGAAGGCGGCGACGAAGGGGTAACCCTCCTTGTGCACAGGCACGATCGTATTGCGAACCGTGTTGAACAGGCTCATGGCTGCCGGTCTCCTTGCGTTGTCATTTTTTGCTGGTTAGCGAAAAACCAGCTCCTGAGCAATGCTCCGGCCCTGGCCTCGGTTCCGCCGCCGCAGTTCTGAACAATAAAAGCCGGCGCCGCTATCGGTGTTCGCTTCAGCTTGCCGGGGCAAGCCGCGCGATGACGCCCATCTCGTCGCTTTCGCGCACCTGCTTCAGATGCTCCTCCGCCTGTGTCGCCTCGCGCTGGCGGTTCCACATCGAGGCATAGAGGCCGTTCCTTTCGAGGAGGGCGGCGTGCGTGCCGCGCTCGGCGATCTCACCGCTTTTGAGCACGATGATCTCGTCGGCGCCGATGACGGTCGAAAGCCGATGGGCGATGACCAAGGTCGTCCTATTCTTCGAAACCACATCGAGGGCTGTCTGGATTTCTCGTTCCGTGGTGGTGTCGAGCGCTGAAGTTGCCTCGTCGAGGATCAGGATCGGCGGCGCCTTGAGGATGGTGCGGGCGATCGCCACACGCTGTTTCTCGCCGCCGGAAAGCTTGAGCCCGCGCTCGCCGACCTTGGTCTCGAAGCCTTCGGGCAGCGCCTCGATGAAATGGGCGATCTGCGCCACCTCGGCCGCTGCAAACACCTCGCCATCGCTCGCCGATGTGCGGCCGTAGCGGATATTGTAGGCGACCGTGTCGTTGAACAGCACGGTATCCTGCGGCACCATGCCGATCGCCGATCGCAGGCTTTTCTGCGTCACCGTGCGGATATCCTCGCCGTCGATGGTGATCGCGCCGCTCTGGATATCGTAGAAACGATAGAGCAGGCGCGACAGCGTCGATTTGCCGGCGCCCGACGGCCCGACGACGGCGACTGTCTTGCCGGCCGGCACATCGAAAGAAATGCCTTTCAGGATCGGACGGGCCGGATCGTAAGCGAAGTGCACATCCTTGAAGGAGATCGCGCCCTGGCGGATTCGAAGCTCGGCAGCGTCGGGGGCGTCCTTGACCTCGGCCTTCACCTCGAGCAAATCGAACATCTGCTCGATATCGGTCAGACCCTGCCGGATTTCCCGGTAGACGAAACCGATGAAATTGAGCGGCACGGAAAGCTGCAGCAGCATCGAATTGACGAAGACGAAATCGCCGACCGTCTGCTCGCCGCGTTGCACCGCCAGCGCCGACAGCAACAGCATGATGGTCGTGCCGATGCCGAAAATGACGCCCTGGCCGAAGTTCAGCCAGCCGAGCGAGGTCCAGACATCGGTCGCCGCTTTCTCGTAGCGTTCCATCGACTTGTCGAAGCGTTTGGCCTCCATTTCCTCATTGCCGAAATATTTGACGGTTTCGAAATTGAGGAGAGAGTCGATCGCCTTGGTGTTGGCGTCGGTGTCGCTGTCGTTCATCGAGCGGCGGATGGCGATGCGCCAGTCAGATGCACGGATCGTGAACCAGATATAGGCCCAGACGGTGAAGGCGGTGACCGCAAGATAGGAAAAGCCGTAGCCCCACCAGAAGATAACCGCCGTCAGCAGGAATTCGATCACGGTCGGAACGGAATTGAGGATCGTGAAGCGCACGATCGTCTCGATGCCCTTGGTGCCGCGCTCGATGATGCGTGACAGGCCGCCGGTCTTTCGCTCCAGATGGAAGCGCAGCGACAGCTCGTGCATGTGCACGAAGGTCTTGTAGGCGAGCTGGCGCACCGCATGTTGCCCGACGCTGGCAAAGAGCGCGTCGCGCAACTGGTTGAGGCCGAGCTGGATCAACCGGGTGACGTTATAGGCAATGACAAGGGCTACGGCGCCGGCAAGCAGCGGCGGTACCGTGCCGGCAAGGTCCATCCTGCCGTTCAGCGCATCGGTGGACCATTTGAAGAAATAGGGGACGAGCAGCAGGACGAACTTGGAAATCAGCAGATAGACCGACGCCCAGACGACCCGCATCTTGAGGTCGGTTCGCCCGGCCGGCCACATATAGGGCCAGAGGTTGAAAAGCGTCCGCAGCAAGTGGGATTCCGAGACTGTCTTGCCGTTTGCCATGCCGTGTCTCCAGTCCGGATGATTTTCTTCGATGTCCGGCAAGGCGGGGGCAGGGGCGCACCTGAAGCGCTTACCTGAATCCCGAACCGCCACCGGCAGATAGGGCGTCGGGCCGAGGAATACAACACGTGCGGGGGCCGGGAAAAGTGAGGCCGGGCGTTTCTCCTGCCCGGCTTCATCAAGTCGCGTTGCGCTTAAGGAGCGGCCTTTCAGAGGTGCTGCTTGGAAAGCCGCTTGCGGTGCAGCTCCTCGGCGTTCGGCAGCGCGTCCTTCGGCAGGCCGAAAATCTGCCCGGGACGGATACGATCCGGGTCGATGATCTTGTCCTCGTTGGCGATGTAGATCGTCGTATAACGCACGCCGAGCCCATAGGTCCGGCGGGAGATCTGCCACAACGTATCGCCGCGGCGGATGATTACCGCCGCATTGTTTGCCGTCAGCGGTGCCTGCTCGATCGTCTTCGGCTGATTGCTCGCAGTGTCGTTTGCGGCGGGCGCGGCCGGTGCGGGCGTGTCGGTTAATTCACCGATGATTGCACCCAGCCCGTCGAGCCCGGCGCCGACCGATTTTGCGTCCTTCGGCAGATCCTGCAGCAGTTTCAGCGCCTTGGCGGCGGTCTGCGAGGAGGCGCCTGAGGCTTGCTTGAAGCTGTCGGACGCATCCGCCGCCGGGCGGAAGTCTGCGAGAGAGCGCAGCGCGAACTCCGTTGCTGAGCGCGCCGCCGCCAGCTGTTCGGCGCCGGGCAGCTGGCCATCGGCAAACAGCCCCTTCAAGAGCCCGAACGCCTTGCCGGCTTCGGCCTTGAGCTTGCCGAGTTCACCCTCGTGGAGCGGCACCATCGAGGCAGCACCATTTGCATCGGCGGGGCCGGCTTGAGCGGCAACTCGCACCTGGTCGCCCGCAGGGCGATTGAAGTTCACTGCGGCCCGCACGATCACCTTGCCCGCGGGATCGACGACGTCGACGCGAATCTTATGATCGCCGACCGAAAGCGCCGCGACGCCATCGATGACGAAATGGCCGTCAGGACCGGCCGTGTCCTGGCCGACAAGGCTGTCGTCGGCATAGCCGAGGACCTTGGCGTTGGCGCGCGCCGTGCCGGCAATGAAGATCTTGTTGCCCTCGATCTCGACGGCGTTGACCATCACATCGGGCGTGGTGGCCTCGTGGGTTTCGCCAGCACCTGGAACGGCCGGAGTCGCATCTGTGCCGGTGGCGGAGGCGTCGGGCAGACCAGGCGTCTGCAGCGCCAGCTCACCGATTGGCGCTACTGTTGCGGCAGGCGCGTCGGCTGCAGCGGTCCCGCCAGTTGCCGGCTTGTCCGCAGCCGGCGCCAACGGATTGGAGGCGTCGGCGACTTCGGTGTCCCCTGTCGGCGCAGTGATGATGCGGCTCGCCGCGCCGGGCTTGGAGACCATGGCGAGCAGATTGGCGGCATTGCCGTCCTTCGGCACGGAAACGGTGGCGACTTCTTCGGAAAGCGCGGTCTTGCCATCCTTGTCCGTTACCTTGAGCACGAGCTGGTGGTCGCCGGCCGGAAGCGGATCGTCGAGGACGGCCGCGAAATCGCCGCTCGGACCGACGTTGGCCGTCGTCACCACCTTTTCGCCGTCGAGCACTTCGAGCTTGCCGTTCGGCTCGGCGGAGCCGGCGATGACGGTCGATCCATCAGGCTCGACACGCAGGACGTCGAAGGCCGGAAGTTTCGGGCCGGTATTTGCGGCCGCCGGGGTCGCGGCAGAGGCTGGTTCGGGCGCACCGGTCAGCGCAGCTTCGGCCCTGGAAATCGCGGCAGGCGCATCCGCCATATTTTCCGGCAGCGACTGCACGATGGCGAGCGCCTTGGCGCCGCCTTCCTTGGCCTTGGCGACAATGGCTTGTGTTGCGGGATCCATGCCCTCGGGAACGGTGAAGCCGACAAGTGCGGTGAGCGCATTGACGGCCTTGGTCTTGGCGGCGGTGAAGACATCAATGGCCGGGCCTTTGCCGTCGGCAAACAGCGCCTTCAGCTCGCCGAGCGCCACGCCGGCATCGGCCGAGAGGCGTCTGACCTGATCGGCGACCCCAGTCGAGTCGGCCACGGCAGAGCGTGATGTCTTTGCCGCTTCGTTAACCGTGTTCTTGAGCTCCGTGCCCGCCTGGTTGATGGCGTCGCCGACTTTGGATGCATCGCTGCCGATGCGCGGCATGACGAAGAATACCATCAGTAGGATTGCGATTACGAGCACTGCAAGGGCCAGCAAGCCGGCACGGTTCTTCATCATTATGTCTCCCAAGGCGGCAATTTGCCGTAGTAACCGAAATTGCTAGCGATTTCCGATGCTTTTCACAAGCATTCAACGCAATTTCGCAAGCTCGGCAGGCTGCTTTTCAGTCAATTTTCTTGACTGCATTGAAATGGAATAGTTGTTTTGCCCTATGACCGAACAATCTGTATCGATTCGATCCATCTGCGTTTACTGCGGCTCAAGGGCGGGACGCGATCCTTCCCACATGGCGGCCGGGCGTGCTCTCGGAAGAGAGATCGCCGAATACGGCCTGCGCCTCGTCTATGGCGGAGGTACCAAAGGCATCATGGGCGCGGTTGCGAGCGGAGTGCTTTCAGGCGGCGGTCAGGTCACGGGTATCATCCCGGAATTTCTGATCGATATGGAAGCGACTCGCCATTCGCTCGGTCAGCTCAACGAACTTATTGTAACCCCTGACATGCACGCGCGCAAACATACGATGTTCGAGCGTTCCGATGCCTTCGTCGCGCTGCCCGGCGGCATCGGCACGCTGGAGGAGATCGTCGAGATCATGACCTGGGCGCAGCTCGGCCGTCATGAAAAGCCGATGGTTTTTGCCAATATCAACGGCTTTTGGGATCCGATGATGGAGCTGATGCGTCATATGACCGACGAAGGCTTCCTGCACACCGCCCACCGGGTGCAGCCGCTCGTTGTCGACGATGTCGCCGGCATCATTCCGGCGATCATGGCCCAGGCAGCCCAGCTTGCCGCCGATCGCGACGGCGAGGACGCGGTAATTTCGAAGATGTAGGCGGCGGGCGCTTTTAGCGCCCGCGGCTTCCCTTCAGCATCGACCAGCTATAGAGGAACAGCCCCGCCCAGATCAGCGGGAAGGCGATCATCCGCGCCGTGCCGAGCGGCTCATGAAAGGCGAAGACAGCGATCAGGAAGATCATCGTCGGCGCGATATATTGCATGATGCCGATCGTCGAGAGCTTCAGGAGCTTGGCTCCGTTGGCATAGATCATCAGCGGCACGGCCGTGATGACACCGCAGCCGAGAAGTAGGGTCGTATCGGCAAGGCCGGTACGGTAGAAATGGCCGAGTCCGTTGCCGTATTCGAGATAGAGGATGTAGACGAGGGCGGGGCCGCTGAGGATCAGAACCTCGAGGAAGAAGCCCTGATTGGGTCCGAGCGGCAGCGTCTTGCGCAGCAAGGCATAAAAACCCCAGCTGACCGCAAGCGTCAGCGCCACCCAGGGGATGCCACCACTGTCCAGGGCCAGAATGGCGACGGCAAGTGCCGCAAGCGCGATCGCCGCCATCTGCAGCGGTTGCAGCTTTTCCTTGAGCAGCACCGCACCGAGGAAAATGCTGAACAGCGGATTGATGAAATAGCCTAGTGCTGCATCAAGCGAATGGCCGGCGCCGATCGCCCAGACATAAGTACCCCAGTTGACGGTGATCAGCGATGCGGTCAAGGCCCCCATCGCCAGCATGCGCGGCGAGCGCAATGCTGCGCGGATGTCCGCCGTGCGTCCGAGCACGACCAACACGATGCCGGCCAGCGGCAGCGACCAGACGATGCGGTGGGCGATGACTTCGGCCGGCGGAATATGAGCCACCGCCTTCATGTAGAAGGGCAGGAAGCCCCAGAGCAGATAGGCTGTCAGCGCGAAGGCGAAACCGCGTGGACTATCTTCGTTCTTGGCCAGTGGAACGGATGCATCGGTCGACATCGGGTGTTTCCATCTTTGTTCTTCTTCTGATCCGGCCTAGCTTAAGCACCGTGAATAGGCCAATTCATTTCGTTGAATGAAGGCTGAGAGGATTTGAAGCGAAAACCCGAGCGATAGACGAATCCCGGCGGCAGACACTTATTCCGCCGCGATCTTCCCCGCCAGCTGCCGGTTCTTCATCAGCTTGTAGATGACGGAATCCATCAGCGCCTGGAACGAAGCGTCGATGATGTTCTCGGAGACGCCGACCGTCCACCAGCGCACACCGTCGCTGTCGGTGGATTCGATCAGCACGCGGGTTATTGCCGCCGTGCCGCCATTGAGGATGCGCACCTTGAAATCGGCGAGAACCAGATCGTCGATCTCGTGCTGGTACTTTCCGAAATCCTTGCGTAGCGCCAGGTCGAGCGCGTTGACCGGACCCTCGGCGTCGGCGACCGACATCAGCGTCTGGCCATCGATGGTGATTTTGACCACCGCCTCCGAGACGATCTTCACACGGCCAAGACTGTCGAAGCGGCGCTCGATCATCACGCGGAAGCCTTCGATGATGAAAAATTCCGGGATCGTGCCGAGCGTGCGGTGCGCCAAGAGTTCGAAGCTCGCATCCGCGCCCTCATAGGCATAGCCGATCGATTCACGATCCTTGACGATCGAGATCAGGAGATCCAGCCTCGGATCGTCCTTGGCGACGATAATGCCGCGCCGCTTCAGCGCATTCATGAAGTTCGCCTTGCCACCCTGGTCCGAGACCATGACCTTGCGGAAATTGCCCACGCTTTCCGGCGGCACGTGTTCGTAGGTGCGAGGATCTTTCAGCAGAGCGGAAGCATGAATGCCGGCCTTGGTGGCGAAGGCGGAGGCGCCGACATAAGGCATCTGGTGATCCGGCGAGCGGTTGAGGAGCTCATCGAAGGCGTGCGAGAGCCGGGTGAGGTTGAGCAGCCTCTCCTCGTCGATCACCGTTTCGAAACGGGTGTTGTAGGCGCTCTTCAGCGCCAGGGTCGGGATCAGCGTCACCAGATTCGCGTTGCCGCAGCGCTCGCCGATGCCGTTCAAGGTGCCCTGGATCTGCCGGACGCCGGCTTCAACGGCAGCAAGCGAATTAGCAACGGCCTGGCCGGTGTCGTTGTGAGCGTGAATGCCGAGACAGCGGCCGGGCACGCCGCCCGCGATCACCGCCTCGACAATGGCGCGCACCTCCGGCGGCTGCGTCCCTCCATTGGTGTCGCAGAGCACGACCCAGCGGGCACCGCTTTCATAGGCCGTTTTCGCGCAGGCGATCGCATAGGCCGGATTGGCCTTGAAGCCGTCGAAGAAATGTTCGCAGTCGACGATCGCCTCCTTGCCTGCGCCAACCGCCGCCTTGACGCTTTCGGCGATGGATTCGAGGTTTTCCTCGTTGGTGCAGCCGAGCGCCACGGCGACATGATAGTCCCAGCTCTTGGCGACGAAACAGATGGCATCGCTTTTGGCTTGCAGCAGGCCGGCAATACCGGGGTCGTTGGAGACCGAAACGCCTGCCCGCTTCGTCATGCCGAAGGCGACGAAGGTCGCCTGGCTGGTGCGCTTCTCGCTGAAGAAGGCGGTATCCGTCGGGTTGGCGCCGGGATATCCGCCTTCGACGTAATCGAGGCCGAACTCATCCAGCATGGCGGCGATCGCAATCTTGTCCTCGACAGAAAAGTCGATGCCAGGCGTCTGCTGCCCGTCCCGGAGCGTCGTGTCGAAAAGATAGATGCGTTCTTTCATGTCGTTTCCTCCCGACGGGCGGGTGTTGTTTTCTGTTGTGCGGAAGCCCCCTCATCCGCCCTTCGGGCACCCTCTCCCCCAGGGGAGAAGGGTAGCTGCCTTGCGCGCCTTGTTCCCTCTCCCCGCGGGGAGAGGGCTAGGGTGAGGGGGCTGCACGGCACTAGATCATATCTTGCCTGCAAACCGATCCGTCGCCCGAATCAGCCGATCGAGAATTCCCGGCTCCGAATAGGCATGGCCCGCACCTTCGATCAGCTGGAACTCCGCCTTCGGCCAAGCCTTGTGCAGCAGCCAGGCATATTTGGCAGGGCAGGGCATGTCGTAGCGCCCATGCACGATCACGCCCGGGATATCCCTGAGCCTGCCCGCATCGCGGATCAGTTGTCCTTCGTCCATCCAGCCGGCATTGACGAAGAAATGGTTCTCAATGCGGGCGAAGGCATAGGCGAATTCCGGCTCTTCGAATTTGCCGCTGGTGGAAGGCTCCGGCAGCAGCGTGATCGTTTCACCTTCCCAGATGCTCCAGGCCTGCGCGGCCTGAAGGCGCACGTTCCTGTCCTCGTGAGTCAGACGGCGATGATAGGCATGCATCATCTCATGCCGCTCGTCCGAGGGAATGGGAGCGACGAAACGCTCCCACTTGTCGGGGAACATTTCCGACACGCCGAACTGGTAGTACCAATCGAGCTCCGCTTTGGTCAGCGTGTAGATGCCGCGCAGGATGAGCTCGGACACGCGCTCGGGGTGGGTCTCGGCATAGGCGAGAGCCAGCGTCGAGCCCCAGGAGCCGCCGAACACCTGCCATTTCTCGACGCCGGCCATTTCGCGCAGGCGCTCGATATCGGCGACGAGATGCCAGGTGGTGTTGGCATTCAGTTCGGCATGCGGCGTCGACTTGCCGCAGCCGCGTTGGTCGAACAGTATGACATCGTAGAGAGCGGGATCGAAAAGCCGGCGGTGGGCGGGCGAGAAGCCGCCGCCCGGGCCGCCATGCAGGAAGACGGCGGGTTTGGCGCCGGGCGTTCCCGAGCGTTCCCAGTAGATCACATGGCCGTCGCCGACATCGAGATGGCCGGAGGCATAGGCTTCGATTTCGGGATAGAGCGTGCGCAGGATCTCGGTCATATTTTCACGCCTTTTGCGGGCCAGGCCTGGGTGTCGTGGTCGGGATGCTGAAAGGAGATGATCGCCTCCTGTCGGGCATAGAAATCCGGGTCCTTGTGCGCGGGCGCATCGAAGATCGTCTCGACCCATGGCAGCCGGGCGTCATAATTCACCTGGATCTGCGGCGCGAGATCGCTGCGGTCGTCGAAGGTGCCGATCGCAAGCTCCAGCCCGCCTGGATGGCGATAGGTCATCGGCGTGCCGCAATTGCTGCAGAAGCCGCGGTCGATATTGACCGAGGATTGAAAGTAGCTCGGTTCGCCGCGCGTCCATTCCATCCCTTCCTCCGGTGTTGTGACGAGTGCGGAGAAGAAGCCGCCGAACTGTTTCTGGCACATGCGGCAATGGCAGATCGAGGGCCGTCCCAACTGGCCCGATATGCGGAAGCGCACGGCGCCGCATTGGCATCCGCCTGTTCTGATCTTATCCGTCATGTGTTTCTCCGAGTGGCCAATGAGACGTGTCGCGATCCGGGTGCTGATGATTGCTTGCCGCAATCGCATCCTCGCGGTCGGGGGTTTCAGGCTCTGGTTCGACCGGCAACCCGTCGAGTGCGTGAAACCAGGACATCTTGCGGCCAGTGTTGGATTGCATAACGGGCCTGACCGCATCGGGATCATCAAGCGAGCCGAGCGCGATGTTGATGAAATCCTCTTCGGGAATATCGTAGAACAGCGGTGTGCCGCAATCGCCGCAGAAGCCGCGCCGGACGAGATCGGAGGAGCGGAACCACTTGGGATCGCCGCGCGTCAGTTCGAAATGCTCGCGCTTGGCCGCCGCAAGCGGCAGGAAATAGTTGCCGGCCGCCTTCTGGCACATGCGGCAGTGGCAGATATGGGGATAACCGAGTTCGCCCAGCGCGCGATAACGAACCGCGCCGCACTGGCATCCGCCGGTCTGTCTCGCCGTTTCCATCAAGTGCGATCCTCCGGCGGCCAGACCGGCGTGTCGTGGTCGGGGTGCTGATAGGAAATCAGTTCGTGCAGGAAGGAGCCCGCCGTCAGATCCGCCTCGGTCCGTTCTCCCGGCAGTTCGTGCAGATGATCGACGAAGTCGATCTTGCCTTCCACACCCCATTGAACGGTCGGCGGCAGCTGCGACGGATCGTCGAACGCGCCCGCCGCAATCGCCATCCCATCCGGGGCTTCATAGGTCAGTGGCGTGCCGCAATCGCCGCAGAAACCACGCTCGACGAAATTCGACGAGCGAAACCTTTTGCGCTCCCCCCGCGTCCATTCAAAATCGGCGCCGCGCACCGAGACCAGCGGTGCATAATAGGCTCCGAACGCTTTCTGGCACATGCGGCAATGACAGATCGACGAATCCTTGAGTTCACCGATGACGCGGAAACGGATCGCGCCGCACTGGCAGCCGCCCGTGTAGGTGGTCATGGCAGGTCCTTTCCGATGGTGCGGATGATATGGCTGCATACATTGTCCAGATCCCGGAGAATATCGTCGTTCCAAAAGCGCAGGACGGTCCAGCCATCTGCCTTTAGGCGCTCAGTCCTGATGTCGTCGTAGAAGGCATTTTCGGCAATGGCATGCTGCGAGCCGTCTACCTCCACGATAAGCCGATGGCTGGGGCATGCGAAATCGACGATGTAGCCCGCAATCTGCAACTGCCTGCGAAAGCCAAGACCCATTAGGCGATGGGCGCGAAGTTCGTTCCAGAGCTTTAATTCGGCATCAGTCATAGCTTTGCCCATACGCTTGGCATTCGCCCGCCGTTGCGGCGGAACTGGTGTATGCGACATATCTAGCCTCTCGCTCTGGGCTACACCCCCCTCTGCCACCCAATTCATCCTACCGCTTTACCTCCCACGTCGTCACCCGCTCGCCCGTCGCCGGATCCTTTCCGTCCTTCAGCTGGATGCCTTTCGCGGTCAATTCGTCGCGAACCTTGTCGGCCTCGGCGAAGTTCTTCGCTTTCAGCATTTCGAGACGCATGGCGACCAGCGCATCGACCGCCGCTGCGAAGGCTTCGTCGATTTCGACTTTCTTCGGCAGCACCCCGAGGAGCGCCGCACTTGCGGCGAAGACGGTATCGTTGCCGGATTGCGCCAGCGCATGCAGCACCTGCACGGCGGCGACGGTATTCAGGTCATCGGCCAGCGCGTTCAGCACGCTGTCATCGGCTGCGGCATCGCCGGCCTCCGAGGTCGGCCATTTGGCGAGCAGGCGTTCGGCCTCTTCCAACCGCTTGATCGAGAAATCGATCGGCTCGCGGTAGTGCGTCATCAGCATGGCAAGGCGCAGCACCTCGCCCGGCCATTTGCGGCCGCCGAAGGTTTCCGTGTGGAGCAGATCGTGGATGGTGACGAAATTGCCCTCCGACTTCGACATCTTGCGGCCTTCGACCTGAACGAAGCCGTTGTGCATCCAGACATTCGCCATCACCTCGGTCCCGTGGGCGCAACGCGATTGGGCGATCTCGTTTTCATGATGCGGGAAGATCAGATCCAGTCCGCCACCGTGAATGTCGAAGACATCGCCGAGATAACGCCTGCTCATCGCGGAGCACTCGATATGCCAGCCGGGCCGGCCGCGGCCCCAGGGGCTCTCCCAACCAGGCTCGTTGTGGCTCGACAGTTTCCAGAGCACGAAATCGCCCGGATTCTTCTTGTGCGCATCGACGGCGACGCGGGCGCCGGCCTGCTGCTCGTCGAGCGGCCGCTTCGAAAGCTGGCCGTAATCCGCCATGGACTTGGTGTCGAACAGAACTTCGCCTGCCGCCACATAGGCATGCCCATTGCCGATCAGCTTGTCGATGATCTGGATCATCTCTGCGATATTATCGGTGGCGCGCGGCTCGACATTCGGCTCGAGGCAGCCGAGTTCGGCGACATCGGCGTGAAACTGCGTCTCGGTCTTTTCGGTGACCGCGCGGATCGCATCGTTGAGCGGCAGGCCGGGATGATCTCTCAACGCCCGCGCATTGATCTTGTCGTCGACGTCGGTGATGTTGCGGGCATAGGTGACTCGATCTTCGCCATAGAGATGGCGCAGCAGCCGGAACAGCACGTCGAAGACGATGACCGGGCGGGCATTGCCGATATGGGCGAAATCATAGACCGTCGGGCCGCACACATACATGCGGACGTTCTCGGCATCGATCGGCTTGAAGACCGATTTCTCCCGCGTCAGCGTGTTGTACAGCTTCAGTTCCGGCGTGCCGCCCATTTCACTCTCCCAAATGCACGATCAGAAAAATCGCGACCGGCAGGCCGGGGCGTTTCGCATCTTGACAATTGGGGAGACGAAAACGGCCAGGCCAGCGCGTGCGCTAGCGAATAATCTTTCCGCAGATAATGCAGATAACCGTTTTCATGCCGCGTTTTATGGCGCGGGAATGACGTTTGGTCAAGAGGGGGAGGGGAGGATCGGTGGCAACTCGAGCGACCTATCCGGTGCGCTGCATCCCCTGAGGCTCGTCTGCCATTTTCGTGGCGCAAATCGCGTATAGCCGGTTCGGAAGCTGCTGAAAATACGGGAGGAATGAGTGAGAAGCTTTGTTCGATGGACGATCGGTACGGCTGCAATTCTGGTCGTCGCATCGGGCGCATATTTCGCATACGATTTCGGCATGCTTCGCTTCAACAATCCGACCTTGTCGCGTTATCCGATCCAAGGCATCGATGTCAGCCATCACCAGGGCGACATCGAGTGGAAGACGGTGGCCGCCCAGCCGAACGTGCGTTTCGCAATCATGAAGGCGACCGAAGGCGGCGATCACAAGGATTCCAGGTTCCCCGAGAACTGGCAACGTGCCGGAGATGCAGGGCTGGTGAGAGGCGCCTACCATTTCTTCACCTTTTGCCGCCCGGGCAAGGACCAGGCGCAGAATGTCCTGGCGACGGTGCCGAAGGCGCCGCGAACCCTGCCGATCGCCATCGATCTGGAATTTGTCGGTAATTGCAGCAAGGTCCCGACGGTCGAGGAAATGGCAACGGAGGTCAATGCCTTCGTCACCGAACTGAAAGCGATCTTTCCGGAAAAGCCGATCTTCTACGTCACGCAGGAATTTTTCGATCAGTATCTGAAAGGCAACGAGGCTCGCTTCCCCGAGCATTACCTTTGGCTTCGAAGCGTGTTCAATGAGCCAACGCAGGTAGGCTGCAGTCGTTGGTCGGTCTGGCAATTTGCCGACAACGGCGCTGTGAACGGCATCCGAGGACCAGTGGACCTCAATGTCCTATGCCCAGCCGAAACAGGTTTCGCGCATCTGTTCCCGGCTGTTGCCGCGAACTGAAGCGTCTGTTTATTCCGGCAGGCGATAATCGGCGAGCTTATTCTCGCGCACGATGAACAGTTTGCCCGTCTCTGTCACGCCGGGGCCCAGCAGCGGCAGGATCGCCTTGGCGACCTCGGAGGGATGCGGGAGCGTCTGCGGATCTTCGCCGGGCACAGCCTGCGCCCGCATCGCCGTGCGGGTCGCGCCCGGATCGACGCTGGTGATACGCAGTGGCGTCGACTGCGTCTCGCCGGCCCAGGTTCGGGCCAGCGCCTCAACAGCGGCTTTTGATGCGGAATAGGCGCCCCAGAAGGGACGGCATTTGTGGGCGGCGCCAGAAGACAGGATTACGGCGCGGCCGGCATCCGAGCGGGCGAGCAGCGGATCGACCGACCGGATCAGCCTCCATGTCGCCGTCACGTTGATCGTCATCACCTTCTCGAACACCTTCGCCTCGATATGGCCGATCGGCGAAATGACGCCGAGCACCCCGGCATTGGCAACGAGGATATCGAGCTTGCCCCAGCGCTCGAAGATCGAGCCGCCGAGTGCGTCGATCGCATTCATATCGGCAAGGTCGAAGGGCACGAGCGTCGCACTGCCGCCGACGGCTTTGATCGCATCGTCGAGATCCTCGAGTCCGCCGACCGTGCGTGCGCAGGCGATCACATGGGCGCCGGCCTTGGCAAGTTCCAGGGCTGTGAAGTAGCCGATGCCGCGCGACGCACCGGTGACGAGTGCGATCCTGCCCTCAAGATTGATGTTCATCTGTCCGGTTCCGGATTTGCTTGCAAAGGTGAGGAGCGCAAGGCCCCTCGGAAGTGAAAGTCAAAGCGGCAGCGGCTCAGCCGTTGCTGGCAAGCATCGAAAGCTTGTTGCCCATGGACTCGCCGTTCTTGTCGAGCAGGCGGGTCGGATAGTCACCGGTGAAGTAGTGGTCGGTGAACTGCGGGCGGGCCGGATTGCGGTCCTCGCCGCCGACGGCGCGGTAAAGTCCGTTGATCGACAGGAAGGCAAGCGAATCCGCTCCGATATATTTGGCCATGGCTTCGACATCGGCATATTGATTGGCGAGCAGCTTGTCGGCGTCGGGCGTATCGATCCCATAGAAATCCGGGAAGAAGATCATCGGGCTTGCGACGCGGATATGGACTTCGCGCGCACCGGCCTCGCGGATCATCTGCACGATCTTCAGCGACGTCGTGCCGCGCACTATGGAATCGTCGACCAGCACCACGCGCTTGCCTTCGATCATCGCCCGGTTGGCGGAATGCTTCAGCTTGACTCCAAAGGCGCGGATCTGCTGCGTTGGCTCAATGAAGGTACGGCCGACATAGTGGTTGCGGATGATGCCGTATTCGAAGGGGATGCCGCTTTCCTGCGCGTAGCCGAGAGCTGCGGGCGTGCCGCCATCCGGCACCGGCACGACGACATCGGCATCGACAGGCGATTCCTTGGCGAGATTCATGCCCATGTTCTTACGCGTCGTATAGACGTTCCGGCCGCCGACGACCGAATCGGGACGGGCGAAATAGACATATTCGAACAGGCAGAGACGCTCCGGCTGTGGCTTGCTCGGCTTGCGGGCATCGATGCTGATCGAGCCGTCAGGCTGGATTTCGCAGATGATGACCTCGCCGTTTTCGACATCGCGGATGAACTTGGCGCCGATGATGTCGAGCGCGCAAGTTTCCGAACAGAAGATCGGCTTGCCGTCGAGTTCACCCATGACAAGCGGGCGGATGCCGGTGGGATCGCGCGCGGCAATCAGTTTCGTGCGGGTCATGGCAAGCATCGAATAGCCGCCTTCCATCTGGCGGATGGCGTCGATGAAGCGGTCGGATGTGGAAGCATGGCGCGAGCGGGCGATGAGATGCAGGACGACTTCGGTATCGGATGTCGACTGACAGATGGCGCCGGTGGCGATGATCTGGCGGCGCAGCGTCAGGCCATTCGTGAAATTGCCGTTATGGGCGATGGCGATGCCGCCTTCTTCCAGTTCAGCAAACAGCGGCTGCACGTTGCGCATCGCTACTTCGCCTGTCGTGGAATAGCGTGTGTGGCCGATCGCTATGCTGCCGGGCAGGCGGGCCAGCGTCATTGGATTGGTATAGTGGTCTCCCACCAGGCCCATATGGCGTTCCTGATAGAAGCGCTTGCCATCGAACGAGACGATGCCGGCTGCCTCCTGTCCGCGGTGCTGCAGGGCGTGCAGCCCGAGAGCAGTGAGAGCTGCGGCATCGGGATGTCCCAGAATTCCGAAAACGCCGCATTCCTCATGCAGCGTATCTCCGTCGAGCGGATCGTCGATTGGGAAGGAATGGGACTGGTTCATTTCTGCGGGCCTCTGCTCTCACAAGAATGGATCGGCATTACCAATAGCACGATACCGGAAATCTCGCAGGTTTCCGATAGCTTCGTGCTGAACGACATCTGCTTTCAAAGCCCGTTCAGCGGGCTCTGAAACGGCTTAGGTCCGGCGGAGCTGGAATGCCCGGCCGGACCCTTATTTCACGTCCCGCTCAAATGGCAATTGCCGCGAGGCGAGTCAAGCTGCTGAACACTGTGTCAATTCGCCGGCTGCTGCGCGCCGCCTGCGGGCGCGTCGTCCGCCGGCGCTTGATCGGTCGCCGGCGGCGTGGCGCCTTCGCTGCCCTGTGCCGGCTGCATCTTATCACGGAAGCTTGCCTGTATCATCTGGGCAAACTGCTCCGGCAGCACCGCCTTTAGCTTCACGACCATCGAATCCAGGAAGGGCTTCGACTTGGCCTCGTTGACCCAGGCCGGCCGGTGGTCGACATCGACCAGCCAGTTCCAGAAGGCGACGGCAACGACCATCAGCAGCAGGCCGCGGGCCGCGCCGAACAGAAAGCCGAGGGTGCGGTCGAGAGCGCCGATGCGGCTGTCGATGATGAAATCGGCAATCTTCATGGTGATGAAGGAAATGACGATGAGCGCGATCAGGAAGACGACGGCGGCCGAACCGGCGATCGCGATGCGATCGTCATCAGTGTACTTCTTCGCATAGGGCAGCAGGTACGGATAGAGGTAGTAGGCGGCGGCGGCCGAACCGCCCCAGCTCGCGATCGAAAGGATCTCGCGCGAGAAACCGCGGACCATTGCCAGCACGGCGGAGAAGAGCACGACGCCGATGACAATACCGTCGAAAATCGTAATGGGCATGAAAATTCAACTCCAGGACTGCCGCTCGGCGGCCGTGTCGGCCTTATCGTGTGCCTCCTATAACATTACCATTCGCGGCAATGAAAGGATCAAACCTCGTCTTCCACACGCAGCGCTCCCTTCGACCCGGCGATGCGCGCAACCAGATCCGGCAGGCTTTCGACCTCGCTCCATCGCCCGCCGGAACCCTTCGGCAGCTCGGCGGAGGCGGAAGGAAGCAGCGCTGCGGAAAAGCCCAGCTTCTCGGCTTCCTTGAGGCGCTGGGCGGTGTGCGCAACCGGCCGGATGGCGCCCGACAGGCTGACTTCGCCGAAATAGACGCAATCGGCGGGAAGGGCAATACCGGCGAGCGACGAAACCAGCGCCGAGGCGACGGCGAGATCGGCCGCCGGTTCGGAGATGCGGTAACCGCCGGCGACGTTGAGATAGACGTCGTGCTGGCCGAGCCTGACGCCGCAATGGGCCTCCAGCACCGCCAGGATCATCGACAGCCGGGCCGAGTCCCAGCCGACCACAGCGCGCCGCGGCGTGCCGAGCGAGGTCGGCGCCACCAGCGCCTGCACCTCGACGAGCACGGGCCGCGTCCCCTCCATGCCGGCAAAGACCGCGGCTCCAGGTGATTTTTCATTGCGCTCGCCGAGGAAGAGCTCGGAGGGATTGGCGACTTCGCGCAGTCCTTTGTCGGACATTTCGAAAACGCCGATCTCGTCCGTCGGGCCGAAGCGGTTCTTGACCGTGCGCAGGATGCGGTAGTGATGGCCGCGGTCGCCTTCGAAATAGAGAACGGCATCGACCATGTGCTCGACGACGCGCGGCCCGGCGATCTGCCCGTCCTTGGTCACATGCCCGACGAGCACCATGGCGGCTCCCGTCTGTTTGGCGAAACGGATCATCGACTGAACGCCGGTGCGCACCTGCGTCACCGTTCCCGGCGCAGATTCGGCAAGTTCGCTCCACAGCGTCTGGATGGAATCGATGATGACGAGATCGGGGCGTTTGCCCTCAGCAAGCGTCGCCAGGATATCCTCGACATTGGTTTCGGCCGCCAGCATCACGTCGGTATCGGCTGCGGCAAGCCGCTGCGCCCGGAGCCGGACTTGCGCCACCGCCTCCTCGCCGGAGACATAGATGATCTTGTGGCCGCGCCGTGCAAGGGCGGTGGCGGCCTGCATCAGCAGCGTCGATTTGCCAATGCCGGGATCGCCGCCGATCAAAACCGCCGAGCCGCGCACGAAACCGCCGCCGAGCGCCCGGTCGAGTTCTGACATGGCGGTGTGGATGCGTGGCGCCTCCTCGATTTCGCCCGAGAGCGCCGTCAGCGTCACCGGCCGGCCCTTCTTCGGCGTCTTGCCGGGGCCGGCGCCGATGCCGCCCATCGGGTCTTCCTCGACGATGGTGTTCCACTCGCCGCAACCATCGCATTTGCCGGCCCAACGATTATGGACCGCGCCGCAATTCTGGCAGATGAATTGTGTCCTGGCCTTCGCCATCGATGACTGCTTTCGATAAAATCTTCTGGTGAGGTGTTCCCGCCGATGAGGCGCTTGGCGGCAGGGAATCGTCCCTAGTGTAATATGGACGTTAGATTGTCGATGGCCTTGCGGGAAGGGGCAGGAGGCATGGCGGACTCCTGCGCTGGATATTTAGCGATCCGCCAAGGATATTCCTACTCCTCGGCCACATAGCGTCGTTCATGGCGCAGCCCCGTGCTGGTCAGGATCTCGTATCCGATCGTGCCCGCCGCCCGCGCCACGTCGTCCAGCGGCATGTTTTTACCGAACAATTCGACATAGTCGCCGGCGCGCACGGCGTTCTCGGGCAGGTCGGTGATGTCGAAGATCGTCAAGTCCATGGTGATCCGGCCGGCAACCGGCACCTTGTGTTCGGCGATGAAGCCTTGCCCGCCCTGCGGCACAGCCTGGCGCAGCGGCACGCCGGCGCTCGATAGGCTGCGCATGTAACCGTCCGCATAACCGGCAGACGCGATTGCCAGCCGGCTTCTGCGGCAAAGCTGCAGTGCCCTGCCGTAGCTGACGGTCTCGCCGGCCTCGACGGTGCGCACCTGGATGATGCGTGCTTCCGCGGTCGCGACCGGCCGCATCGGGTTCGCCATGCCACTGACCGCCTCGCCGCCATAGAGCGCGATGCCCGGCCGGGTCAGGTCGAAATGATAATCGTCGCCGAGAAAGATGCCGGCCGAGGCGGCAAGACTTGAATCGATGCCTTCATAGACGGCCGCAACCCTACGGAATGATTCGAGTTGCTGTCGGTTCATCGCATGGCTGGGATCGTCGCCGCAGGCGAGATGGCTCATGACCAGCACCGGCGCGAAGCTCGCAGGCCGCGAGACGTCGTCGGCAAGGGCGATAGCGTCGTCGATGTGCAGCCCGAGCCGATTGAAGCCGGTATCGACATGCAGGGCGCAGGGGTAATCGCCGTAATCGGCAAGCACCGCCATCCAGAAGGCGAGCTGCTCGTCGGAGGAAATCACCGGTACGAGATCATTGTCGAAGAACCGCCGTTCCGTGCCCGGCCATATGCCCGAGAGCACGAAGATGCGCGCCTCGGGCGCATAGAGACGAAGCGTCACCCCTTCATCGGCGGTCGCGACAAAAAAATCCCGGGCGCCCGCCAAGTAGAGCGCTTCGCCGGCATCCTCGATACCCATGCCGTAGGCGTCCGCCTTGACGACGGCTGCGGCGCGCGCCGCACCCGAGCGGCGCGCCATGTCGCGCCAGTTTTCCGTGAGCGCACTCAGATCAACGGTCAGCCGCAGGCCCGCGGAAGTGAAAAGATCATCGTCTTCGGAGGGGATGGGAAAATCTGTCATGAATCGCCGTGAAAAAATGGAAGGAGCCCGTCCCGCTCAGTTTAGAGAGCATTGTGGCCAAGGAAAAGCGCAGGCGGTCACATATCACCCTTTGCTTCTTGTACGATCACTTTTGTTCAAGACGCATGCAGGCTTTCGCGTTAATTTTGCCGGATGCAGAATGTATCGCAGAAAGAGGCGGCGGAGGCCATGCCGCTCGCCAATGTGGAATCGGCCCGCTTCTGGCGGGATAGCCGCTTCCGCGACATGGAATGCCTAAGCGCCACTTTTCTCACCCATGAATATGCGCCGCATGCGCATGATACGTTCAGCATCGGCGCGATAGAAAGCGGCACCCAGATCGCCACCCTCAGCGGCAGGCGGGAGGAAACCGGGCCCGGCGACCTTTATCTGATCGACCCCGGTGTCATCCATGACGGCGCTCCGGGCGGTAAAGGCTACCGCTACCGCATGATCTATCCCGACACGAAGCTGTTCGTCGATATTCTGGAGGATGTCACCGGCAAGGCCTTCCATGCGACGCCCTCTTTTTCCGGCGCGCTCCCACGCGATCCCGAGCTTGCCAATGCCTTTCACGCCGCTCACCGAACGCTGGAGAGCGGCGCAGGCGCCCTCGAGTCCGATGAAGGAATGTTCTCGGTGCTGGCGGCGATCTTTGCGCGTCACGGCAGCACGATTGTCGTGCCTGTCGATACCAAGGAGCGAAGCGCCGTCGCCCGAGCTCGCGAATACCTGATCGAGAACTTCGACCTCGATGTTGGCCTCAAGGAACTGGCCGAAGTGGCGGGATTGAGCCGGGCTCATCTCATCCGCGCCTTCCGCAAGGAATATCACATCACACCGCACGCCTTCCTGACGGATCGGCGGGTGCAGGTGGCCCGGCGGCTGCTGCGGCAGGGTCGCATGCCAGCCGACATCGCGCTGGAATGCGGTTTTGCCGATCAGGCGCACTTTACTCGGCACTTCAAGGCACGCACGGGCGTGACGCCCGGCCAGTTCCGCCTGGGCTGATCACTTTCGTTCAATACAGCCGTGGCGGCCTGGGCTAACCCTCCGCGATCTTAATCAGGAGGTTGCCATGTTGCAGCACAGCCGGCCATCCGGCGAATTTCGTCTTGGCGAATTTCTCGCCGGAATGCGTGCCATCTTTCCGCTCGTCGTCGCCGTTTTGCCGATCGGTCTTGTCTTCGGCGCGGTCGCGGCCACTAAGGGCCTTTCCCCGTTGGAAACGACGCTGATGAGCGCACTTGTCTTTGCAGGCGGCTCGCAATTCGTGGCGATGGACATCTGGACGCATCCGGCAAGCTGGATCGGCGTCGGCTTTGCAGCCCTGCTGGTCAATATCCGCCACGTGCTGATGAGCGCGTCGCTCGGCACCAAGATGCAGTCCTTCCCCGGCGTCAAACGTTATATCGCCATGCTCTTCCTCGCCGATGAGCTCTGGGCCATGGCGGAATTCCGGGCCGGCAGCACGCGGCTGAGGCCCGCCTGGTATGCCGGCATCGTCATGCCTTTTTACCTCGCTTGGGTCGGTTCCTCGCTGACAGGCGCACTGCTCGGCGCCTTTCTCGGCAATCCGGCCGTCATCGGCCTCGACTTCGCCTTTCCGGCTGTCTTCGTCGTGCTGGTCATGGGCTTCTGGAAAGGGCCGGAAACCGGCGCCGTGCTTGCCGCAAGCGGTGCCGCTTCCGTTGCTGTCCACCATTTCGTGCCAGGGGTCTGGCATATCGCCGCCGGGGCGCTGGCTGGGCTGGCAGTGGCCCTCTGGCAGGGCAGGGCGCGGGAGCAGGCGGCATGACGCTGCATTTCGATATCCTCATCTCCATCCTCGCGATGGCAGCCGCAACCGTTTTTACCCGCATCAGCGGTCTCGTCCTGATCCGGCATGTCGAGATCGACGAGCGCCGGAGAACGGCAATCGAAGCCATTCCGCCGGCCGTGCTGATGGCCGTCATCGCCCCGACCGCCTTTGCGACCGGCTGGGCGGAGACGTTAGCCTGCGCGGTAACCGCGATTGCCGCGCGCCGTTTGCCGATGCTTGCAAGCGTCGTGGTCGGCGTCGCAACGGTTGCATTGTTGCGGGTTGCAGGGCTCTGAAGAAAATCGACGCGGAAAAACGCGTCAATGTTCTTCGTATTGGATGAAGGAAGGATCTGCGAGATCGGCGAAGCGGGTGAATTCTGCCTGGAAGGCGAGCTTCACCGTGCCTGTCGGTCCGTGACGCTGCTTGGCGATGATCACATCGGCGGTGCCTTTCACCTTGTCGAACAGCGCTTCCCATTCCGGATATTTCGGATCGTGAGGATCGCGCGGCTCCTGGTTCTTGACGTAATATTCCTCGCGGAAAACGAAGAGCACGACGTCGGCGTCCTGCTCGATCGAACCGGATTCACGAAGGTCGGAGAGCTGCGGGCGCTTGTCGTCGCGACTTTCGACCTGACGTGAGAGCTGCGACAGCGCGATGATCGGAACGTTGAGCTCCTTGCCGAGCGCCTTGAGGCCAGTAGTGATCTGGGTGATTTCCTGGACGCGGTTGTCGCTTGATTTGCCGGAGCCGGTCATCAGCTGCACGTAGTCGACCACGAGCACGTCGAGGCCTCGCTGGCGCTTGAGGCGGCGCGCCCGCGCTGAAAGCTGGGCGATCGAGATGCCGCCGGTCTGGTCGATATAGAGCGGCACCTTCTGCATCATCATCGAGCAGGCGACGAGCTTTTCGAAGTCGGCATCGTTGATGTCGCCGCGGCGGATCTTCGAGGAGGAGACTTCCGTCTGCTCCGAGATGATACGGGTGGCGAGCTGTTCGGACGACATTTCGAGCGAGTAGAACCCGACGACGCCGCCGTTCTTGGCTTTCATGCTGCCGTCCGGCTGCACCTCGCCCTCATAGGCGGCAGCGATATTATAGGCAATGTTGGTCGCAAGCGAGGTCTTGCCCATGCCCGGGCGTCCGGCGAGAATGATCAAGTCCGAACGCTGCAGGCCGCCCATCTTCGCATCGAGCGAATGGATGCCGGTAGAAATACCGGAAAGGCCGCCGTCGCGTTCTTTGGCGACCGCCGCCATGTCGATCGCCAACGCCACGGCGTCGTTGAAGGACTGGAAGCCGCCGTCGTAGCGGCCGTTTTCGGCGAGCTCGAACAGCCGGCGCTCGGTATCCTCGATCTGCGACTGCGGCGGCATGTCAAGCGGCGCGTCGTAGGCGATGTTGACGACATCCTCGCCGATTGTGATCAGCGCCCGGCGCAGCGCGAGATCATAGATCGCCCGGCCGTAATCCTCGGCATTGATGACAGTGACGGCATTGCTGACGAGGCTTGCCAGATATTGCGAAACCGTCATCTCGCCGACTTTCTCGTCGGCCTTCAGGAAAGTCTTGATCGTCACCGGATTGGCGATCTTGCCCATGCGGATGATGTCGCCGGCGACCTCGAAGATCTTCCGGTGCAGCGGTTCGTAAAGATGGATCGGCTTCAGAAAGTCCGACACCCGGTAATAGGCGTCGTTGTTCATCAGGATGGCGCCGAGAAGCGCCTGCTCGGCTTCGATATTGTTGGGTGCTTCGCGGTAGTGCTGCTCCGACGGAGCAACGGCTGCAATCTTTCGAGCGGCGTCGTTCATCATCATCCGTTCTGTCTTTTTCCAACTCCGGATTTGCAATTCCGGATGGAGAAAATCAAGGGGCTGCGAAAGGAGCGGGGCTCGTCTCGCCTAAATCCTGAACGCTGTGCCCATTGTTCGACTTCTCCACAGTCCCGGGCGCCACAAATGCGAAATACTGGCAGTGTCACCTGCAGGACACGGTACGGAGCCGACTCAGCTCATCCGTTCCGGAGAAGGATATGTTAGCCCGATGACATCGGGCACGCAGCAAAAACATCCGGGTAATCCCCCGCTAAAAAAGTGACCCGAGGGCTGCGCGGACTCGGAACGTACGAAAAGAAAAAGCCCGGCACGGTGGCCGGGCTCTCCCTATCGAGGAATATCCGTCGAGAATTATGCTTCGTCTTCGTCGAGGCCGTCGGCTTCCGGATCGAAGAAATCTTCCGGACGCAGTGCGTCTTCGTCGACGCCGTAGATCGCGTCGACCGAGGTGAGCTCTTCGCCCTTGGCCTGACGCTCTGCCTCTTCGGCCGAACGGGCAACGTTCAGCTCGATGTTGATTTCGACTTCGGCATGCAGCTGCAGCTCGACCTTGTGCAGGCCGATCGCCTTGATCGGCGTGTTGAGGTGAACCTGGTTGCGGCCGATGTTGAAGCCTTCCGCGGCGAGAACTTCGACAACGTCACGGGCAGCGACCGAGCCGTAGAGCTGGCCGGTTTCGCCGGCGGAGCGTACGACGATGAAGGACTGGCCGTCGAGGACGTCGGCGACCTTCTGGGCTTCCGACTTGCGCTCAAGGTTACGGGCTTCGAGCGTTGCACGCTCGGATTCGAAGCGGGCCTTGTTGGCGGCGTTGGCGCGCAGTGCCTTGCCGAGCGGCAGCAGGTAGTTGCGGGCAAAGCCGTCGCGAACCTTTACGGTTTCGCCCATCTGGCCGAGCTTGGAGATGCGTTCGAGAAGGATGACTTCCATTTTCTTGTTCCTTTCTTGTGTCTCAGATTTTCGTATCGGATTGTTTGGGGGCATCGGCATCTTTCGCCGGGGTCAGTGCGATCGCCTTGCGCGTATCGGCGAGACCCAGGACGAGGATGAGGAGAGCTGGCAACAACATGAGCATCGAAGCCAGGTAGCAGAGGATGAGGGCCGGTATCCGCCAGTCCTTGCCGCGTGTGCGGAAATGCAGCGAGGCGAAGCCGGAGAGCATGAAACCGGCGCCGAAGGTGCCGATCACGGTCGCGCCGACGAGCGCCGGAACGCCGCCGAAGAAGCAGGCGGCTAGCCCGGCCAGGAAGATGAAGATCGAATTGCGGTTCATGCGCAGCGACGAAGGAATATCCTCGCGCGGTCGAAGGCCGCGGCCGGATGCGGCGACGATGCGCACGGCGAAATAATAGGCGGCAAACAGCATGCTGACCCACATGCAGCCCTGCACGGCCGGCAGCATCAGCAGGATCAGCGATTTGGTCTGCGCGGTTGCCGCCGGATCGGGCATGAATTCCGGCTGCTGCTGCTTGACCGAGGTGATCAGCAGATCGACGATCGGGTCGGTGATATCAGGCCCATAGCCGATCATCACGCCGATGACGATGACAGCAAGCGTCACCAGGCCGCACAGATGCAGGAGGATATCGGAGAGCGGATACCAAGCAAGCAGATGGTCTGGGCCGCCGAGTTCGGAGGCGGGGCGCGCGAGATTGGCGAGATGACTAAGCCAGCCGGCCGGCAGCAGCGTCACCAGCGTCATGATGAGCGCGAAAGACGGGGAGATGAGGACCGCACCAAGCGCCGCTCCCGTGACGACCGCTGAAATTGCGGCGGCATTGCCCCAGCCGAGCCCGACGAGCAGGATCGGCAGCGCCGAGGCCGTATAGAGAAGCGCGCTGAAAAACGACGGCTGCATGCTCGCGCCCAGCACTAGCAAGGCGGCGGTCAATCCGGCGAGTGCGCCGATCAGCAGCGTTTTAAGATCAGGTCGTTTCAAGGTCGCTGTCCTGCTTCATCAAGCAGTTAGAGGCCGTTGCTGAATCGAATTCAGAAACATCTCAACATGGGTTTTAGGAATTCCGATCCGCGCCCATCGCGGAAGGGAGAAGGGAAGGCACGAATGCCTTCCCTCAGAATGATCGTCTCAGCCGATCAGGCGACGACGTAGGGCAGCAGGCCGAGGAAACGGGCGCGCTTGATCGCCTGGGCGAGTTCGCGCTGCTTCTTCTGGGAAACGGCCGTGATGCGGGACGGAACGATCTTGCCGCGCTCGGAAATGTAGCGCTGCAACAGACGTACGTCCTTGTAGTCGATCCGCGGAGCGTTTGCGCCGGAGAACGGGCAGGTCTTGCGGCGGCGATGGAACGGACGGCGGACCGGAGCGGAGGAAGCTTCAGACATTCTTATATCTCCTTATGCACGGTCTTCGCGGGGAGCGCGGTCCGGACGTGGGGCGCGCTGGAACTCGCCGTCGCGGCGCGGCGGACGGTCGCCGAATTCGCGGCGCGGGCCGCGGTCGCCGCCTTCGCGCGGGCCGCGGTCGTCGCGGTCACGCTTCTGCAGCATCGCAGATGGGCCTTCTTCGTGCTTTTCGACGGCGATGGTCATGTAGCGAAGAACGTCTTCGCTGATGCGCATCTGACGTTCCATTTCCTGGATCGCTGCTGCCGGTGCATCGATGTCCATCAGGGCGTAATGCGCCTTGCGGTTCTTCTTGATGCGATAGGTGAGGGACTTGAGGCCCCAGTTTTCGATGCGCCCGACCTTGCCGCCGTTAGCTTCGATCACACCCTTGTACTGTTCTACGAGTGCATCGACCTGCTGAGCGGAAATATCCTGCCGGGCAAGGAATACATGTTCATAAAGAGCCATGACAGCTTTGCCTTTCTTGCGTTTGGTTCAACCCGATATTCGGCGGCTAAGCCTCAACGACTGCTCCTGATTGGGCGGACCCAGGCAAGAAAAGCGTTTCCGAGACGGTCGAGAGCGGAGACACGGGAGGCTGGAACGCTTCCGTTCCGAACGATTTCCAGACAGGAAACCGGCCCTCCGTTCAGCCACCAGCCAGAAGACCGGGTTAACGAACAGGCGCGCTTATACGGATTTTCGCGCGAAACGCAAGGGGCAGTCAGCATTGTTCTCGCGGCGAGTTCAACAAAGATAGTCCTGCTTTGCGTAAACCGTCAACGAAATGGTCGTAGTGGTTGGCGGCGACATATGGTGTCAGGAACTTCCAGTAGTGTTCGAGGTCCATCGGTGCGTGCGCTAGAATTTCCGGTATTAGCCGCCGTGCTTCATCGTGGCGATCGAGCTGTCCTAGACTCGCGAGGAGCACGAGTCGGTTGAAATAAGCGCGACGCAGCGACAGTCCGCGTTCGGAATAGTGAACGGCCTCCTCGTAATTGCCGAGATGGTAGTGAGACAAAGCCAGTCGGTCGAAAAAGAGAAAGGTAAAGGGGTCATGCGGACTGAGCCGCAGGGCCATGTGGAGCGGGTCGCAGGCTTCGGCGAAATGGCCGGTGAAAATGCGAGCCCATCCGAGCGCCATATGCGCCAGTGCAAAATTGGGGTTGAGATCGATCGCCTGCTGGGACGCCTCGACCGCGGCTGGAGCGTTATGGGCCGCAAAATGGCTGAGGCACATAACATAATGAGAGTAGGGATCGCGCGGGTCGAGCGCGACAGCACGTTCTGCCTCGACGCGAAGTTCAGTACTGTCCCTGTCGACGTCGTCGCTGAAGCCGCGAAGACAGCGGGCGTAGAGCGAGCGGGCCAACATCATGTGGGCGCGCGCAAAGCTGGGATCGAGCTCGATGGCTCGCCGATGCCAGTTGATGGCCTCGATGAAATGTTCGGCCGTATCCTGTGCGTTGTGCAGCCAGGTTCCGCGCATGTGGCTCTCGTAGGCGTCGAGGTTGTCCGTGGTTCGCAGCAGCGCACGGCGGCTCTCGCCGATAAGGATTTCAGGCTCTATGGCACCGACGACGTTTTGGGTGAGTTCGTCCTGAATGGCGAAGATATCGGCGATCTCACGGTCGTAGCGTTGTGCCCAGAGGTGCACGCCGCTTTCCGCCTCGATCAGCTGGCCTGTGACGCGAACCCGCATCCCGGCCCTGCGCACGCTGCCTTCTACGATGTAGCGCACGCCGAGATCGCGCCCGATTTGCTTCACATCAACCGCGCGCCCCTTAAACACAAAGGACGAGTTCTGAGCGATGACGAAAAACCAGCGATAAAGCGAGAGCGCCGTTATTATGTCTTCGGTCAAGCCATCGGCGAAGTACTCCTGCTCAGGGTCATCGGACATGTTGACGAAGGGTAATACGGCGATCGAGGGTTTGTCAGGCAGTCTGAGTGGCCCGCCGAGCACCCCCGCCTCGATAGGGTCCTCGCGGCTCCAGTCAACCCGATGCACGGGCACCGGACGGGGAATGTTTTTCAGTGTGCGATCGCCCATCGACACGAGCGGAAAGTCCAGCTTGCCCTCGATCTGCTCACGCAAAGCGCCGGAAATGCAGATACCTGAAGGCAGCGCCACTTCTTGAAGACGGGCGGCGACGTTCACGCCGTCGCCAAGCAAGTTGTCTCCGGAGACGACGACATCGCCAAGGTTGAGCCCAAGGCGGAACTCCATGCGTCGATCCACAGGCAGGTCAGCATTTCGGCGATGGAGGGCGCGCTGGATCGCGACGGCTGCACGGACGCCCTGTACTGCGCTGTGGAATTCGGCGATCATGCTATCTCCGGCGCTGCCGAAAATCCGCCCGCCATGCTCGCGCACCAGATCACCGATGGTGGCGCCATAGACACTGAGTGTCGCAAGGGCGTCTTCCTCGTTGGCTGCAACAAGGCGACTGTAACCGGCAACGTCGCCGGCAAGTATCACTGCGAGCTTCCGTTCCACGGGGGTGAGCGTTCCTGCGGCGCTGCCAGAGCTATACAAATCTAGCTGAAATGCCGAGAACGGAGAAGCGAAATTGCCTCCGGAGCGTAAACTCGTCGTTGCAGTTCGTGGTGCGAGGCCAGGCGATGTACGCTCGACCGCGAGGGAATCCGACTGCGAATGGCCTCATCGATTGCGGGCTGTCCGTTTGCCTCACATCGGCATCGGGTACTGGCGGTGAACCTTTTCGATTTCAGCCAAAACCTCGATCGACAGATTGAGATTGACGGAACTCAGGTCAGTATCGAGCTGCTCCATCGACGTCGCGCCGATGATGACCGACGTCATGAAGGGCCTCGATCGGCAGAAGGCGAGCGCCATGACTGTCGGATTGAGGCCGTACTGGGCTGCGAGCGCCAGATAAGCCCTGGTGGCCGGCTCCTGCAGGGGCTGCAACCGGCCGCCAATATCAGGATTGATCGACGCGCGTGAACCCTTCGGCCTCAGACCATCGATATATTTGCCGGTCAGGATGCCGCCGGCGAGCGGCGAATAGGCAAGCAGCCCGACATCCTCGTGATGCGAGAGTTCGGCAAGGTCGAGGTCGAAATGGCGGTAGAGCAGATTGTACTCGTTCTGGACGCTGGCAACGCGCGGCAGGCCCTTCTGTTCTGAGAGCGTCAGATATTTCTGGATGCCCCAGGTAGTCTCGTTGGAAAGGCCGATCGCCCGGATCTTCCCTTCCTTCACCAGCGCGCCCAGTGTTTCCAGGATTTCGAGCATATTGGCGACGGCCTGGTCTCGATCCTGGGTGAAGGGATTGTAGCTCCAGTTCTGGCGGAAGTGGAAATGGCCGCGGTTCGGCCAGTGGACCTGATAGAGGTCGATGTAATCGGTCCTCAGCCGCTTCAGGCTGGCCTCGAGCGCCAGGCGGATGTTCTTTGCGTCCGCGCCTTCGCCGCCGCGCAGATAATCGCGGCCGCGGCCGGCGACCTTGGTCGCAAGCACGATATTTCGGCGCTTGCCGGACTTGCTGAACCAGCTACCGATATAGTTTTCAGTCCAGCCCTGTGTTTCGGGCGAAACCGGCGTGGTCGGGTAGAGTTCGGCGGTATCGAAGAAATTGACGCCCTTCTCGACGGCGTAGTCCATCTGCGCATGAGCGTCGGCTTCGCTGTTCTGCGAGCCCCAGGTCATGGTGCCAAGGCAGATTTCTGAAACGGTAATGTCGGTTCGGCCTAGGGAATTGTACTTCATGGAAAACCTTGGGAGAGAGAGGGAAGCCTTGGAAGGGTCTGGGTGAATCTAGGCTGGATTTAACGGAGCGCAAGAGCAAAATCCGGGCTTTTGCGCGGGCGCGAAAGGCTTTGCGGAGAATGGAGCGCCACTTGACTCTGCCGGAAAGAATGTCAATTGGAGGCAAAACAGCCTTGAGGGGCATAGTCAGGGACATGAACATGACCATCGCTTTCACTTTTCCCGGCCAGGGCAGCCAGGCCGTCGGCATGGGCAAGGATCTCTCCGGGAATTTCGCCGAAGCCCGCGCCGTTTTCGAAGAGGTTGATGAGGCACTTGGTGAAAAGCTTTCCGACGTCATGTTCAACGGTCCTGAGGACACGTTGACCTTGACGGCGAACGCCCAGCCGGCGCTGATGGCGGTATCAATCGCCGTCGTCCGTGTTCTTCAGGCCAAGGGGGTGGATCTTAAGTCCAAGGTCGCCTATGTCGCCGGCCACTCGCTTGGCGAATATTCGGCGCTTTGCGCCGCCGGCACCTTTTCGCTCGCGGATACGGCGCGGCTGCTGCGTATTCGCGGCAATGCCATGCAGGCGGCCGTCCCTGTCGGCGTCGGCGCCATGGCCGCGATCATCGGCCTCGAACATGCCGACGTCGTTGCCGTTTGCGAGGAGGCCGCCGCTACCGGCGCCTGCCAGATCGCCAACGACAATGGCGGCGGCCAGATCGTCATCTCGGGCGAGAAGGCAGCCGTCGAAAAGGCCGCCGGCCTTGCGACCGACAAGGGCGCCAAGCGCGCCATCCTGCTGCCGGTCTCCGCTCCTTTCCATTCCAAGCTGATGGCGCCTGCGGCCGAGGCCATGCGCGCGGCGCTGGCAACGGTTGCCAAGTCCGCTCCCGCCGTGCCCCTGATCGCCAATGTCCGCGCGGCGCCAGTGACCGGCGCCGACGAGATCGCCAGCCTCCTGGTCGAGCAGGTGACAGGTCAGGTCCGCTGGCGCGAGACGGTGGAATGGTTTGCGGCAAACGGCGTCACGACGCTTTACGAGCTTGGTTCCGGCAAAGTGCTGACCGGCCTTGCCCGCCGCATCGATAAGACGATCAACGGCGTCTCGGTCAATGGTCCTTCGGATATCGACGCGACCGTCGCCGCCCTCATGGCCTGATTGATATCTCCAGATATAAGGAACCTTCCCATGTTCGACCTTTCCGGCCGCAAGGCTCTCGTCACCGGCGCATCGGGTGGTATCGGCGAGGAAATCGCCCGCCTTCTTCATAAGCAGGGCGCCATCGTCGGTCTGCACGGCACCCGTGTCGAGAAGCTGGAAACGCTGGCGGCCGAGCTCGGCGAGCGCGTCAAGATCTTTCCGGCCAACTTGTCGGACCGTGACGAGGTCAAGGCGCTCGGCCAGAAGGCCGAGGCCGATCTCGAGGGTGTCGATATTCTCGTCAACAATGCCGGCATCACCAAGGACGGCCTGTTCGTGCGCATGAGCGACGAGGACTGGGATGCGGTCCTCGAGGTCAATCTGACGGCGACCTTCCGCCTGACGCGCGAGTTAACGCATCCGATGATGCGCCGCCGCTATGGCCGTATCATCAACATCACCTCCGTCGTCGGCGTCACCGGCAATCCGGGGCAGGCCAACTACTGCGCCTCCAAGGCCGGCATGATCGGCTTCACCAAGTCCTTGGCGCAGGAAATTGCCACCCGTAACGTGACGGTCAACTGCGTCGCGCCCGGCTTCATCGAAAGCGCCATGACCGGCAAGCTGAACGACAAGCAGAAGGAAGCGATCATGGGGGCGATCCCGATGAAGCGCATGGGCACGGGCGGCGAGGTCGCTTCGGCTGTTGCTTACCTTGCATCCTCCGAAGCCGCCTACATGACCGGCCAGACGCTGCACGTAAACGGCGGCATGGCGATGATCTGAAACGACAAACTGTCGGCACGGAGATATTTCCCGCAATAGCATGTTGAGCAATCACGAAGCGTTGATTTTCTGGCTTTGCGGCAGACTTAAACCATGTTAAGCGGGCCAATGACTTTGAACAGTCGTCCCGAGAAAGCAGACGGACCGGCTGGCTTTTCGCAAGCCTGGGACATCTCTGAAGCCGGGTAAATGAGTTTGCCGAGGATGTCTGAAAACATCGCAGGCTGAAACAGGGTAAGGGTGCCGCAACGGCACTCCGATCAGGACATAAGGTCGAGGAAACCGACATGAGCGATATCGCAGAACGCGTAAAGAAAATTGTTATTGATCATCTTGGCGTCGATGCCGACAAGGTCGTCGAGAGCGCCAGCTTTATCGACGATCTGGGCGCTGACTCGCTCGACACGGTCGAACTTGTCATGGCTTTCGAAGAAGAATTCGGCGTTGAAATCCCCGATGACGCTGCCGACTCGATCCTGACGGTCGGCGATGCGGTGAAATTTATTGAGAAGGCCCAGGCCTGATCCTATATATTTGAGAAAGGGCGGGCCTGGAGTCCGCCCTTTTCTTTTCGGCATATTTCTCCATAGAACATAAGAGACGGGGGAAAGCACGCGATGAGACGTGTCGTCATCACCGGTACCGGCATGGTATCACCCTTGGGATGCGGAACTGAGGTGACGTGGTCGCGGCTGCTTGCCGGCCAGAACGGCGCCCGCCTGGTCACCGAATTCGAAGTCGACGACCTTCCCGCCAAGATCGCCTGCCGTATCCCGATCGGTGACGGTACCGACGGCACCTTCAATGCCGATCAGTGGATGGAGCCGAAAGAACAGCGCAAGGTCGATCCCTTCATCATCTTCGGCATGGCCGCCGCCGATATGGCGCTTGCCGATGCCGGCTGGCATCCCGAGACGGATGAGGATCAGATTGCCACCGGCGTTTTGATCGGCTCCGGCATCGGCGGCATCGAAGGCATCGTCGAGGCAGGTTACACCCTGCGCGACAAAGGCCCGCGCCGCATCTCCCCCTTCTTCATTCCGGGGCGCCTGATCAATCTCGTCTCCGGTCAGGTTTCCATCCGTCACAAGCTGCGCGGACCCAATCATTCGGTCGTCACCGCCTGCTCGACAGGTGCGCATGCGATCGGCGATGCCGCGCGGCTGATCGCGCTTGGTGACGCCGATGTCATGGTCGCCGGCGGCACGGAATCTCCCGTCAGCCGTATTTCGCTGGCTGGATTTGCCGCCTGCAAGGCGCTGTCGACCCAGCACAATGACGATCCGCAGAAGGCTTCGCGCCCCTATGACCGTGATCGTGACGGATTCGTCATGGGCGAGGGTGCCGGCATTGTCGTGCTCGAAGAGCTGGAGCATGCCAAAGCGCGCGGCGCCAAGATCTACGCCGAGATCGTCGGCTATGGCCTGTCGGGCGACGCCTACCATATTACCGCGCCCTCTGAAGACGGCGAGGGTGCCGGCCGCTGCATGGCGATGGCGCTGAAGCGCGCCGGACTGACGCCTGCCGATATCGATTACATCAACGCCCACGGTACTTCGACTATGGCCGACACGATCGAGCTCGGGGCGGTCGAGCGCCTGGTCGGCAACGCGGCGTCGAAGATCTCCATGTCCTCGACCAAGTCGGCGACGGGACACCTTCTCGGTGCTGCCGGCGCGATCGAGGCGATCTTCGCGACACTTGCAATCCGTGACAATATCGCGCCGCCGACGCTCAATCTCGACAATCCCGAACGCGAGACGGCGATCGATCTTGTTCCGCACAAGGCTCGTGAGCGAGAAATCGATGTGGCGCTGTCCAACTCGTTCGGATTCGGCGGTACGAACGCATCGCTCGTGCTGCGCCGCTACGCACAGTAAGGGTCCCGTCGTAGCAGGCCGTGTGAAAGCACAAGGACCGGCAGCGGCTTCGTTGAACGGTGGCAGAACCTGCTTTTTGCCGCATTGCTTCGCGAAATAGCGAAATGACGGCCGAGTTATAGAGGATTGCCGGTGAGCGATACGACGAACCAGAGCAACGATACCCAGGCGCAGAAGGGACCGATCATCCCGAAGTCGCCGAGCGAAGCCCTGCGTCCGGAACGTGTTCCCGAGCCGCCGAAACGCTCTAAGAACGCTCGCAGCCAGATCGTCCTTTTCCTGAACTTCATCATGACGATGACTGTGCTGGTCTGCGTCCTCGCCGTCATCGGCTTCTACTACGCGACCTCGACCTATCAGAGCCCGGGCCCGCTGCAGACCAACACCAATTTCATCGTCCGCAACGGTGCGGGTCTCGCCGAAATCGCCTCGAACCTTGAGCGCAACGCGATCATCTCCGATGCCCGCATCTTTCGATATCTGACGGCGACTCATCTTTCCGCCGGCGAGAGCTTGAAGGCCGGCGAATATGAGATCAAGGCGAGAGCCTCCATGAGCGATATCATGGAGCTGCTAAAATCGGGCAAGTCCATCCTCTATTCGGTGTCCTTTCCGGAAGGCCTGACGGTCCGCCAGATGTTCGACCGCATGCTGCAGGATCCGGTTCTGGAAGGCGACTTGCCGGCCGCACTACCGGCCGAAGGTAGCCTGCGTCCGGACACCTACAAATTCTCGCGCGGCACCAAGCGCTCGGAAATCATCGAACAGATGGCGGCTGCACAGCAGAAGCTGGTCGACCAGATCTGGGATAAGCGCGACTCCTCGCTGCCGCTGCGAACCAAAGAAGAATTCGTGACGCTCGCTTCGATCGTCGAAAAGGAGACCGGCATTCCCGACGAACGTGCCCATGTCGCTTCGGTGTTCCTGAACCGGCTTGGCAAGGGCATGCGCCTGCAGTCCGATCCAACGATCATCTATGGGCTGTTCGGTGGCGAGGGAAAACCGGCCGACCGGCCGATCTACCAATCGGATCTGAAACGGGACACGCCTTACAATACCTATGTCATCAAGGGCCTGCCGCCGACGCCGATCGCCAATCCCGGGAAGGATGCGCTGGAAGCCGTCGCCAACCCTTGGAAAACCCAGGATCTCTATTTCGTCGCCGACGGCACCGGCGGTCACGTTTTTGCCGCTACGCTCGAGGAGCACAATGCCAACGTCAAGCGTTGGCGTAAGCTCGAGGCCGACAAGGGTTCGGATCCGAATATCGCCGTCGACGGCCAGCCGGAAGAGCAGCCGGGCGAAAACGGCGCGACCGTCGTGCCGCCGAAGAAAAAGAAGATCAACTGACAGTTTCGGGAGGCTCGCATGGCTTTGCAGTCGATGACCGGTTTTGCGCGGCGCGAGGGAACGAGCGGCCGCTGGCGTTGGGCGTGGGAACTGCGCTCGGTCAACGGCAAGGGTTTCGACCTGCGCCTGCGCCTGCCGCCCGGTCTCGAACGCATGGAGGCGGAGGTCCGCCGCCTTGCCGGCGAAACCTTCAGCCGCGGCAACCTGCAGGCATCGCTGTCGGTCACCGCCGACGAGAACCGTTTCGAGGCACTTCTGAACAAAGAGGCGCTCGCTGCCGTGCTCGCCATGCGCGAACAACTGGTTGATGTGATCGATCCGGCGCCTTTGAAGCTCGATACGCTGCTTCTCGTGCGCGGCATCGTGGAGTTCCGTGAAGGCGAGGATGGCGAGGAGGCGCTTGCCGCCCGTGATGCAGATATTAGCGCTGGGCTGCTCGCCGCGCTTGCCGATCTCAAGGCAATGCGCGCACAGGAAGGCGCGGCGCTTTCCCGCATCCTTCTCGATCATGTCGCGACGATCGAGAGCCTGACGCGGACGATCGAGATGGATCCCTCACGTTCGCCGGCGGAGATCGCGGCCCGGCTTGCGGCACAGGTTGCCTTGCTGATGGACGGCATGGCCGCCCTCGACCGTGACAGGCTGCACGCGGAGGCCGCTTTGTTGGCGACCAAGGCGGATCTGCGCGAAGAAATCGATCGTCTGAAGGCGCATATCGCCGCCGCGCGCGATCTCCTGGCGAAAGGCGGGCCTGCCGGGCGCCGGCTGGACTTCCTTGCACAGGAATTTAACCGCGAATCGAATACCATCTGCTCGAAGTCGAATGCCTCGGCGGTCACCGCCGCCGGCATTGAGCTGAAAGTCGTGATCGACCAGTTCCGCGAGCAGGTCCAGAATTTGGAGTAGGACATGAAACCGGCGAAATCCTCGCCCGTGCAGATCGCCCGCCGCGGTCTGATGCTTGTCATTTCGTCGCCGTCGGGCGCAGGCAAGTCCACGATTGCGCGCACGCTTCTGGAGACCGACAAGCATATCGGCCTCTCCGTCAGCGTCACCACGCGCCAGCGCCGCCCGAGCGAAGTCGAAGGCGTGCATTACCATTTCAAGAGTGTGCGCGAGTTCGAGCGGTTGCGCGATAGCGACGCGCTGCTCGAATGGGCCGAAGTGCATGGCAATTTCTACGGCACGCCGCGCGAGCCGGTCGAGCAGGCCATGGCCGAAGGCCGCGACATGCTCTTCGATATCGATTGGCAGGGCGCCCAGCAGTTGCAGGAGAAGATGTCGGCCGACGTCGTCTCGATCTTCGTGCTGCCGCCGACCATGACGGAGCTCCAGTCGCGGCTGCATCGCCGTGCCGAGGATTCCGAGGAGGTGATTCAGACGCGTCTGGCCAACAGCCGCGCCGAGATCGCCCACTGGCGCGAATATGATTATGTCATCGTCAATGACGATCTCAACACCGCCTTCGACGCCGTCCAGTCGATCGTCAAGGCCGAACGCCTGCGCCGCGACCGCCGCCACGGCATGTTCGATTTCGTCCGAGAGCTGCTGGAAGAGACGCCGTCGCTCTAGCGAGCTGATTGCGTGGATTCGTGCCCTGATGCGGCGCTCGCCAGTGACAGCCATTCCGACACTGGGAATTCGCTGACGTCAGGTTTGAGACAGCACCGCGCCAGGTCACCCACCACGGCATTGTAATGGCGCTCGCCCCCTCGGAAATTTCGCCGGCGCTGCCCGACCTCTCAGAAGGGATAGTGCTGGGCAGAATCCTCCACCGTGATCCAGCGCAGGTCGGTGAATTCGGCAATCGCTGCCTTGCCGCCGAAGCGGCCGTAGCCACTGCCTTTGACGCCGCCGAAGGGCATTTGCGCCTCGTCGTGCAGCGTCGGGCCGTTGACGTGGCAGATGCCGGATTCGATGCGCGCCGCAACCGCCATCGCCCGCTGGATGTTGCGGCTGAAGACGGCGGATGACAGGCCGTATTCGGTATCGTTGGCAACGCGGATAGCTTCCTCCTCGCCGGAGACGCGAATAATCGGCTTGACCGGGCCGAAGGATTCTTCCGAATAGACGCGCATGTCAGGGGTGACGTGATCGAGCAGCGTCGCCTCGACCACGGTGCCGGAGCGCTTGCCGCCGGCCACGAGTTTTGCGCCCTTGGCGGTGGCATCAGTGATCAGCTCCTCCATCTTCCTGGCGGCATCGAGGCTGATCAGCGAGCCGAGAACGACATGACCGCGCGGGTCACCGGCCGGCAACTGGCTGGCGCGGGCGGCCAGTTTAGCCACGAACTGATCGGCGATCGCCGTGTCGACGATGATCCGCTCCGTCGACATGCAGATCTGGCCCTGATGCATGAAGGCGCCGAAAATCGCGGCATTGACGGCGCCGTCGATGTCGGCGTCGTGGAGAACGACGAGCGGTGCCTTGCCGCCGAGCTCGAGCAGAGCAGGCTTGAGATATTTGCCACAGGTCTCGGCGATGATCCTGCCGACCTTGGTCGAGCCGGTGAAATTGACGCGCCTGACGGCCGGATGGGCGATGAGTGCTGCGACGATCTCCGGCGCATCCTCCGGCGCATTGGTGAGAACATTGATGACGCCCGCCGGCAGCCCCGCTTCGGTCAGCGCCGTAGCGATCAGCCGGTGCGTGCCCGGGCATTGTTCGGATGCCTTGAGGATAACAGTGTTGCCGCAGGCGATCGGCATTGCGATGGCGCGGGTGGCGAGGATGACGGGTGCATTCCAGGGCGCGATCGCCAGGCACACGCCGGCCGCCTGGCGAACGCCCATGGAAAGCGATCCGGGCTTGTCGGAAGGGATGATTTCGCCTGAAATCTGCGTCGTCATGGCGCCCGCCTCGCGCAGGATGTTGGCAGCGAGCATGACGTTGAAGCCGGCCCAGGGCGCGGTAGCGCCGGTCTCCTCGATCATCAGCCGGGTAAACTCAGCCACTTTCGAATCCATGATATCGGCGGCCTTCATCAGGATGGCGCGGCGCTGGCCGGGTCCGGTCTTCGACCACGCGCCGAAGGCAGCCGAGGCGGCGCCGACGGCGGCGGCAACATCCTCCAGGCTTGCAGCGGCGGCGCGGCTCGCAAGCTTCTCCGTGAAGGGATCGATGCGGTCATAGGTCCGGCCGCCGGAGGCTGTCCGGTCTGCGCCGTCTATCAGTAGGGAAATATTCATCGTGGGTCTCCTGGAAAGAATTAGAAGCCGAGCACGTCGGCGTTGATGGAGGCTTCGAGGCCGCCGTCGGCGGCAAGATTGGCGCCGTTGATCCAGCGTGCGCCATCCGAGCAGAGGAAGAGCACGGCGGGCGCGATATCGGCCGATGTGCCGGCACGGCCGACGCGGGTGATATCGCTGTCGACCCTGGCGTCGCCGAGCACGGCGCGGAACTGCTTGAGGATGGGTGTTTCCACCGGCCCGGGGCTCACCGCATTGACGCGGATGCCGCGGTTCTTGAACAAGGGTTGGTGGGCCGCGCGCATGGTCCAGAGCAGCAGCAGTTCCTTGGAGAGCGGATAACCTTGCTCGTCCTTGAGGCCGTGTTCGGCGACAACGGCCGCGACATCCGGAAAGCCTTCGATCGAGGTCAGCAATTTGGCCCGCTCGAAATTGGCCCGCCAGCCGTAACCGGCGATCGAGGCGACGTTGACGATGGCGCCGCCTTCGCGCAGGCGCGGTGCGATGGCTTCCGACAGCGCGCGTAGCCCGTAGAAATTGACGGCGAGCGTCGAGACGACGCCGGTATTGCCGGAAAGGCCGGCGACATTGGCGAGCGCATCGAGACGCATCGGCAGCTGCGCTGCGATTTCGGCAACGCCCGATGGCGTGGAGAGATCGCCCTTGATGAAGGCGGCACTTCCATGTGCCGGTTCGCGCACATCGACGCCGATGACCTCGGCGCCCATCTGGCCGGCCAGATCAGCCGTCCGGGCGCCGATGCCGGAGGCGACGCCGGTCACCAGGATTGTTTTACCAAAAAGCATGGATTTTACCTTTCGCAAGAAGACTGGTCGCAAGAAAACCGGGAAGCAGGTCGGTTCATTCTTTCCATTTGATTTTCGTCGGGCCGGGCAATTTCAGCCGATAGCCCACGGGCAGAAGCTGGAGGTTGAAGTGGCGCTCGATTTCGCCCCAGAGGCCGCGCGGCAGGTAGAGCGAGAAGATCAGCGCGGTGGCGCCAAGCCCGATCAGATACCAGACGCCGGCGCTGCCGAAGAAAGTCTCGATCACGAAAAACAGGATGGCGCCGAGGATGGCGCCCTCGAATTTGCCGATCCCGCCGACCAGCACCATGAAGATCATGTAGGCCGTCCACTGGACGCTGAAATAGGTCTTCGGTTGGAAGGTCGTGGCGGTTGCAAGCCACAGGCCGCCGGCAATCGCGATGCCGAAGGCAGCGAGCATGAAGAGCAGCCGCTTGGTGGCGGTTACCCGCACGCCGACCGAGGTCGCCGCCTCCTCATTGTCGCGGATCGCCTGCATCGCCGCGCCCGCGCGGCTGCGCATCAGCATGAACAGCGCGCCGAGCAGGGCGGCCATGGATGCAAGCGCCAGCCAGTAGATCGCCGCCCGCCGCGTGCCGCTGTCATAGACGTTGAGCGAAATCAGCGAGGTTCCGGTTTCCCCCTGGATCAGCCGGTCGAGATTGACGAGCAGGTGCGCGAGTTCGGCCACGACCCACATGCCGATCGCAAACTCGCCGCCCTTCAGCCGCAGCATGAACAGCGAAAGCGGGATCGACAATGCGCCGGTCACGATCGCGGCGGCAAAGACCGAGACGAAAGGATCGAGCCCCGCATCGGCGAGCCGAATGGTGAAATAGGCGCCGAGGCCGAAGAACACCTGCTGGCCGACCGAGACCAGCCCGCCGAAACCGGCAAGCGCATTCCACATGGCGGCCAGGATCACATAGATGAACAGGGCCGTCATCCGGTCGATCGCACCGGCGCCGAGCACGGCCGGCGCAAGGATCAGCAGCGCAAACACCACGGCCATGGAGGCGAGCGCCACCCGCGACGAGGTCGTCCAGCGCTCGATCGATATTCCGTTGGAGGCGAAGCTCGTATTGGGGGTCATGTCGGGCTCCGATGGCGTGCGCGAAGATTGAGGAGGGCGCCGGGTTTCAGAAGTGCTGCTATCTTGTCGAGAACCGGCAGGCGGGAGCGCGACAGCCGGATGAAAAGCACCAGCAGGAACACGGCATGGCCGCCGATCAGAAAGCCTTGCGGATGCAATTGCGCGCCGAGCGATTGGGCAAGGCCGAGGATGATGCCGCCGGCAAGCGTGCCCCAGAGCGATCCGGCTCCGCCGATGACCGCGGCCTCGAAGGCAAAGAGAAGCTGCGGGCCGCCGGCATAGGGGCTGAAGGTCGCCCGCATGCCGAGAAAGGCGCCGGCAATGCCGATCGTGACCATGGTGATGGCGGTCGCCACCGAATTCACCCTGCGCGCATCGATGCCGACGAGTCCCGCCGTATCCGGATCTTCGGCCGTCGCGCGGATGGCGCGGCCCAATGCAAATCGGCCGAGGAAGAATTGCAGCCCGCCGAGAATGAGGATCGCCGTTACCATCATCATCACGGCAAGCTTGCCGACGAAGATGTGGCCGGGCAGCTGCCAGGATGCATAGGAGAGATTGCCGATGAAGGGCGCGAGCGATCGTGTGTCGGCGCCGAACTGTTCGAACAGCAGATTGTCGATGACGATCGACAGGCCGAAGGTCGTCAGGATCGGCAGCAGCGTGCCGCCGCGGGCGCTGCGTTCGAGGATGAAGCGCTGCAGCAGCCAGCCGATTACCGCCATGACGGGCAGCACGATCAATAAGCCGGCGAAAGGTGGAATGCCGGCCTTGGCGGCGAGCAGCCACAGCCCGTAGGCGGCGGCGACCGCCAGGCTCCCATGCGCGAGATTGATGATCCGCATGACCGAAAACATGAAGGACAATCCGCAGGCGATGACGGCGTAATAACCGCCAAGCAGGAGGCCCTGGATCAGGGTGTTGATCATGATGCGCTCCTTTCGCCGGCTGTCCGGTGCAGTCCGAAATAGGACTTGGTGACCTCGTCGCGGGTGACGGCGGCTGCCGGCCTGTCGAGCACGATGCGGCCTTCCAGCATGCAGATGATGCGGCTTGCGACACTCATGGCGCGGCCGAGATCCTGCTCGACCAGCACGATGGTCGTTCCCGAAGTCAGCAGCGCCTGCAACTGGGCATAGACGCGGTCGACGACCAGAGGCGAAAGCCCGAGCGAGACCTCGTCCAGGAGAAGAATATCGGGATTGCTCATCAGCGCCCGGCCGATGGCGGTCGCCTGCTGTTCCCCGCCGGAGAGGTGCCCGGTCTTGGCGTGACGGCGGGGTTTCAGGTTAGGAAAGGCGTCCAGAATGCGGTCGATGCTCCACTCGCCGTTGCGCCCGCAGCTCTTGCCAAGAAGCAGGTTCTCTTCCACCGTCATCTGCGAAAACAGGCGCCGGCCTTCCGGCACCAGGGCGATGCCCTTGGCGATCCGCTTGTGGGAGGGGACGGCAGCCAGGTCTTCATCATCGAGAAGGACGCGGCCGGAGGAGGGCAGATGGGCGCCGGCGATTGATCGGAGCAGCGTCGTCTTGCCGGCGCCGTTGGCGCCGACCAGCGCCAGCACCTCGCCTTTAGCGATATCGAAGCTGACCCCGCGCACCGCCTGGAGCAAGCCGTGGCGGACGTCAAGATTCTGGACGGAAAGAAGGCTCATGCCGGCGTCCCTCCAAGATAGGCCTTGACCACTTCCGCATCGCTCATGACACTCTTGGGTTCGCCATCGGCGATGATCCGGCCGGCATCCATGCAGATCAGCCGTTCGGCTACCTGCAGCAGGATATGAACGATATGCTCGATCCAGACGATGCCTATGCCGCGGCGGCGCAATTCCAGGATGGCTTCGACGAGTTCGCTCGCTTCGCCATCGGTCAGTCCGCCGCCGATTTCGTCGAGCAGCAGCAGCCGCGGCTGGGTGGCGAGCGCACGGGCAAGTTCCAGCCGTTTGCGATCGAGCAGGCCGAGCGTGTCGGCCTGGCGGTTGGCGACCCCGAGCATGCCGCAGAGCGACAGTGAATCCACCACCCGCTCATAGGCCTCGTCGCGGCTTGCCGCATTGCCGTGCGAGGCGGCGACGAAGACATTTTCGAAGGTCGTCATGCCGCTGAAGGGTTTGGGGATCTGATGCGTCCGCACGAGACCTGACCGGCAGCGTTCCGCCGCCGTCCGGCTGGTAACGTCGGCGCCATCGAAGGTGATGCTTCCCGCACTCGGCGGGTAGGCGCCGGCGAGCACGCTGAGCAGCGTCGTCTTGCCCGCGCCGTTCGGCCCGACGATGCCGACCGCCTCGCCATCGCCCATGGAGAAATCTAGGTTCTCCAGCACGAAAAGCGCGCCGAACCGCTTGTGGATCCCCCTGGCCGAGAGAAAAGCTTCCCCCGGCCGTCTTTGAGCTTCTTGCCTCTGCACTGTTGTTATCCGTTATAGGCGGTGAGCTTGGCGCCGACCGGAACGTTGGGGTCGGTGGCGTTTTCGGTGACGACGTAGTCGAGCGCGAATTTCGAGCCCTCCGGTGCCTTCACCCACTGCGTGCCGATGATCGGCCCGGGAGAAACATTGGCGACGGGACCGCTGGTGAAGTCGACCTTGCCGGCGATCGTCGTGGTCTTCAGCGTGGCGAGCGCCTTGGCCACCGCCTCCTTGTTCTTGACGTCGGTGCTCGCCTTCAGCGCATCGAAGCCGGCGTCGAGCAGCGCCAGGCTGGCGCCGAGCTGCTGCGTCCACTGCTTGCCGCTTGCCGTTTCATAGCCGTCGGCGAGTTCGGTTCCGGAGACGCCGGTCAGCGTGGATTTGTAAGGGAAGGCCTTGTGCCAGTAGGCGGCGCTGCCGATGTTGAGGCCGAGATCGCCGAGCGCCTCGATGTCGGATGGAAAGAGGCCCGTCTTGGCGACCTGGCAGATCTTGATCTGCTGAGTCAGACCCTGCTGCGCCGCCTGACGCCAGAAGGCGGCGAAATCGGGTGGGATCGGGAAGGAGTTGAAGATCTCCACACCTTCCTGCCGGAAGAGAGCGATCTGCGCCGAAAAATCGGTGGTCCCGGTTTCATAGGCGCCGGGATCGACGATGGTGAAACCCGCCTTGGCAAGTGCGGGCGCCAGATGCGCGCGGATCGCATTGCCGTCGGCATCGTTCGGATACATGACGCCGACCTTCTTGTTGGTCTCGATCAGGTTCCACTGCGAGACATAGGCCTTGTGGAACTCTTCGACGCCGAAACCGAAATGGTAGGTCCACTTGAACGGCGAGGGCGCGCCGGGCTTGGCGCCGCGGCCGAAATACCAGGCTTCCCAGGGCATCACGGTAGAGAGGCAAGGAATGCCTGCCGCCTCGCAGGCATCGGCCACCGGATTGATGGTTTCGGGCGTCGAGACGGCGAGCATCAGGTCGATCGCCTCATTGTTGATCAGGTCCTTCGCCAGCTGGCCGGCGCGCGAGGGGTCGGACTGGGTGTCCTGGTCGAGTATCTCCACCTTCCAGGTCTTGCCGCCCGCCTGCAGGCCGTTCGCCAGCGCCTTGCGCGCAAGTTCCAGCACATAGCCGTCGGTCTCGCCGAAGCCGCCGAGAGGGCCGGTGCGCGGGCTGATGAAGCCGACCTTCAGCGTATCGCCGCCTTGGGCGAAAGTCGTGCGGCCGGAAAGCGCCAGCGCTGCACTGCCTGCGGCAGCCGATGCGATGAAAGAGCGGCGGGTGAGAGACGCCGCGTTGAGTTTGCCGTTGCGGAAAATGCCGTTCATGAAATCGTTCCTCCCTCTTGATGCGGGCCTCCCAGCCCGTTTCCTGTGTTCATCCCGATCCGGACTCAGATCGGGTAGCGTCGTTTCCCCGATGCCATGGTGATCCATCTGAGCTCGGTGAATTCGTCGATTGCGGCCTTGCCGCCGAAGCGACCGTAGCCGCTTGATTTGACGCCGCCGAACGGCATTTGCGGCTCGTCGGAAACCGTGGCCTCGTTGATGTGGCAGATGCCGGATTCAAGCCGCATGGCAACGGCCATTGCCGCATTGACGTCGGCACTGAAAACCGCCGCCGAGAGCCCGTATTCATTGTCGTTGGCAACCGTCACCGCCTCGTCGACGCTGCGTACCCGGAGGATCGCCGCCACCGGCCCGAAACTCTCTTCGCGGTAGATGCGCATGGCAGGCGTCACGTGATCGATGACAGTTGCATCCATCAGCGTGCCGTTGGGCCGGCCGCCGCAGACGAGCACCGCGCCCTTCTGCAGGGCATCGTCGACGAGCGACTTCACACGCCGCGCCGCTTCGGCGTTGATCAGCGTGCCGAGCGGCGTATTGCCGTCCCCGGGATGGCCCGCAACGAGGGTTTCGGCCTTCGCCCGGAATTTGCCGACGAAGCTGTCGGCGATCTCGTCCATCAGGATGATCCGCTCGGTGGACATGCAGATCTGGCCCTGGTTCATGAAGGCGCCGAAGGCGGCAGCCCCCACCGCCTCGTCGATATCGGCATCGGCCAGCACGATGAACGGCGCCTTGCCGCCGAGTTCGAGCAGGCAGCGCTTCAGATGCCGCGCCGCCGTTTCCGCGATGATCCTGCCGACGCGGGTGGAGCCGGTGAAGTTGATGCGGCGCACGGCCGGATGGGCGATCAGGGTGTCGACGACGGCAGCGGCATCGCTCGGCGCATTGGAAACGACATTGACGACGCCGGGGGGAAAACCGGCGTCACGCAGGATGTCGCCGATCAGGCCATGGGTCTTGGGGCAGAGTTCGGAGGCTTTCAGGACGACGGTGTTGCCGCAGGCAAGCGGCATGGCGACGGCGCGGGTGCCGAGAATAATGGGCGCATTCCAGGGCGCGATGCCGACGCAGACGCCGGCCGGCTGGCGCACCGCCATGGCAAGGTTTCCGGGAATGCCCGATGGAATGAGCTCGCCCGAGATTTGCGTGGTCATCGCCGCCGCCTCGCGGAAAATATCGGCGCCGAGCCGGCAATTGATCGCCGCCCATTGCGTCGTGGCGCCGGTTTCGCCGGTCATGGCGGCAACCAGTTCCGGCGCACGGGCATCGAGAAGTTCGGCGGCGGCATTGAGCAGCTTGCGCCGTTCCCCGGGGCCGGTCTGCGACCAATCGGGAAAGGCGGCAGCGGCGGCATTGGCGGCCCGCGTCATGTCGGCGACGGATCCTGCCGGAGCGATCGTCGCGACATCGCCGGTCAGCGGATCGATGCGTTCGAAGGTGGCCCCCTCGGAAGCATCCATCGCCTCGTTGTTGATCATCAGCTTTGCCGAAAACACGGTTTCACCCATTTGTCACATGCTGGCGCCAAGTGCTGACGCCGCATTATTGCCACGGGAGAAGACGAGCGGACGCGCCGGCCTGGAGGCCGCTTAAGCGTTCCGGTGTCTATGAAATGCCTCCTCCCAAAGGCTGATGACAATAAGTTACGCCGATCGTTTACGGATGGAATGCGATTTATTGGGTTAATATTGTAATTATCTGGCGACTGCGGCACTATTTGACAGAAGCGAAGGAGCGGTTTTGGCTACGGACGGAGGCATTCATCACTATGCCAGGGGCGAGTGGCATGCGCCGGCGCTGTCGCATCGGCGCATCCGTCTGCAAAAAGGGCTGTATGCCGATTTCCATCATTTCTTGCTGCTCGGCGATGGCGCCGCCGACCTTCATTTCGACAGCGGCGAAGATCGGCCGCTGCACGGGCCGCTGCTTGCCTTCCTGCCGCCGCAGGCACGCTGCGATCTGTCGATTGCTGCCGGGAGTGCCGCCCATGTCATCGGCGCCTCGGCGCAGATCATGGTCGACGCGATTGGCGACAAGGTGGAATCCTACTCGCTGCGCCTCCTCACCGAGCAGCGCAAGCTGGTCGAGGCACGGGATCCCTTGCTGGTGGCCGAAATGAGTCCATTGATTTCGGGCTTCGTGCGGGAACTCGGCGATCCCTCCCGGGCCTCCTGGATGGTGGTCTCGGCCTATCTCAGGCTGATCCTGATGACGCTGTGGCGCGGCAGCGACAGCGAAAGAAGCGAGCCGCGTGGGCAGGGCGAAACCGGATCGATCCTGCAGCGTTATCGCCAGCTGGTCGAGGCCGGTTTCCGCCAGCACCGGCCGATCAGCGATTATGCCGCGGAATTGGGCGTCACCGCCGACCGCCTGCATTCGATTTGTCAGAGGACGCTCGGCCGCTCGCCGATCCAGCTTCTGCACGAGCGCGTGGTGCAGGAGGCAAAGCTGAGATTGGAGCGTTCGGCCCGCAACATCCAGGAAATCTCCGACAGCCTCGGCTTTCGCGACCCGACCTATTTCAGCCATTTCTTCAAGCGCAAAACCGGCCTTTCCCCCGCCGGCTACCGTGAGATCGCCCGTGCTTCCGCCGGCTCGGAAAACAGCATGCTTTCCTCGGGTTATGCGGACTGGCCTTAGGTTTGCGCGCATGGCATCGCCGGAGTTGCCAAGGCTCCTATGCTGCTCTGGCAAGCCGGCAAAGGGCGGAGCAGGTTTCAGTCGCGCTTATATATCCGCTTCAGCGCAGCCAGCAGAGCATCCATTTCGTCGTGCGAAAAAAGGTCGATGAAACGCCGTTCGTGTGCATCGATCAGCTTGCGCGCCTGCGCGAGCATGGCGTGTCCCGCCATCGTCAGATGCAGTTCCTGACGGCGGCGGTCCGCCGCGGAAGGGCGGCGCTCGACGAAGCCGCGAGCTGCCAGCCGGTTGACGAGAGCCATCATCGTTGCGCGGTCGGTGCCAAGCGTATTGGCCAAGTCGATCTGCGATGCGCCCGCATTGACTGCAAGGAGTTCCATCACCGCGAGCTGTTTTTGCGTCAGCGCCAGCTCTTCCATGGTTCCAGCGAAGTCACGATAGATCGCGACATGCGCCATGCGCAGGTGAAAGCCGAGGAGATCGCCAAGCCGGCCGACGTCGAGCAATGGCGTCGCCGGAGCATCCTCGCTCTCAAAATCATCCTTCGGTGGTTTTGCGGCCATTATTCGTTCTCGCCCGGTCAAGGCGCCATAACCATCAAAATCAGCAGCTTAGTCAATATGCGCCCGAAGATTTCCCAGAGCTTGTCGGCGTAAACGGATTTGCTGCGAGCAGCCTCTTGCATCCTGCTCAAAAAATATTAGTATGTGTTACATACAAATTTGTCGGCCGCGGAGGAGCGGCTGGCATGGGAGGAAAAATGGCGCATTCCCATTCCGGAATGTCTTCGTTCGTCGATTGCGGACTGGTGGCGGATGATCCCATCCTTTACCGCGCCCGTGTCGCGCCGGATCGACAGGCCCTGTTCGAGATCGCCACCGGCCGGGAGCTTACCTATGCCGAGCTCGATATGCGGATCGCCCGATGCGCCGGTTTCCTCGATGATATCCTCGGAGCACGCCAGGACGGGGCGCGGGTCGCTATGCTGGCGCGCAACTCGATCGATTCGATCGTGCTGGCTTTTGCCTGCCAGCGCGTCGGCGCCGTTTATGTGCCGCTTAACTGGCGTCTCGGCGCCGCCGAACTGCTGCCGATACTTGCCGATTGCGCGCCGGCGCTCCTGGTCCGCGACGAGGAGTTTTCGGAAGTTGTGGCAAGCCTCGCAGATGTCGATCCTGGCATGGCGGTGATCTCCACGGCAGATGGCCCAGCCGGGCTTTCGGCCCGCATCGAGGCGAGCGCCTCCGCCGATCCGGTGTCCGGAGATGCCGATCGGGCGTGCGTCCTTCTCTACACCTCGGGCACGACAGGGCAGCCGAAGGGCGTAGTCATCACCGGCCGCAATGCTTTCTTTGCCGCCATCAATTTTTCCTTCGTCGGGGAAATCGGGCCGGCTTCGGTTGCTTTGTGCGATCTGCCGTTCTTCCACACGATCGGCCTGATCGCCGTGGCCCGCACCACATTGATGCTGGGCGGTACGCTCGTCATCTCCGACCGCTTCACCCCGGCGCGCACGCTGGCCGTCTTGCGTGAGCGCGCCGTCACCCATTATTTCGCCGTCCCGCAGATCGCCCTCGCTCTGCGCAACGATCCCGCCTACAGCGCCGCGGCTCTCTCTGGCCTGCATGCGCTCTTCGTCGGCGGCGCGCCGCTGACGCAGGCGCTGATCGAAAGCTATCTCGATGACGGCGTTGCGCTGGTCAACGGTTACGGCATGAGCGAGGCCGGAACGGTGCTGCATGTGCCGATCGACCGGCGCGCGGTGCAGGACAATCCCGGCAGCGTCGGTCTTCCCGCACCATTGGTCGACATCCGCATTGTCGACGAGGGTGGCCACGACGTTGGCCGCGGCGAGATTGGCGAGCTCTGGCTGCGTGGACCGGCGGTGACGCCGGGCTACTGGAACAGGCCTGCCGAAACCTTCGCCGCCTTCACCGATGGCTGGTACCGTACCGGCGATCTCGGCCGGCGCGAAGCAAACGGCTTCTATCGCATCGTCGACCGGCTGAAGGATATGTATATCAGCGGCGGTGAGAATGTTTATCCGGCCGAAGTCGAGGCCGTACTCGCAAGCCATCCCGATGTCCTCGACGTCGCGGTCGTCGGCATTCCCAATAACAGGTGGGGAGAATGTGGCGTCGCCTGTGTCGTGCTGCGGCCGGGCGCCGTGGTGACGGGCGAGGCGATTGCTGGCCATTGCGCGGCGAGGCTCGCCGCCTTCAAGCGCCCGGCGCAGATCCTCTTCGTCGAAGCCGTTCCCCGCACCGCCTCCGGCAAGGTGCAGAAACATGTTCTGCGCCAGCTTCATGCCGACGAAACCCTTCAACGACAGGCCTGATGAAACGGCCCTCGGCAATCACGCCGAAACCAATGGAGTGACCTCATGACTGAAGACCAATCGCCGGTTCTGGTCGAGTTCGATAACGGCATCGCTTTCGTGACCCTCAACCGACCGGAAAAGCGCAATGCGATGAATCCGGCCTTGAATGCACGGATGCTGGAGGTACTCGATGAGCTCGAGGGCGATGAGCGCTGCGGCGTGCTCGTCCTGCGCGGCGCCGGCGAGTCTTGGTCCGCCGGAATGGATCTCAAGGAATATTTTCGCGACAATGACGACAAGCCGCGCGATGCCACATTGAAGGCGCGGCGCCAATCCGGCGGCTGGTGGGGTCGGCTGATGTACTTCGAAAAGCCGACGATCGCCATGGTCAATGGCTGGTGCTTCGGCGGCGCCTTCACACCGCTTGTTTCCTGCGACCTTGCCATCGCCGCCGAGGAGGCGAATTTCGGCCTTTCCGAGATCAATTGGGGCATCTTGCCGGGTGGCAACGTCACGCGTGCGGTGGCCGAGGTGATGCGCCATCGCGACGCCCTCTACTACATCATGACCGGCGAACTCTTCGGCGGGCGCAAGGCTGCCGAAATGGGTCTCGTCAACGAGGCCGTGCCGCTCGCCGAACTCGAAACCCGGGTTCGCAAGATTTGCGCGAGCCTGCTCGAAAAGAACCCGGTGACGCTGAAGGCCGCCAAGGACACCTATAAGCGGGTGCGCAACCTGCCGTGGGATCTCGCCGACGATTACATCTACGCCAAGCTGGAGCAGATGCTGTTTCTCGACAAGACCAAGGGGCGCGACGAGGGACTGAAGCAGTTCCTCGACGACAAGACCTATCAGCCGGGACTCGGCGCCTACAGGCGCGGCTGAGGGCGCGGATTGATCTCGGGAGGAGGATAGAATGAAGATCCATGCCGCGGTGGCGCGTGCGCCGCATATGCCGTTTTCGCTGGAAAGGCTCGATCTGGAGGAGCCGCGCGAGGGGGAGATCCTGGTTCGCGTCGTGGCGACCGGCGTTTGCCATACCGATATCGTCATGCGCGACCAGCATCTGCCGGTGCCGCAGCCGGTCGTGCTCGGTCACGAAGGCGCGGGCATCGTCGAACGTGTCGGGCCGGGCGTCGCCAAGGTTGCGCCAGGCGATCACGTGGTCATGACCTTCAATTCCTGCGGTCATTGCCCGAGCTGCAGAGATCACGAGGAAACCTATTGCCACGAATTTTTCCCGCGCAATTTCTTCGGTGCGCGCGCCGACGGTTCGACCGGACTCTCATGCGAGGGAGAGCGGATTCATGGCAATATTTTCGGACAATCGTCCTTTGCAAGCCACGCGCTCTGCCATGAACGCAATATCGTGAAAGTGCCGAAAGATGCGGATCTGGCGCTGCTTGGCCCACTCGCCTGCGGTATCCAGACCGGCGCCGGCGCCGTGATGAACGCGCTCGACGTCGAGCCTGGAAAAATAATCGCAGTTTTCGGCATGGGCTCTGTTGGTCTGGCCGCCGTGATGGCGGCGCGCGTCGTCGGCGCGTCACGAATCATCGCGGTTGATGTCAACGAGACGCGGCTGGCGCTTGCCGCCGAACTCGGGGCGACCGACATCGTCAACGGCAAGAAGATCGACGCCGTCACCGCGATTATGGCGCTGACCGGTGCCGGCGTCGACTATTCTATCGATGCCTCCGGCGTGCCGGCCGTCATCGACCAATGCGTGCGGGTGTTGGCGCCGCGTGGCACATGCGGCATCGTCGGGGCTTCGCCGCACGGGGCGACGTTGACGCTCGACCTCACCCATATCCTGTCCGGCGGACGCCGGGTGCGCGGCATCGTCGAGGGCGATTCCAATCCCGACGTGCTGATCCCGCTATTGATCGACCTTCATCGCCAAGGGCGATTCCCGTTCGACAGGCTCGTCTGCTTCTACGATTTTGCCGACATCAACCGGGCGGTGGAGGACTCGGAAAGAGGCATCGTGCTGAAACCGATCGTGCGCCAGCCTGCCGCCTGACATCGTTTTAGGGAGGAATCAATGAACACCGTCACCCCAATCGCCACCGATACCAGTGCTGACACCATGAAGGCGCTGCTTGCCCGGCAAAGGGCATCTTTCCTTAGGGAGGGGCCGCCTGATATCGAGACCCGCATCGACCGCATCGACCGCGTCATCGCCCTTCTCGTCGATCACAAGGATGCAATTGCGGCGGCCCTGTCGGATGATTTCGGCAGCCGCAGCGTCGAGGCGAGCCTGCTTCTCGACGTCTTCACCTGCGTCGGTTCGCTCAAATATGCCAGGGCTCATCTTGCCGAATGGCTGAAGCCGGAGCAGCATGAGGCATTGTTCCCGGACGCTGTTGCCGAGGTAGTCTATCAGCCTAAGGGGGTGGTCGGCATCCTGAGCCCGTGGAATTTCCCGTATCAGCTCGCCCTTGCCCCGCTTGCCGGCATCCTCGCCGCCGGCAACCGCGCCATGATCAAACCGTCGGAGGTGACGCCGGCTTCGGCCGCGCTGATGGCGGAACTCGTTGCCCGCTCCTTCGACGAAACGGAAATTGCGGTGGTACAAGGCGGACCGGCGACCGGCACCGCTTTTACCTCGCTTGCCTTCGACCATCTGATCTTCACCGGCGGCACGGCGGTTGCCCATGAGGTCATGCGGGCGGCGGCGGAAAATCTGACGCCGCTGACGCTCGAACTCGGGGGCAAGTCGCCCGTTATCGTCGGCCGTTCGGCCGATCTCGCAGACGCGGCGCGTCGGGTCATGACGGTCAAAACGCTGAACGCCGGCCAGATCTGTCTGGCCCCGGATCATGTCTACGTGCCCGAGGAAAGCGTTGAAGCCTTTGCCGAGCACGCCGTTGCGGCGGTCGGTGCGATGTATCCGACGCTGAAGGACAATCCTGACTACACCTCGATCGTCAATGCCCGTCATCATGGCCGCGTGCAGGGCCTAGTCGACGAAGCCAGGGCCAAGGGCGCCCGCATCGTCGAAATCAACCCGGCAGGAGAGAACTTCTCGCAGCAACCGGTTCACCGCATGCCACCGACCCTGATCCTCGATCCCACCGACGATATGCGCGCGCTGCAGGAGGAAATCTTCGGGCCGGTTCTGCCGGTTCTTTCCTACCGCGATGTCGCCGACGTCATCGATCGCATCAACGCCCGGCCGCGTCCGCTCGCCCTTTATTACTTCAGCGAGGATGGCGAAGAGGAGCGTCGCGTTCTTGACAATACGATCTCCGGCGGCGTGACCATAAACGATTGCATGAGCCACGTTACGGCGGAAGGCCTGCCCTTCGGCGGCGTCGGTCATTCCGGCATGGGCGCCTATCACGGCAAGTTCGGTTTCCTCGCCTTCTCGCATCCGCGCGCCGTCTATCACCAGAGCAAGATGGTGGAGGCGGAACTTATGATGCGGCCGCCCTTCGGCGAGGCGATGCGCGCCTTTCTGGCCGAAGCGATCTGCAGGTAAAGCGCTCCTCATCAACCCAGCCGTCCGATCGCCTGTGCAAAGGGACGGCCTTCGATCTAAGGCACGTCCTTTGTGCATCCAACAGGAGATGTGGCGCTAAAGGCTATTTGCGAGAAGGCAGAATTCTTCGACTGAGAGGGTCTCCGCCCGCCGCGCCGGATCGATTCCCGCCTTGATGAGCAGGCTCTCGCCGCCGAGTGGCTTCAGGCTCTGGCGCAGCATCTTGCGGCGCTGGCCGAAGGCGGCCTGCGTTACTTTTTCCAGATTGGCGATGGCGCACGGGATCGGGTTCGCCCTGGGGACAAGATGCACCACCGTCGAAGTCACCTTCGGCGGCGGCGTGAAGGCTTGCGGCGACACGTCGAAGGCCATGCGCGCCTCGGTCCGCCAGCCGCAGAGCACGCCGAGACGGCCGTAATGGTCATCGTCCTCTCCGGCTACGATCCGCGCGCCGACTTCCTTCTGAAACATCAGCGTCAGCGATTGCCAGAATGGCGGCCAGGCCCTTGGCAGCAGCCAGTTGACCAGCAGCTGCGTACCGACATTGTAGGGTAGGTTGGCGATGATCTTGACGGGTCCTTCCGGCGCCAGTGACTCGAAACCCGTCTTCAGCGCATCGCCTTCGATCACCTCCAGTCGGCCGGGATAGTGGTCGGCGATCTCGGCAAGCGCCGGCAGGCAGCGCGCGTCCCGCTCGATCGCGATGACCTTCTTGGCGCCGAGCGCCAGAATCGCCCGGGTCAGCCCGCCGGGGCCGGGGCCGACCTCGAAAACGGTGGTCTCTTCGAGCGCGCCTGCGGTGCGGGCGACCTTCTGCGTCAGGTTGAGGTCGAGCAGGAAGTTCTGCCCGAGCGCCTTGCGCGCATCGAGGCCGTGACGCTGAATGACGTCGCGAAGTGGCGGCAGGCCATCGAGCGCTGCCATCAGCGGCGGCCTTCGGCGGCGCGGCCGAGCTGGGCGGCAAGCTTCAGTGCCGCAACCAGGCTCTGCTCGCGCGCCAGTCCCTTGCCGGCAATGCCGAAAGCGGTGCCGTGGTCCGGCGAGGTTCGCACGAAGGGAAGCCCGAGGGTCACGTTGACGCTGTCGTCGAAACCGAGTGCCTTGGCGGGGATCAGCGCCTGGTCGTGGTACATGCAGATGGCGACATCATATCGCGCCCGCGCATCGTCATGGAACATCGTATCGGCGGGCAGGGGGCCGATCGCGTCGATACCCTCGTCACGCAGTTGCTCGATCGATGGGCGGATGATGTCCTCATCCTCCGTGCCGATCGCTCCGCCTTCACCAGCATGCGGGTTGAGGCCGGCGACGGCAAGGCGCGGCGCGTCGATACCGAAGCGCTGCCTGAGATCCGCATCGGCGATCCGGCAGGTTTCGATGATCAGTTCGCCGGTCAGTGCTTGCGGCACATCGCGGACAGGAATGTGGATGGTAACTGGAATGGCCCTCAGTTTCGGTCCCGACAACATCATGACCGGCGTCACCGGCCTGCCGGTCGCCCTGGCGGCAAGATCAGCGAGAAATTCGGTATGGCCGGGAAACCGGAAACCCGCCTCGTAGAGCACGCCCTTGGCGATCGGATTGGTGACGACTGCGAGTGCCTCGCCGCCGATGACAAGCGAGACTGCTTTCTCGATCGCCGCGATCGTGCCCTTCGCCGTTGCCGCATGCGGCTCGCCGGCCACCACCTCAATGCCGGCCGGCACGCTCATGACGGGCAGAGCATCGGCAAATATGCCGGTGGCCTCGCCGGCCGTGTCGACCTCACGTATGGAAACCGCCAGATTGAGCTGGCGGGCCCGTAGAGCCAGAACATCCGGATCGCCGATCAGGAAAAAAGGCGGAAGCCCGAGTTCACGCCGCCGGAGCCAGGCCGTCAGGGTGATATCCGGTCCGATGCCGGCGGGATCGCCCTGGCTCAGCGCAAGCGGTCGTGAGAAGGGTATCGCCATCGTCGGTCAGCGATAGGCGATCTGCGCTTTCTTGCGCAGTTCGTCCAGGTACTTCTTGCTGTTTTCGTTTTCCGGTGGGCCGTTCTTGCCGGCCTTGGACTTGTCGAGATCCTCCTGGCGGAAGACCATTTCGGCGGCCTGGTCGTCGGAGACCTGGCGCTGGCTGCAGATCGCCAGATATTCGACGCCCTTCTCGGTAACGCGGGTGCCTGTCGTGTTGCCCTTGGCCTGCTCGACCAGAGGTTTCCAATCCGGCGGGATCTCGGGAGCAAGCATGCGGCCGAGATCGCGCACGGAAACATCGCGCATCGTTGCGGCAAAGGTCTTTGCCTGATCGCAGCCGGGGAATTTCGAGCGCGATGCCTCGGCCTCGCCTTTGCGCTTACCGGTGATGGCGCCGCGCTTGGCCTCAGGAATGACGAAGATGATCTGCTGCAGCATATATTCCGTCGTCACCGGCTTTTGCTTGTTGTTCTGCATCATGCGCGAGACGAGATCATAATTTGACAGCCGCGAGGTCGAACCGTAGCGGGCATTGACGACGCGCGGCCAGCTCATCTGCACGGCGATGAAGCCTTTGAAATGGTCGACGCCCACGCCGGCGCGATCGAGGATCTGCGACATCTGTTCGACGGAAAGTTTGTTGCCGGCCGAAAAGCGTGCGAAAGACGCGTCGACGTCCTGCTGCGAAACCGACATATGGACGCGCGCGACCTCCTGGCGCTTGAGCGTCTCGTCGATCAATTGCTCCGTGGCGGTCTTGGCGTCGGCCTTGGTATGCTGCAGGCGCAGGAAGGCCTGACGCTTGGCGACGTCGCCGCTGGTGATGGCTGTGCCGTTCACCACGGCCTGGACTCCGCTTGCCGCAAGCGCCGGGCCGGCAAGGCCCGTCAGCAAGGCAATCGCTGCGCCGGCGAGAAAGGCGGTTATGGCTTTTTTCGCGTCAATCATCTGTTGACCTCCCAATAGCGCCGCGAGACTTTGATCGCGGCGTCCTTACCACAGTGCGAGACACGCGGAAATGGCTTCCATCGCGGCGCGAAACTCCTATGCCTCGGATATCGACTGGCGGCAATGTCCTGCACAGGCTTACGGCGAAAGAATGACTTGAGGCCATGTTTACGCCGTCCGCCGGCTAGTTGGAGAGAGTGTCGGAGCCGATCTTGATGTCGCCGAGCGTGCGGAACGTCAGCCGCGCGCCGATCGTCCAGTCGCTTGCCGACTCGTCGTCGGAATCCCTGCTATCCGTATAGGCGATCGTGAAGATCGTGCATTCGTCCTCATACGAAAGGCCGAGTGTCCGGCGGCTGATCACATCGTTGTTCAGATCCCAGGCGATGCCGCCGAAGATCGACCAATAGTCCTTGAACTTGACCTTGCTGCTGGTCTGGATCTCGTCGTTGTCCTCGGCGAAGCCATAGGCCGGCTGGGCGCTGAGATGCGTGTAAGTCACCTGCGTCTGGAAGGTGTCGTTCTGGTAGGCTGTCGTCAGGTCGCCACGGCGAAATTCGAAATCCTTCTCGTCGAGCCGGTAGGAGGCCGCAACGGAAACACCGTACGGCGTTTCGACGCCGCCGAGGCCGACATAATCGGAGCGGTCGGTTTCGAGGCCCGAATCCGCGCCGACATTGACGAGGTCATCGGTCGCGAACGAGTTCTGGCCGGCGATCTGATAAGACTGGCCGAAAATGCCGTGCAGCTTGTAACCGCTGTCGAACGTCCCGGTATACTGGAAGCCGACATTGGCGCGGGTGCCGCCTTCGACGCGGTCGTAACCAGAGAATTTATCGCGGTCGAAGAGCGAGGTGGCATCGAAAACGAAACTCTGTGCATCCTCGTTCGGCAGCCGGCCGGCGAGCTGCTCGTCGGGGCGCGCATAGATCTGGACGATCGGCTCCAGAATATGCGTGCTGTTATCAGTCGTCATCAGGATCGGATACCGCATCTCCAGCCCGGCGGTGAACATCGAGCGAGTGGCGGATTCGTCGTCAAGATAATTGCCCGCGTAACCGGTCGGGTCGTTCATGTTCAACGCGAAAGCGTCGCCGCGCGCGGCCAGAAGCGGCGTGATCACCAGACCGGTCGGCGTGACATAGGTGCGTTTCCATTGAAGTTCGGCCGTCAGACGCGAAGTCTGGCCCTTCAGGCCACGGAACCGGTCGAATCCGTCGACGGTATAGAAGTCGTCGTGTGTGCGCGAAATATTCGTCAGGTTGACGTCCGCAGAAAGTTCACCGCCTGCAAGCGGCTGAGGCGCGACATAGTGATAATCAAGCGCGGGATAGACGATGGCCTGCTGCTTTTCGGCCGTGTTCGTCCGATCGGCATCCTGGACGTCGAAATAAAACGCCCGCATGTCGAAATAATTCCGTTTCCCGAGCCCCGTCAGGTAGATCTGGTTCGTGCGATCGGTGCTGCTCAAGCCGCGCAGCTTGTAGGTTTTTGAGAAATTGTTGTCGCTCTGCACCATGACGTCCCAGCCGAACGTCCAGCGCGGATTGATGCGGAACTCCGCCTTTGACGCCACCATGCCGCGCTGCTCGGCTTCGGCATCGCTGGTGCCGGAGCTGAAATTGTCCGGCTTTGCCTGGTCGATGCCGGCGACGCGCAGGATATGCGTGCCGTTTTCGAATCGCTGACGGAATTCGCCTTCGACCAGGAAGCCCTGGGCCGTGTAGCCGGTCGCCGTGACCGTCGCATCCATGCTCGGGGAGATCACGTAATAATAAGGAATGGAAAGGCCGAAGCCGAGGTTCTGCGACAGGCTCATCGTCGGGAACAGGAAGCCGGACTTGCGCTTCACCGTATTGTCGGGAACCTCGATGAACGGCACGAAGGCAATCGGGTAACCAAGCAGCTCGAAACGCGCCCGCTCCAGGCGGATCGTATGGGTTTCGCCATTCTGGATCACGCGCTTGGCCTTGACCTGCCAGAACGGTGCGCGCTTCGGATCTTCGGCGCAGGGAAGGCAGGCGGTATAGACGCCCTTGTTGAGAATCATCTTCGTGCCGCCGACCCGCTCGCCGCTTTCGGCGACGATACGCGTATTGTCGGAAGTTTCGATGCGCAGCGAGTTCAGGAACCCGTCGGCGAAATTGTCGGTCACGTCTAGGTTGTCGGCGTAGATGCGGTTGCCGTCCGGACTGACGAGCTCGACATTGCCGAGCGCCATCATCCGGCCGGTCTTCTGGTTGTACTCGACCTTCTGCGCGACCATTTTGTAGCCGCCATAGTTGATCTGCACGCCGCCGATCGCCGACACGAGTTCGGCGTCACGGTTATAGACGAGTTCATTGGCCGAAAGCAGAAGCTTGGCCCCTTCGGGAATCTTATTCTCGATATTTTGTTCAGGCGTGTTGGCCTGGCCATAGGAGGCCGGGGCGCTGCCGAAATAGGAACATAGAGCCGCACCGACAAGCAGGGCAACCAACTGTTTACTAAAATACTTGCGGTCGCCTACCGCCACTAGCCGTCCTCCTGATGAAGCAGAATAGTCGCGCCCAAGGCCAACGCGACGACAACCGGTATCCAGGTCGCCACGAAGGGAGGCACGACTCCACTGCTTCCGAATGCTTTAACAAGCACGGTGACGACATAAAGCATGAAGCCTGACAGGATTCCACCCAGAATCACGGAGCGGGATTGGTTGAACCGGCTAAATTTTAGGGACACTGTTGCAGCAATGAGAGTCATGGCCACCAGCAGCAAAGGCTGAGACAACAGGGAGTTGAATTGCGTCTCCAAGGCCTTGGTCGAGATGCCGAAGGATTTGGCCGCCGCAATGCGATTGGAAAGGTCAAAGAAACCAATTGTTTCCGGCGCTGTCAGCCGCTCCTGAACGAAATCCTGTTTCAGATTGGTGCGAAGTTGGACCGAAGCTTTGCGCAGTGGGATTTCGCCAGGCTTGCGCTCGACGACGCCGTTAAGCTGCCAGTAACCATCTTCCAACTTTGCCGTGGCGGCATCCTGTCTCAGAATGACTCGGCCGCTTGAATCGAAATGGATCAATACGGCGTCGATCAGCTTGGTTCCGTTCTCCTGGACCGTCTGGGCGCCTATGATGACATCGTCGCGGCCACTGATCTGGCGCAGCCACGGAATCTGCGGCGCCTTGCGCAGAGCCGCGTTTTCGCCACGCCAGTCGGACTCGACCAGCAGCGCCTGGCGCTGTCCCCAGGCGGCAAGCGGGTTGAGCGCCGTCATCGTCAGCACTCCGAGCGCAATTGAGCCGGCGATGAACGGAAACATGAATTGCCAGACCGAGATGCCGGCCGCGCGCGTGACCACGAGCTCATATTTCCGATTGAGCCCGATCAGCACCGTCATGCCGACGAAGAGGGCGACGAAGGGGATAGTCTGCTGCAGGATGAGCGGCAGGCGCACGGCGGTCATCACGATGCCGCCGCCGATCGTGTAGCCGGGCAGGCCGGACATGCGCCCAGCCGTCTCGCTGAAATCAAGCAGGAAGGCGATCGCCGATACGCCGATCAGAAACCAGCAGGTCGTCGCCAGATAACGGCGAAAGAAATAACGCGACAATGTCCCGAACATCATTGGGCCGCGCCCCCGCCGGACCTGCTGGTCGCGGTAAGCAGTCTTTCCTGCATGCGTCTCCAGGAAACCGATATCCGGTCCCAGACGAACGAAGGCATGACCAGTCGCTTGTGCAGGCCGAGGAAGATGATCGAGATGATGCTGCTGAGGATCGGGATAGCGTAGAGAACCGCGATATATTCCGGATCGGTGTCGATTTGGTTTGCCGCGTAGAAAGCAGCCCATCGTAGCGCGAAAGCATAGCCGAGCGCGCTCACCATCGGATGCAGCCGAGCCTCCCGGTGCGAGCGCGCGTCGCCGGCGATCCCCAGTGAGAACAATGCAAAGACGACGGGCAGGATCCAGTCCGTCAGCCGTCGATGCAATTCGGCGCGGTAGCTCTGGGGGCGGATCGTATAGTCCTTGTCGTTCGGATCCGGATTGAACAGGAACCACAGGTCACGGTCGCTGGCTTTCAGCGTCGCCTGACCGCGGCTCTCCGTCATGTCGGAGAGGTCGAAGGAATAGGAATCGAAATTGATGACCGAGACGTTGCCGTCGGGCGTTTTGCGATGCACCTCGCCGTCGTGCATGATCAGCGTCGTGCCGGTATCGTCGACGGCGCCCTCCTTGGCGTAATAGATGAGCTCGTAGGCCGGGTCCCGCTCGTCGGCGACGAATAGGCCCTTCAGCATCCGCCCCGCCAGGCGTTGTGAGATCTGCACATAGAGACCTTCGTCGAGCTTGCGGAAGGTCTTTTCTTCGATAACCGAGGAGAGGAGATCGGCGTAGGTTTCGGCGATCATCTGACGCGCCACCGTCTTTGCCCGTGGCTCGACGATGTTGTCGACGAAAAAGGAAAAGACGCTGATGACGGCGGCAAGCAGCAGGATCGGCCGGACCAGAATGGTGCGCCGTGCCCCGGCCGCGTCGATGACGGTCAGCTCGGAATCGTTGTTCATCGTCGTCAGCGTCTGGGTGATGGCGATGACGAGGGCGAAGGGCAGCACCACGGGAATGATCGACGGCAGGATCATCGTCGCCAGCTTGGCAAACGAGCCGATCGACTGGCCGCTGTCGGTGACGAGATTGATGCGCTGCAGGACCTGTGTCGTCCAGATGATTGCCAACACGGGCAGGAGCGCCACGAGAAACATCTGGCCGACGCGCCGCAATATGTATGTCTCGAGTAGTTTCATGCCGGCCCTTGAAAGCACCTGCACGCCAAAACGGCTTGCAGGAGAATCCCTCTACGCTCTTTGTCGCGCTTTTGCGACAAGCAGGTGTCAAAAATTCATTCAATTTTCAGAATTTTTTTGGCCCTGTTGCGACTCAGTTAACGCCAGCAGCGCTGCGAAGATGACAAGCGAGGAGAGCCATCCGAGCGTCACGTCGGAAAGATAATGCGCGCCGAAGGATAGCCGCATGGCGGGCGTCAGGAGCGAGATCGCGGCGACCGGTGGCACCAGCGCATAACGCAGCGATTTCGGGACGAAGAGCAGAAGGCAGAACAGCCATCCAGCGCTCGCCGCCTCGCCGGACACGAAGGAGCAGTTCGAGACGCATTTGCCGGCAAGTGAGCCGGCCTCGACAAAATGCAGGCTCCCGCCGAAAATGTCCGTCTGCACCGGCCGCGGCCGGCCCCAATGTTCCTTCAGGATAACATTGACGAGCAGCACCGGCCCGATCAGCAGCGTTCCGAGCGCGACCTTGAGCTTACGCGCCCGCTCGGCGTTGAAGGTCGCGCCGTGCTGCTGGTAGCATTCGATCAGTTTCCACGCCATGACGATCGCCACGACGTAGGGCAGGCGGAAGAAGATGGTTCGCAGCAGGTCGAAATTCCCCGAGTCGCGATAGGGAAAGCCGCCGCAGATGCTCACGGCAGCGGCAGTCGCGTCACAATCTGCGCCCACAAAAAAAAGCTGGGAAAAATAAACGTCTATTCCAGGGAAGGCGCGAAAGATGGCAAGCAGCGCCCACCACGCCCAGAACAGAAACAGGAATGCACCGAAAGTCGTTTTCGGCAGGCGGATCACAGGGCCCTGCCATCGATTTTTCGAAAAAACTGTCAACGCGAATATCTACGTAACTGACGAAAACACGAGAGCCTGGACGGCCGCGGGCGACCATAACAATAGTCGCGAGCCATTGACAGACCCGCCAAACGCGAAATTATCCGCCAGGGACGGATTTCAAGAATCCCAGCGGAGAAGACATGTCAGTAAAGTTCGAAATTTCATTCTCGAAGTCGGTAAAGCTCAATGGCGGGCTCGCGATCCTGCTGAAAACTGCGGAGGCCGACAGCGCCGCAGGCACCGAAACGGCTGATCCGGCAGGCGTGATCGCCAAGGCTGCCAAGATCGCTCGATTCTCCGCTAAATCAATGGCCGCGCTTGATATTGTCGCCCCGGAAGGAGCCCCCGTCGAGCGCATCGTTGTCGTCGGGCTTGGCAAGGCCAGCGAACTCACCGCTCACGACTGGCTGAAAGCCGGCGGCGCCGCGGCGTCGAAAATCAAGAATACCGACAAGGCCGCCATCTTCGTCGACGTGCCCGGCCTTGAGACGAACGCGCGCGCCGCCGCTGATTTCGCGCTCGGCATGCTGCTGCGCGCCTACAGCTTCGATGCCTATAAGACAAAGAGGAATGATGACGAGGAAAAGCCGGCAAAACCCGTTAAGGTGACGATCGTCACCGCCGATGCGACCGGCGCCAGGAAGGCGTTTTCCGATTCCGAAGCGATCGCAGGCGGTGTCAATCTCGCCCGTGACCTTGTCAACGAACCGCCGAACGCGCTTGGACCTGTCGAATTCGCCGCCAAGGCGAAGGAACTGGAAAAGCTGGGCGTCGAGGTGGAGATCCTAACAGAGAAGGAAATGCGCCGTCTCGGCATGGGTGCGTTGCTCGGTGTTGCGCAGGGCTCCGTGCGTCCGCCGCGTCTGGCGGTCATGCAGTGGAAGGGCGGCAAGAGCAAGGACCGTCCGGTCGCCTTCATCGGCAAGGGCGTCGTTTTCGATACCGGCGGCATTTCGATCAAGCCGGCCGCCGGCATGGAGGATATGAAGGGGGATATGGGCGGTGCCGCCGCCGTGACCGGCCTGATGCACGTGCTCGCCGCCCGCAAAGCCGCCGTCAACGCGGTCGGCATCATCGGCCTGGTCGAGAACATGCCCGATGGCAACGCCCAGCGCCCGGGCGACATCGTCACCTCCATGTCCGGCCAGACGATCGAGGTGATCAACACCGATGCCGAAGGCCGCCTCGTGCTCTGCGATGCACTCTGGTATTGCAATGATCGCTTCAAGCCACAGTTCATGATCAATCTGGCCACCCTGACCGGTGCAATCGTGGTGGCGCTTGGCAACGTGCACGCCGGCCTGTTCTCCAATGACGACGAGCTTTCGGCACAGCTGACGGCGGCCGGCCTTTCCACAAACGAGAAACTCTGGCGCCTGCCGCTCGGCAAGGATTATGACAAGCTGATCGACAGCAAATTCGCCGACATGAAGAACACCGGCGGCCGTCAGGCCGGCTCGATCACCGCGGCGCATTTCCTCAAACGCTTCGTCCAGGAGACGCCTTGGGCGCATCTCGATATCGCCGGCACGGCGATGGGCTCGCCGCAGGATGAGATCAACCAGTCCTGGGGTTCCGGTTTCGGCGTGCGCCTGCTCGACGAGCTCGTTCGCGCGCATCATGAATCCCGATGACCGACGTTCTCTTCTATCATCTGACCGAAACCAGGCTGGAAGACGCGCTTCCACCGCTCCTCGACAAAAGTGTCGAGCGCGGCTGGCGTGTCGTCGTCCAGACGCGCGAGGCGGCGCGGCGCGATGCACTCGATGCGCATCTTTGGACGTTCCGGGAGGAGAGTTTCCTGCCGCATGGGACCGACGAAGGTGATTTTGCCGAAAGCCAGCCGGTGCTTTTGACGGCGACGGGGGACAATGCCAATGCGGCGACGGTTCGTTTCGTTGTCGACGGTGCCGAGCCGCCGCCGGCCGATGCCTATGAGCGCGTCGTCTTCATGTTCGACGGTCACGATCAGGAGCAGTTGGAAACTGCCCGCGCGCAATGGAAGAAGCTGAAAGGCGAGGGGCATAACCTCACCTATTGGCAGCAGACACCGGAAGGGCGGTGGGAGAAGAAGGCTTGAGCGGGTCCTTGCCGTCGGAGCCGACAGGCAAGGACCTCAAATGGCTCAGTCGTGGAACGCCTCGACGAATTTCCGCTTGCCGAGCATGAAAGCATCGGCGACGTGGCGCAGGGGTGCGAGATCGACATCCGATTTGCCCGCCTTGATGATCTCAGCGAAGCGGCGATAGAGCGAAGGATATTCCTGTTCCGGTTCGGCGAATGTCAGCGTGCCGTCGATGGAAAGCTTGGCGCCGCCTTCGGAGAGGACCATCTGGCCGGCTGCCGTTTCCGCAACGATGTCCCAGCTCTGCTTGCCAGTCTGGCGCCAGTCGAATTCGGCATGAACCGGCAGGCCGTCTGCATCGCGGAAGTGAATGTCGGCGGCGATCGGCGCATCACGATTTTCTGGGAATTCCAGCACAGCCCCGGTGATGAAGACCTGCCGCGGCAGGATATGGGTGACGATCGACAGCGCATTGATGCCGGGATCGAAAACGCCGAGGCCGCCGGCCTGCCAGATCCAGTCCTGGTTCGGATGCCAGTGGCGGACATCCTCTTTCCAGATCACATGCACGCTTTTGATCGTCGTCGAAGCAAGAAAGGCCTTGGCGGATTCGACGGCCGGCGCATAACGAGAATGCCAGCTGGCAAACAGCGAAGCACCCTGCTTGTTCGCCAGCGCCTCGAGGTCGGCCACTTCGCTCAGCGTTGCACCCGGCGGCTTTTCCAGGAAGACATGCTTGCCGGCGACGAGCGCCTTATAGGCGGCTTCATAGCGATATTGCGGCGGCATGCAGAGCGACACGGCATCGATCGAAGGCTCGGCGTCGAGCATCGCGTCGATCGTGGTGTAGCTGTTGATGCCTTCGACCGTGCCGTGACGGCTTGCCGTGGCGACGAGCTTGAAGTCCGGGTTCTTGGCGATGGAAGGGAGGTGCTGGTCGCGGACGATCTTGCCGACGCCGACGATGGCGAGGTTGATAGGGGACATGTGTTTCGCTCGTGCCTGTATGAAAAGTATGATTTATTGGGCGTGTTGTAGCAGAAAGAAGAGCGCCGACAAGCTCTGCTCCTCCATTCCTTTCTATCCTATCGCATGATGGTCTCGCGAAGGAAGCTGTAACCCATCGCCGCGCGGGCGGCGCGCTCCTCGGAACTGCCGTCGCCGCCATGCCCGCCTAAGCCGAATTCGTGGAAGAGCAGTTGATGTCCCGCTTCCTCCAGCCGCGCAGCAAAACGGCGTGCGTGCGAGGGATGCACGCGATCGTCATTGCTGGAGCTTTCAATATAGATCGGCGGATAAGTGACCTCGCTGGCCGGCCGGATATTGTGAAGCGGCGAATAGCCGAGCATGAATTCCCTGTCCGCCGGCGTATCTGGATCGCCATATTCATCCATCCACGCCTGGCCGGCGCTGAACAGGTGGAAGCGTGTCATGTCGAGCACCGGCACCTGGCACCAGACCGCGCCGAAATCATGCGGGTAGCGCGTCAGCATCACGCCCGTCAGCAGGCCGCCATTGCTGCCGCCCTGGCAGGCAATTCGGGATGGCATGGTGTAACCGCGAGCGACCAGATCGCGGGCGATGGCGACGAAATCGGCAAAGGCCCGGTCTCGCCCGTGCCGTTTGGCGCTGCGATACCAGTCAGGCCCGAATTCACCGCCGCCGCGAATATAGGCCTGCACATAGGCGCCACCTTGCTCTAGCCAGCGGCCGGTTACGCCGGAGTAATTCGGCGACAGCGAGACGTCGAATCCGCCATAGCCGTAGATCAGCACCGGCAGTGCGCCATTGGTCCACTGCCGCGGCAGCACCAGCCGGTAGGCGACCCTGGTTCCGTCCTCGGACACAGCCTCCAGCAGTTCCGACGACATATCAGTCGCATCGAAATAGCTCGGCGCCGTCGCTGTGAAGATCGGCTCGGGCTCTCTGCTGCGATCGGAGAGTTCGAGACGGTAACAGGTCGGCGGCTGCAGGAAACCCTGGCCGACGATGTGGAGTGTGTCGTTGCCATGATGCAGATCCGCATAGAGGGGCCTGACATAAGCCGTCTGCATCTCCGCCGGCAGCGCGATTTCCCGCTGTTCGGCATCAGGCTTTGTGAGGTCGAGCACCAGAAGTCGCGGCCGCAGCCGGTCGGAAACGATGAAGACACACCATTCGCGCATCAGCATCATCTGCGCGACGGACTGGCCTTCGCCGGGCTGAAACAGGATCCGCTCCGGCCCCAGCGGCATCGTGTCCGAACTGGGGTCGAAGCGTTGCAGCACCAGGCTGCCGGTCGCAACGCGCTCCTTGGTCTTTGCTCGCCAGAGGCAATGATTATGATTGAACTGAAAATCGGCTTCCTTGGGCAGATCGATGCGCCGTTGCGCGCCGTCATCGGCAATGAGGAAAGCGCTGGCCACGCCGATTTCATGGCTGGCGACGAAAATGTCGATCAGCCCGGTACCTGTCGAACCGCCCGATCTGGCAGGGTCGATGACGAGATTGAAGCCATAGACATCCTCGTCTGCGGCTTCGAACATGATGGCGGCTTCTTCCGGCCGCTGCCCGCGCTTCAACCGCCGCCCGACGCGCGGCCATCCCGAGCGGGTCGCCGAAAATCGGTCGATCGAACCGAAGTAACAGATCTCGTCGCGGCTGAGCCACGTGCCATGCGACCGCGCGGCGGGCGTGTCGAAACCGCCCGTCACGACCTGTTTGCGTTCGGCGTCGAATTCGAGCAGGCGGATGAGGTCGGAACCGCCGTCCGAAAGCATGAGCAGGACGCGGGTCGGTTCCCACGGGCAGGTGACGGCGCCGCGCCAGTTCCAGCGCTTGCCTTCGCCGGCGCAGAAGGCATCGAGATCGAAGACCGGCTCCCAGGCTGCATCGGGCAGGGGAGCCTGGTCCGCCGGCAGGCGGAGCCAGACGCCGAGCGGATTGTCCTTGCTCTGCCGGAAATCGAACAGCCAGCCCCCGCGGCGCATCGGCACGATCAGCCTGTCCTGCCGCTCGATAAGCGCTTTGATCGCGTCGCGATCTTCGGCAAATTGCTGCGTTCTCAATGCCGCGTCGGAGAGCGCATTGTGTTCAGCGATGAACTGGCGGGTCCGCGGATCTTCGTCCGTTTCGAGATGAAGGTTCATATCTGAGCTGCCGCTTGCATTGACGTCGCCCAGATCTAGGCAGCCTGCTCCGCCTTGGCAAGGCGCGTTAGCGGGTCATCACCACATCGGCCGAGGCGACGAGATCGTTCGGTACCTGCGGCTTCTTGAACTTCAGCGTCACGACTTTGTAGCCTTCGGCTTCGAGTTTCGAAAGCAGGGTCGGCAACATCCTCGCGGTGCGCTTGTGGATGTCGTGCATCAGAACGATGCCGCGGCCGCGCTTGTGCAGCAGGTTCATCGTCCGCTGCGTCACGGACAGGGGTGTGCTGGTGAAATAGTCCTTGCTGTCGATGTCGACATCCATGACGACCATGTCGCGCATGGCGATAGCGGCGCGCAGCCTCTGGCTCTCGGCGAGATAGGGGAAGCGGAAGAAGGAGACGTCTGTTCCCGTCGCCTTGGTCACCGCCAGCTCGCCCTTGAGCACCTCGTCCATTGCCGCATCGAAGCTCAGCGAGGTCAAGTTGGCATGGTCATAGGTGTGACTGCCGACCGCATTGCCCTCCATTGCCACCTTGCGCGCCAGCGCCGGATGCATCTCGGCCATCTCGCCGACCATCATGAAGGCGCCCTTGACGCCGAACTGGTCGAGAATCGCCAGCACTTTGTCCGTCCGGCCGGGGATCGGGCCATCGTCGAAGCTCAGGATCACTTCCTTGTCGTTGAGCTTGAAATCGGCAAGTGAAGAGACCTCCAGCGTCCTCCCGGAAAGGTGATGCGGGCCGAGAAAGAGCGGCGTTGCATCATCATCCTTGGCCGGATTGCCGGAAGGCGTCCGCCCCTCGGGCGCAACTACGGAGGCGGTTTTGATCGAGGTGTCGGGAGCTTGTCTGGTCGTGCTGCAGGCGGAGAGGGCGGCCGCAAGGGCGATCCAGGAAAGAACGAAAAATCGATGCATGGAAAGGGCTCAACAAATCAGTAATGAATGTTGAGACAACCTTTCGAATTATGATTAACGATCGGTTGAGATCGGCAGGAATTCTCGTAACGCGTGGCAGTCCGCGGCGTTTCCTAAAAGACTGTGGCTATCCTGCCATTGCCTCTTCATATTCGGACGACAGCATCAGCCACTCTTCCTCGGCAGCAGTGAGTTTTGCCGCGGCCTCGCCGCGCTGTTTTGCCTTTTCGGCGGCTTTGGCGGGCGTCTTCTCATAAAGAGTCGGATCCGCAAGCTCCGCATCAAGAGCCTGAATCTGTTTCTCCAGCTTCGCCGTCAAGGATTCGATTTCGTTGATCTTTTTCTTCAGCGGCGTCAGCGAGGCGCGCTTTTCCGCGTTGAGCTTGCGCTGGTCGGCCTTCGAAGTCGTATCGTCGCTGGTCTGCGGCCTGTCTTCCTTCTTTTTACCGGAACTGACGATGAGGTCGCGATACTCGTCCATATCGCCTTCGAAGGTGGTGACAGTGCCGCCGTTGACCAGCCACAGCCGGTCGACGGTCGCCTCGATGAGGTGGCGGTCGTGCGAGATCAGGATCACGGCGCCGTTGTAATCGTTCAGCGCCTCGATCAGAGCACGGCGGCTGTCGATGTCGAGATGGTTGGTCGGCTCGTCGAGGATCAGCAGGTTCGGCGCATGGAAGGCGGCGAGCCCCATCAGCAGGCGTGCCTTCTCGCCGCCGGAAAGATCCTTGGCGGCGGTAGCCATCTTTTCGGTCGCAAGCCCCATCTGCGCAACGCGGGCGCGCACCTTGGCCTCCGGTTCGGCCGGCATCAGCCGGCGCACATGTTCCACCGCCGACTGCTCGGGGATCAGATCGTCGAGCTGATGCTGGGCGAAAAAGCCGATCTTCAGGCTCGGTGCGAGCTTCACTTCGCCGCTCTCCGGCGCCAGTCGCCCTGAGATGAATTTGGCGAAGGTCGACTTGCCGTTGCCGTTCGAACCGAGCAGGGCGATGCGATCGTCGTTGTCGATGCGCAGGTTGAGGTTCTTCAGGATGGGCTTGCCGGGCTCGTAGCCGACGGCGCCGCCCTGAATTGCGACGATCGGCGAGGCCGGCTGCTTCTCCGGCTCGGGGAAGGTGATCGGCTGCACATGATCCTCGATGACGGCAGCTACCGTCCCCATCCGCTCGAGTGCCTTGACACGCGATTGCGCCTGCCGGGCCTTGGAAGCCTTGGCCTTGAAGCGATCGATGAAGCTCTGCAGATGTTTGCGCGCTGCCTCGTTCTTCGCCCTGGCCTTCGTTTGCAGCTCGTCGGCTTCCGCCTTCTGCCGCTCGAACTGGTCATAATTGCCGCGGTAGAAGGTGAGCTTCTTCTGGTCGAGATGGACAATGGAATTGACCGCATTGTTCAGGAGATCGCGGTCGTGGCTGATAATGATGACCGTGTGCGGATAGCGGCGGATATAGTCCTCCAGCCACATCGTGCCTTCGAGGTCGAGGTAGTTGGTCGGCTCGTCGAGCAGAAGCAGGTCCGGCTCGGCAAACAGCACCGCGGCGAGCGCTACGCGCATGCGCCAGCCGCCGGAGAAGGAGGAGGCGGGGCGGGCTTGCGCCGCCTTGTCGAAGCCGAGGCCGGCGAGGATGCTGGCAGCCCGCGCCTCGGCCGAATGGGCATCGATATCGACGAGGCGCATCTGGATTTCGGCGATGCGGTGCGGGTCGCTTGCCGTTTCTGCTTCGGCAAGCAGGGCCGTACGTTCCTTGTCAGCGGCAAGCACGATCTCGATCAGGGAATCCTCGGTTCCCGGCGCTTCCTGGGCCACCTGACCGATACGCGCCGCCTTCGGAATCGACACCGAGCCGGTCTCCGAGCCGAGATCGCCGGTGATGACGCGAAACAGCGTGGATTTGCCGGCGCCATTGCGCCCGACTAGCCCCGCTTTCGTGCCTGAAGGCAGCGAAACGCTGGCATTATCGAGAAGCAGGCGTCCGGCGATGCGGGCGGAAATGTCGGTAATTGTGATCATGGCCGGCTTTTTGGCCGAAACCGCCCGGCAAGGCAAGACCGCTTATCCCCCGGCGAGCTCGCTCGGCGGCGAGCTTGCTCGTCCGGCCGCGAGCTTGCTCGCCGCACCGACAGCGTTCATACGCCTCAGCGGCCGAAAGCTTGCACCGGCAGGCGGCGGTTCGATTTCGCGGCAAGCAGCGCGACCCGGGCGTTGGCCTGGAGATGTCCCGGTGTCGCCGCATCGGCGCTGAGCGCCACGCCGACCGAAATGGTCAGCCTGCCGCTGTCATCCTTGTCTGAGGTGGCGAAGACGAGATTTTCTTCGACCGAGGCGCGCAGGCGCTCGGCGATAGCAATCGCATCCTGCATGCCGACATTGGCAAACAGCAAGGCGAATTCGTCGGCCTCTGTGCGCGCGACGAAGTCGTTCTTCTTCACCGATTTCCGAAACAGGGCGGCAAGCTTCTTCAAGAGCTTGTTGCCTGCCTGAGTGCCGTATCTGTCGTTGAGCTCGGTGAAATCGTCGATATCGACCATGATCAGCGCGCTGCCGGCGGCACCCTCTTCACGTTCGTAGAGTTCGGCAATCTGCCGGTTCAGCGCGATGCGATTCGCAAGGCCGGTGATCTTGTCGGCGACGGTGGCCGATTGCATCGCCGAAATGCCGCGCTCCAGCGTGTCCAGCTTGTTGATGTCGTCCTGCAGTCTGGCGCTGATTTCCATCTCCGCCGACATTACAGTTGCAAGCGAGGCGGAGAGGTAATCGACCTCGCCGATGAAGGCGGCAAGGCTCTGGTCCTCATGACCGCCGACAGATCTCAGGATCATGCCGCAGGCGCGGGCAAAGGCGTCTCTGTGCCGCAATCCTTCGGCAAGCCTTTCCGCCACCGCGCGCAGCGTTAGGCTGGCCTCGTTGCGCGACGTCTCGCCCGCCAGTCCGCAATGGCCGATAAGCCGGTATTTCAGTCCGAGTTCGTCGAGCATCGCCTGTTGCGGCTGCGGTCCGAGCGCGGCGATATCCTGCGCAAGACCAGGATTGTGCCCGATGATGGCCTCATGAAAGAGTTCGTAGTTGCGCGGCAGCGCGGCAACGTTGAGCCGCGCCATGTGATGCGCGATCTTTTGGATATCCGTCATTGGCCCTGGGCGTACAGCCTCGCGCGCCACCAGTGCGTTTGTGCTTGCATTCTGCATGACGATCCCTCGCGCCCGGCCTCATTTGTCGCTTCCGCTATGCTCTCAAGCTTTTAAAAGAAGCTGAACTTGCGAAGGGAAGCGCCGGATTGGCGATGGGAACCGGCGAAGGCGGTTAATTCAGTCTTGATGAAGCCGTTGCCTTACAGCCACTCGCGGCCTTCGCTGCGCAGAAAATAGATAAGGTCCAGCCCGAGGCTCGGTTTGCCCAGCGCCGTCAGCGTCATGTGGCACTGGCCGCGGTGATGCGTCTGGTGATTGAACAGATGCGCGAGCGCGCTCGACAGCGGCTGAGTGATCTGGATCGGCTGCGTCACCGGGACATACGTGAAGTCGCCGGCGAGGCTCGCCTGATCGAGACTACCCATCCAGGCAATGATGCGCTCGTCCTCCGCCTTGCGCGCGGCTGCAAGCGCGTCCAGCTCTTCGAAAAGTACGGCATCGAGGGTCACCGGCGCTTCGCCGATGCCGGTGAAGCGCTTCATCCATATGCGGTCGGCGACGAGCAGGTGATTGAGCGTGCGATGCAGCGAGCCGAAGAAGGCGCCGCGGTCGCTGCGGAACTCCGCCTCGCTGAGTTCGGACGCAGCCGTATAGACTTGGGCATTGGCCCAGCGGTTATAGGCCGCGAGCATCCTGAAATGTCTAAGCATATGGTCCCCTGGCGTTGTTGGCGCAGTCTAGCCGCTTTCCCGAGAAATCCGAGTGATGGCGCCATGAAATTTCCTGATTTGATCGCGTTCGCTTTCTGTCGTCGAATGCAGGCAGATCAGACCTCGAAAGGATTGTCATGACTAGAGCCCTCTATTCCCTCTGCGGCGCCGACGAACGGCGCTTCTTTTCGCCCCATTGCTGGAAGGCGGTGATGGCGCTCGCGCATAAGGGGCTCGATTTCAAGGAGATCCCGACGACCTACGCCCGCATCCGCGACATCGGCGGCGGCGTATCATCGACCCTGCCCGTGCTCGACGATGATGGCCGGCTGATCTCGGACAGTTTTGCTATCGCCCTCTATCTCGAAGAGGCATATCCGGAGCGGCCGTCGCTGTTCAATGGCGAGGGCGGCAAGGCGCTGTCGCGCATGGTTGAGGGCTATTCGCAGATGATCATCCACCCGGCGATCATGCGGATCGCCCTTCTCGATATCCACGCGATCCTCGACGAAGGCGACAAGGCCTACTTTCGTCAGAGCCGCGAGGTCAGGCTCGGCAAGCCGCTGGAAGTCTTTGCCGCCGACAGCGAGGCGGAGAAGGCTGCCTTCGGCGCCAAGCTGGAGCCGCTCCGTCACATGCTGAAGTTTCAGCCCTTCATCGGCGGGCAATCGCCGCTCTTTGCCGATTATATCGTCTTCGGCGCGCTGCAATGGCTGCGGGTGTCCGCAGGACTGGCCATGCTCGCCGCCGCCGATCCCGTCATGGCCTGGTTCGAACGCTGCCTTGATCTCCACGAAAGCCGCGGCAGGACTGTGACAGCGGCGTGAAATTGCCGCCAGCCTCTTGTTTTCGGCCGTTGGGGCGGGTAAAGACCGCCCACTTTTCCCGAGAAAACAGAGGATTTGACTATGGCGATTGAACGCACCTTCTCGATGATCAAGCCTGACGCAACCAAGCGCAACCTGACGGGCGCCATCACCAAGATGCTCGAAGATGCCGGCCTGCGCGTCGTCGCCTCCAAGCGCGTCTGGATGAGCCGCCGTGAAGCTGAAGGCTTCTACGCCGTTCACAAGGACCGTCCCTTCTTCGGCGAACTCGTCGAAGGCATGACCTCCGGCCCGACCGTCGTTCAGGTCCTGGAAGGCGAGGGCGCGATCCTCAAGAACCGCGAAATCATGGGCGCGACCAACCCGGCAAACGCTGCCGAAGGCACGATCCGCAAGGTCCATGCCCTGTCGATCGGCGAAAATTCCGTTCACGGCTCCGACGCTCCGGAAACGGCTGCCCAGGAAATCAAGTACTGGTTCTCCGACACCGAAATCGTCGGCTGAGGCCGCGCTTCGGCATTGCTGCGCAATGCGTTGAATTGACTCTCGAAAGCCGGGCCTCGCCCCGGCTTTTCTATGATGGGCACTTGTCGGTGTTCGAGAAATCGACGCTGCCGTCAGGCTTGAAGACCTCCGGGTTCTTGTCGTAAAGCGCGCCGACGACGAGCGGCTTGCTCGGCAGCACCGTCTGGTCGAGGTCGGAGCGGAACTCCGTCTTCAATTGCTGCAGCACCTTGCCGTCCTTGTCGACCAGCTGGACATTCACCGAATAGGGGCGGTCCTTGCGCACGCAGTGCAGGTTTTCGCTCTGCAGCGCGATCTTGTCGTCGATCGGGTAGATTTTCTGGTTCAGCACCAGCGGGTCGCCGCCTTGCGGGTTCTCGAATTCGGCGATGATGACCGAACCGTCGGGGATAGGACCTGTCTTCTTCAGCGTCAGCAGATAGGTGGCGCTCGCGACGCGATAATTGAAGACAAAAAGATGGCCGGTGACTTCGACGAGATTTTCGGCCTGGCGCTGGCAGGCGGACAGCAGAAGGCTTGTTGCCGCCGCTGTTACGATTAGACATTTTCTCATGGCGTCTCCTCCTTCTTACGGCGATAGTGACGGTTCGCCTTGGCGCGGTTGCCGCAGATCGCCATGTCGCACCAGGCGCGGCTCTTGTTCTTGCTGCGGTCGATGAACAGCCAGCCGCAATTGCCGCAGATCTTCATGCGCTCGGGATCCGGCATGGCAATCAGCCTGAGCACCGAATGGGCGGTCGCCGCCGCCAAGCTTGCCGGGCTTGCCTGGCGCAAGATCTTCGCTAGCGCCTCCAGCAATTCGGCCAGCAATTGGTCGTCGCCGCCATCCAGTATACGCTTGCGGAAATAGCGGTCGATCGCCTCGCGCAGCGCGATAAAGTCGACTTCGTCATGCGGCGCCACCGGCGCGATCTCACCGAACAAGGCCCGTTCGGCGCAGAATTCGGCGGCGGCGCGCGGGAAGTTGCGCATCTGCTCGCGGCTCGCGAAGCGGTCGACCCGCCGCTTTGGGTCGTCGCGCAGAACGACGCTGTTGGCGACATCGAGCGCCAGTGCGCCGCCGGCAAAACGGTGAGGGGTCCAGGAAAAGCTCATGAGGAAATTATAACTGGTGAAATAGGTTTTACCAGTTATAATTTGCCGACGCGGAGTCTTCGGAATGGCCTATCTTCTGCAACAACTGGCGAATGCGGTGCCGCTTGCCGCCCTCTATGCCGCGCTCGCCTTCGGTTATGCGGTTGCCTTCGGCGTGACCAAGCGGGCCGATATCACCTATGGGGCGATCTTCGCCTTCTCAGGCCAGATCCTGCTGCTTTTTACCGAACTCGCCTATGTCAGGTTCTGGCTGGTGCTGCCGGCCGCCCTTGCCATCGGCGCCTGCGCTGCGCTTGGCTATTCACTGGCCGCGGGCATCTGGATCGGCCGCTCGATCATGCTGCCGCTGGCCAGCAAATCGCCGAATACCGTGATCGTTGCCGCGCTCGGCATCATGATCGTGCTGATGGAAACCGCCCGCCTTGCCGCCGATACAAGAGCGATCTGGCTGCCGCCGTTCCTGAACCAGGTTGTTGTCTTCTGGAGTGATGGTCCGTTCAAAGTGACTCTCACCTATATCCAGCTGATCGACACGGCGCTGATGTCAGCCATCGTCGCGTTCGGTGCGCTGATCCTCAGGCGCACGGCCTGGGGTCGCCTCTGGCGAGCCGTCACCGATGATCCGCTGGCCGCCGAGCTCTGCGGTACCAGCGCCAGCCGTGTCTTCCTTGTCGCCTATGCGGCAGCTGCTCTCGTCGCCACCCTCTGCGGCATTCTCGCCACCTTCTACTACGGTTCGATGGATTTCGGCGCGGGACTGATGTTCGGGCTCAAGGTGCTGCTGATCGCAGCCGTCGGCGGCTATTCCGATCCGCTGCGTTCGGCTGGCGGCGCTGCCGGGCTTGCCGTTGTCGAAACCTTGTGGGGCGCCTATGGCGCATTCGTCTGGCGGGATCTGGTGGTCTTCTCGCTGCTCGTCCTGCTTCTGGTTATGAGCCGCAGGGAGCGTGTGGTGCTTTAAAAATGACGCATGATGTTAGCCGAAAACCGCGCACACTTTTCGGCATCATGCTCTGATCATTTCCACTTGTCGCGCGCCGCGTCGTCGGCGTCTTTCGCCGCGACCCAGTCGCCCCTGGCGCCGTCCTTGCCGTGCTCCTTCTTCCAGAAGGGGGCTGCGGTCTTGAGGAAATCCATGACGAGATTGGCGCCGTCGAAGGCGGCCTGCCGGTGCGGGGCGGCTGCAACGACGAGCACGATGTTCTCGCCAGGAGCGATCTTGCCGTAGCGGTGGATGGCGGTCAGCCCGAGCAGCCCGAAACGGGTGATGGCGAGTTCGCCGATGCGGGTCATCTCGGCTTCGGCCATGCCGGGATAATGCTCGAGTTCAAGCGCCGCCAGCCTCCCGCCTTCATCGCGGCAGAGGCCGGAGAAGGTAACGACGGCGCCGATGTCGGCTTTGCCTTTCGAGAGGAGATCGACTTCGGCCTGCAGGTCGAAGTCTTCGCGCTGGACGCGGATCGTGGGGGTGATGGTCACAGCGAAATCCTCCGCTGCTTTGAAGCCGCTATGAAGAATGCGGAAGGGCTGTGCCGTGTGGGGAGATCACAAGTGGCACGCTCTTCTTGACCATTTACCGCTTCGCCGGGCCGAAACGCCAATTGTTTGAGAAAGCCCGTGCGCCCAGCCAATCTCCCTCCTGGTGGGGGAGATGCCCGGCAGGGTAGAGGGGGGTAGCGACACGGCACCACCGTCACCGTCTCATCCCCCCGTCATCGGCGGAAAAATCCCGATCTCACGGGGCGCACCTATCGGCTCGTCATGCTCGACATGCTCCATGTCGAGCGCCACGCGGATCACCTCGGTATATTGAAGTGCGGCTTCATATTCCTCGCCCAGCGTCTTCAAGTGATTCAGAAGATCGGCGACGGTGACGACGGAGGAGGGGAGGTCGATCTCCTCCTCGCCCTTGCCAATGCGCTCACGCACCCAGGCGAAATAGACAAGCCGCGTCATTCCTCGTCATCCACGATATGTTTCAGCCCGGCACGGAAATAGTCGTAGCCGGTATAGATGGTCAGCAGTGCTGCGATCCACAAGAGCGCAATGCCCGTCTGCGTCGTATAGGGGAAAATCTCGTCGCCGGCAGGTCCCGCGAGCAGGAAGGCGATGGCGACGAGCTGCAGCGTCGTCTTCCACTTTGCGATCCGTGTCACCGGCACGCTGACCTTCAGCGCCGCCAGATATTCACGCAGGCCGGAAACCAGGATCTCACGGCAGAGAATGATGATTGCCGCCCAGATCGACCAGCCCGCGATGGTCTGGTCGGCCGCGACCAGGAGAAGGATCGAGGCGACCAGCAGCTTGTCGGCGATCGGATCGAGCATCCGGCCGATATTCGAGGTCTGGTTCCAGATGCGTGCGAGATAGCCGTCGAGAAAATCGGTGATCGAGGCGATGACGAAGATCCACAGCGCCACCCAGCGCGCCGTATTGCTGATCGACAGCCTGCCCTCGACGAAGAAGCAGAGAACGATCAGTGGCACGGCGAGGATGCGGCCGTAAGTCAAAAGGTTGGGAAGGCTGTACGCACGCGATGCCATGGATCGTTTCTCTGAATTGATGCGCCGCTGCAGCGCCGCGTCTTTACGAAAACCGTTTTCGATTTTCGGTCGATGTAGATGACGGCTTTGGCCAGGAACCGTCAACATTCTTTCTGTCTTTTCACCGCCATTGCGTGGAATTTGCGACGGCCGCCGCTTATTTCGGGGCGTCGTCGTGGAAATGGTTATAGACCTGCTTTGCCACGGCTTCCGAGATACCTTCCACCGCCATCAGGTCGGAAAGGGCGGCGCGGGAAACCGCCTTCGCCGTGCCGAAGTGCTGGAGCAGCGCGCGCTTGCGCGACGGGCCGATACCGCCGATCTCGTCGAGTGGGTTCTTGACCATCTCCTTCTTGCGCCGCACCCGGTGCGAGCCGATCGCGAACCGGTGCGCCTCGTCGCGCATGCGCTGGATGAAATAGAGCACAGGATCGCGCGGCGGCAATGTGAAACTCTCGCGTCCCGGCGCAAAGAAGCGCTCGCGTCCGGCGTCGCGGTCGACACCCTTGGCGACGCCGATCGCCGTCACGCTGTCGGTGATGCCGAGCTCGGCCAGGATGGCCCGCACCGCCGTCATCTGCCCCTGGCCGCCGTCGATGAGGATCACGTCCGGCCAGGCGGGGAAGGGCATGTCGGCAGCGTCGGCAGCTGCTGTCTGCGCCGTCCGGTCGGGAATGCCTTCCTCCTTGATCAGCCGCGAGAACCGCCGGGTCATCACTTCCTTCATCATTCCGAAGTCGTCGCCGGGGGTGATATCGGTCGATTTGATGTTGAACTTGCGGTATTGGTTCTTCACGAAGCCTTCCGGCCCCGCCACCACCATGCCGCCGACGGCGTTAGTGCCCATGATATGCGAGTTGTCGTAGATCTCGATGCGCTGCGGCGCATAGGCGAGCCCGAAGGTTTCCTTGAATCCTTCGAGCAGCCGCGACTGCGACGCCGTCTCAGCAAGCTTTCGCCCATGCGCTTCGCGCGCATTACCGACCACATGCTCGACGAGATCGCGCTTCTCGCCGCGCTGCGGCACGAGGATGGAAACCTTGTGGCCGGCCTTTTCGCTGAGTGCTGCGGCGAGCAGCTCCAATTCCTCGACCGTTTCCGACAGCATGATCTGTTTCGGCACCGGCTTGTCGTCGTAGAATTGCGCGAGAAAGGCATTCAGAACTTCGGCGCTGGATAGTTGCGGATCGGCCTTCGGAAAATAGGCGCGGTTGCCCCAGTTCTGCCCGGTGCGGAAGAAGAACACCTGGATGCAGGAGACGCCGCCTTCGTGGTGGATTGCGAAAACGTCAGCCTCCTCGACACCGGCCGGGTTGATGCCCTGGTGGCTTTGGACATGGGAAAGTGCCGCAAGGCGGTCGCGATAGATCGCCGCCCGTTCGAAATCGAGGTCCTCGGCCGCCTGGTTCATGGCTTCCGCCATATGCGACTTCACCTTCTGGCTCTTGCCGGACAGGAAATCTTTCGCCTCCTGCACCAGCTCGGCATACCCCTCGTCGCTGACCTCGTGCGTGCAGGGCCCGGAACAGCGCTTGATCTGGTAAAGCAGGCAGGGCCGCGTGCGCGTTTCGAAGACACTGTCGGTGCAGGTGCGGATCAGGAAGGCGCGCTGCAGCGAATTGATCGTGCGCCCGACCGCGCCGGCCGAAGCGAAGGGCCCGAAATAATCGCCTTTCCGCGCCCGGGCGCCACGATGCTTGAAAATCGCAGGCGCCCGGTGATCCCCGGTAATAAGGATATAGGGAAACGACTTGTCGTCGCGCAGCAGCACGTTGAAGCGCGGCCGCAAGCGCTTGATCAGATTCGCTTCCAGCAGCAGGGCTTCGGTTTCCGTGCGCGTCGTCACGAACTCCATATTCGCCGTCTGGCGCACCATCTGGGCGATGCGGTTGGAATGCACACGGCCGACGGCGTAATTGCCGACGCGCTTCTTCAGGCTGCGCGCCTTGCCGACATAGAGCACGTCGCCCTCGGCATTGAACATGCGGTAAACGCCGGGGCTGTTCGGCAGGCGCTTGACGAATTCGCCGATCAGTTCGGCGCCGATGAGCCCGGTTTCGTTGAGGCTGCCGGCGTTCCAGTCGACAGCTGCCGCAAGAGGCGAGGCGGAAACGTCGCCTTCCACCTCGATTTCGTCTTCGCTCTCATCCGTATCATCGTAGAGAACGCCGCCATCCGGCAGCTTTCGTCCGTTCATTCCTTAATCTCCGCCACATCGGGCGTCTGCCAGGCAAGGTGCTGGCCGCCGTCGAGCGCAATCATCTGGCCGGTGATCGAGGGCGTGTCGTAGAGGAAACGAATCGTTTGTCCGAATTCCTCCAGTGCCGGCCCTCGCTGCAGGATAAGGGCTGAGACCTGCGCTTGGAAGTCCTCCAACGACTGCCGCTCGCTCGGCATTGATGGCCCGGGGCCGATCGCATTAACGCGGATGCGGGGCGCCAAAGCCTGGGCAAGCGTCTGCGTCGCCGTCCACAGCGCGGACTTGGAGAGCGTGTAGGAATAGAAGCTCGGTCTCAGTGCCCAGACGCGCTGGTCGATAATGTTGACAATGAGTCCCGCCGCCTCGGCAGACAGCTGCTGCGCGAAGGTCGCCGCGAGGATCGAGGGCGCACGCACGTGCAGATCGAAGTGCAGCGCCCATGTGGCGGCGTTAAAACTGCGCGCGGAATCATGCTGGAAAACCGACGCATTGTTGACGAGCAGATCGAGCGGCCCGAGCGCTTCCGACGCCTTCGCGACCAGTTCAGCCGTTTCGCCGATATCGGTAAGATCGGCCTGCAACGCGACCGCTCTTTGTCCCTTTCGCCGCAATTCCGCCGCCAGCTCTTCGGCTTCGCCGAGGGAGCTGTTGGCGTGGATCGCGACGGAAAAGCCATTTGCAGCAAGGTCTTCAGCGATTGCCCTGCCTATTCTCTTGGCCGCCCCTGTTATCAGGGCTGAGCGAAGTCTTCTGTGGTTCAAAATCTTGCCTTCTGATCCCGCGAGTCTGTGTGCAACCTATATAAGGGCGGGCGGAGATTATATAAATAGGCGGCCACAGTTGCATCCATGGCCGGGATATTCTATGTATTATTTAATAATGTTGTTTCTTAAAATAAGTATTTTAAGTTTAACCATTCGGTAGGGTTAATGAATCCTATGTTGCTCTCAAGCAACATCGAATTTCCGCCATGCGGCAGCCACAATGATATCACAATTTGGCTCTTTCAAATCCGCATTTCAGTTCCAATTTCAGTCTCGATCCGGAAGGGACATCTGGCAATTTCCCCGCCAATGCTTCGCTTATAGACAGATGAAAGCGGCGCGGGACTGAAAGGAGAAAAGTATGCGTGTACTCATTGCTGGCCTCATGGCCTCTGCTTTTGCAATCGCGGGCGTTTCGGCAGCTCAGGCGGCTGATGCCGTCGACCAGGTTCCGGAAGCACCGGTTGCCCAGGACGCCCCGGTCAAGCCGGCCGGCAACTGGGAAGGCTTCTATCTCGGCGGCGCCGGCACCTACAACATGGGTGATTTCGGTTCCGACCGCCACACCTATGGTTTCGGCGGCCAGGTCTTCACCGGTTACAACTGGCAAGCAGGCCAGATCGTTTACGGCGTTGAATCGGATCTCGGCTACAGCGGCGATGACGTCTCCTCGGGCGGCGTCAAGAACAAGTATGGTTGGAACGGCTCCGTCCGCGGCCGCGTCGGCTACGACATGAATCCCTTCCTGCTTTACGGTACGGCTGGTCTTGCCCTCGGCAACGTCAAGGTTTCCGACGGCACCTCGGACGAAAGCAAGACGAACTACGGTTACACGGTCGGCGCCGGTGTCGAAGCCTTCGTGACAAATAACATCACGACGCGCTTGGAATATCGCTACACCGACTACCAGAGCAAGGACTACGACCTCGACTCCGGCAGCTTCTCGCGCGGTTACGACGAGAACAGCGTCAAGCTCGGTATCGGCGTGAAGTTCTAAGCCGATTGAACATCCCAATATGCAGAAGCCGGGCTCATCGCCCGGCTTTTTGCTGTCTGCTGTCCGATCCGTTTCAGCTCCGGATCAGGCGCTGGCTTTGAGCTCGCGATGAGCAGGGAATTTCTTTTCGAACTGCGCCAGCCAGTCGACCAGCGTCGCGTGATCGGCTTCCCACTGATCCTTGAAGCGTAGGTCGAGATAGTCGAGCGTGGCGGCCAGGGCGAAATGTCCGCCATTGAGCTTCTTGCCGAGTTTCGGCGGCTTGGCGCTGAGATGAGCAAGCCCGGCCGTCACCTTCTTCCATTGCCTGTCGATCCAGGGCTGGTGAACCTTCTCCTCGTCACGGAAGCGGCGCTCGTAGACGATGGTAAGCAGGCAGTCGCAGATACCGTCGCAGAGCGCCTCAAGCACTTCCGCATCCGTGCGTTTGCCGTCTTTGGACGGGTAGAGGCCACCATTCGTCAGCCGGTCGAAATAATGCATGATCGCCACGCTGTCGAAGATCGAAGCGCCTTCCTCCGTCAGAAGCGTCGGAATTTTCCCGAGTGGATTGTTGTCCACCAGGATCGCCGGCCCGGTATTGGTATCGACCCGGATGGCGTTCAACTCGATTCCCAGAAAATGTGCAGCCATCCGCACCTTGCTGGAATAGGGCGAGGCCGGTGAGCAGAGGAGCTTCATGGAACACCTGGTGAGACTATGGGGCGGTGGGACGGACTATTCCCGAAGCAGCTTGCCCGGTCAATCGCTCTTGATCGTCTTGTTTTCGCCGCGCAGCCAGAAGGCGCGGTGGGAGGCGAAGCGGTCCTGGGCAAGATGGTCCTTCAACGCCGGAAGCATCTGGTGCAACTCATCCTTTAGTGTGAATGGCGGATTGACGATGACGAGGCCGGAGCCGGTCAGTCCGGTCATGCCGCGGTCGCTGCGCACGGTGAGTTCGGCGCAAAGCATCTTCGGGATGTCGAGTGCCTGCAGAGCCTCGTGGAATTCCTTGATCGGCGCGCCCTTCTTTAACGGGTACCAAAGGCAGTAGGTACCGCCGGGAAAGCGGCGATAGGCCTTTTCGAGTCCCTTGGCCAGGCGTTCATACTCGTCCTCTTCCTCGAAGGGCGGGTCGACGAGCACGATGCCGCGCTTTTCCTTCGGCGGCAGATGCGCGCCGAGCGCCAGCCAGCCGTCGAGTTCGGTGATGCGGACGTGGTGATCGCCCTCGAACAGCCGGTGCAGGCGGGCGTAATCCTCGGGATGCAGCTCCATCGCCGACAGCCGGTCCTGCGGCCGGAACAGCATGCGCGCAAGTTTCGGCGATCCGGGATAGAAGCGGATGCCCCCCTCGGGATTGAGTTCGCGGATTGCCGAGAGGTAGGGCTCCAGCAGCTCGGAAACCTGAGGCCCGAGTTCGGCCTCCATCAGTTTGCCGATGCCAGCCTGCCACTCGCCGGTTTTCTGCGCTTCCTCGGAAGAGAGATCGTAGAGGCCGATGCCGGCATGCGTGTCGAGCACGCGGAAGGCGCCCTCCTTCTTCTGCATGTAACGGATCAGCCGCGCCAGCACGGCATGTTTCAGCACATCGGCAAAATTGCCCGCGTGGTAGATGTGGCGGTAGTTCATTTTCGCTGATGTCCGTATGAATTCACGTCATGGGGAGTTTTTCTGGCTTTTGGCCATGCAGGCCTTGGCATATACAAATGCCATGAACATTGCGACCCCTATCGACGCCAAATCCCCGAAGCTGGACAGCAAGATCGGCCACACGGCCTGTCCGCACGACTGTCCCTCCACCTGCGCGCTCGAAGTTGAGATATCGGAGGACGGCCGCATCGGCAGAGTGCGCGGCGCCGGCGACCATTCCTACACCTCGGGAGTCATCTGCGCCAAGGTCGCCCGTTATGCCGAGCGGCTCTATCATCCCGACCGGCTGCTGCATCCCCTGCGCCGCACTGGCGCCAAGGGGGCAGGGCAGTGGCAACAGATTTCCTGGGACGATGCGCTTGACGAAATCGCCGAAGCCTTCATGAAGGCCGAGGCAAGGGACGGCAGCGAGGCCATCTGGCCCTATTTTTATGCCGGCACCATGGGGTGGGTGCAGCGCGATTCGATCGATCGCCTCCGCCACGCCAAGCGCTATTCCGGCTTCTTCTCGTCGATCTGCACCAATCCGGCCTGGACCGGCTTTACCATGGCAACCGGCACGCTCCGTGGGCCTGATCCGCGCGAGATGGGCCGCACCGATTGCGTCGTCATCTGGGGCACCAATGCGGTCTCGACCCAGGTCAACGTCATGACCCACGCCGTCAAATCACGCAAAGAGCGTGGCGCCAAGATTGTTGTCATCGACATTTATGACAATCCGACGATGAAGCAGGCCGACATGGCGTTGATCGTCAAGCCTGGCACCGATGCTGCGCTCGCCTGCGCCACCATGCACATCGCCTTCCGGGATGGCTATGCCGATCGTGACTACATGGCGAGATATGCCGACGATCCCCAGGGTCTCGAAGCGCATCTGAGGACGAAGACGCCGCAATGGGCCGCTGCGATCACCGGTCTGTCGGTTGAGGAGATCGAAGCCTTTGCCCGCCTCGTCGGCACGACGAAGAAGACCTTCTTCCGCTTGGGCTACGGTTTCACCCGCCAGCGCAACGGCGCGGTCGCCATGCATGCGGCCGCGTCGGTCGCCACCGTTCTCGGCTCCTGGCAATATGAGGGTGGCGGCGCCTTCCATTCGAACAGCGATATCTTCCGCATGAATAATGCGGAACTGACCGGCCGGTCGATGAAGGACGGCGATATCCGCATGCTCGACCAGTCGCAGATCGGCCGGGTGCTGACCGGAGATCCGGTGGCGCTGCGCCATCGTGGTCCGGTGACGGCGATGCTGATCCAGAACACCAATCCCGCCAACATCGCTCCCGAGCAGCGTCTCGTGAGGCGCGGCTTTGCCCGCGACGATCTCTTCGTCGCCGTCCACGAGCAGTTCATGACCGAAACGGCCGACATCGCCGATATCGTCATTCCTGCGACCATGTTCGTTGAGCACGACGATATCTACCGCGCCGGCGGCCAGAACCACATCCTGCTGGGACCGAAGCTGGTCGAGCCGCCGCCGACCGTGCGCACCAATCTCTTCGTCATCGAGGAACTGGCAAAACGCCTCGGCGTCGCCGATCGCCCCGGCTTCGGCTTTACCGCCCGCGAGATGATCGACCGCATCCTCCGATCGAGCGACCTGCCGGATTACGAACATTTCCTCGAACACAAATGGTTCGATCGCCAGCCGGCTTTCGAGGACGCCCATTTCCTGAACGGCTTTGCTCATGCCGACGGCAAGTTCCATTTCCGCCCCGACTGGATCAACCAGCCCGCACCGAACAAGCCGCCGGCCGCCGTCGGCGCGCTCGGGCCGCATGCCGAGCTTCCGGCCTTCCCCGATCAGGTCGATGTCATCGAAGTTGCCGATCTAGAGCATCCCTTCCGTCTCGCCACGTCGCCGGCGCGCAACTTCCTGAATTCGAGCTTTTCGGAGACCAAGACGTCTCGTCAGAAAGAGGGCCGTCCCGAGGTGATGATCAATCCTGTCGATGCCGAAGCCAACGGTGTCGCCCACGGCGATCTCGTCCGCATCGGCAACAGCCGCGGCGATCTCCGCATCCACGCCCGTATCACCACGGAGGTGAAACCGGGCGTTCTGGTTGCCGAGGGCCTCTGGCCGAACAAGGCGCATGTCGACGGGGAGGGCATCAACGTCCTGACGGGCGCCGATCCGGTCGCGCCCTATGGCGGAGCGGCGGTACACGACAACAAGGTCTGGCTTCGCAAGGACGCAGCATGATGCAGCCGAAATCACGGGTGAAGATCGTCGGCGAGGAAATACTGTCGAATGGGTGGACGCGGTTGAGCAGCTATCTGCTCGACTATATCGACCGTAACGGTGCGACCCAGCGGTTGAAGCGGGAGGTCTACCACCGCACGCCGGCCGCCTGCATTCTGCTTTATGATCCGAAACGCGCTCTGGTCGTCCTTGTCCGCCAGTTCCGTCTTGCCGTGCATCTGAACGGCGATCCCGCCTGGGTTATCGAAGTGCCGGCCGGCCTTCTCGATAACGATCATCCCGAGACGGCGATACGCCGCGAGGCGATGGAGGAGACCGGCTATCGCCTGCGCGAGGCGCGCTTCCTCTTTAAATGCTACATGTCGCCGGGCGCCATTAGCGAAGTCGTCCACTTCTTCGCAGCCCTGATCGACACCGCCGATCGCGTCGCCGAAGGCGGCGGTCTGGACGAGGAGCATGAGGATATCGAGGTTCTGGAAATCCCGCTGGACGACGCTGCAGGGATGATCGAGACCGGCGAGATTTTCGACGCCAAGACGATCATGCTTTTGCAATGGGCCGCGTTGAACCGGGATAGGATCAGATAGCGAGTCGGGATGTCTTGGGGGGATCGTTCGATCACCCACGTCGGCTCCGGCGCGCGTAAATTCATACGTTTGTCACGAAGCGGTTCTATCCGCTGCGGTTTGTCGATCATCGGATGCGGTCAGGAGAAAGCCCATGTGGCTCAGCAATTTCACCCTCGTTCTCCCGGGCGAGGTGGTGAGCAAAGGTTCCGTGCGTGTTGAGGACGGCGCCATCGCCGAGATCCGGCCGGGGCCGGTTGCCGGCGCTGCGATCGATGGCGGCGGGCGGCTGCTGATGCCGGGCTTCGTTGACCTGCACGGCGACATGATCGAGCGCGAGATCGCGCCACGGCCGAACGCGACCATGCCGATCGATTTCGGCATCCACGAACTCGACAAGAAGCTTGCCGCCGCCGGTGTGACCACAGCCTTTGCCGCGGTCTCTTTCGCCACGGAAAGCGTTTATGGCCACGTCCGCTCGCTTGAGACGACGTCGGCGGTGATCGAGGGCATCAACCGGCTGCGTGATGACCTCCTGATCGACCACCGCGTTCATGCCCGCTATGAAATCACCAATGTCGGCGCCGCTCCCGCACTCGAGCGGCTGCTGAATGCCGATCAGATCGACATGGTGTCGCTGACCGACCACACGCCGGGCCAGGGCCAGTACAACAACCTGCAGAGCTACATCCTCAGCATTTCCGAGCGCCGCGCCATCTCCGAGGAAATGGCCGCCGAGATCGTCGCCAAGCGTATCGCCATGCGCAGCAATCCCGAGATCGAAGCGAAGCTGAAGGAGATTGTCGCGCTGTCGCTGAAGCACAAGCTGTCGCTGGCCTCGCATGACGATGACAGCGTCGAGAAGGTCGCCGAGATGCATCACCTCGGCGTCACCATCAGCGAGTTTCCGGCCACCGCTCCTGCGGCCGAGGAAGCACGCCGCCGCGGCCTCTGGACGCTGATGGGCGCGCCGAACGCCCTGCGCGGCCAGTCGATGTCAGGCAATCTCAGCGCCCTAGACGCTGCAAGGACCGGGCTGCTCAGCATCATCGCCGCCGATTATCATCCTGCCGCCTTCGTGCCCGGCATCTTCAAGCTTGCCGACACAGTGGAAGGCGGCCTGCCGGCAGCCGTCGCGCTGGCAACCGGCAATGCCGCCCGCTCCGCCGGTCTCTTCGGCCGTGGCGAAATCGCCCTCGGCCAACGCGCCGATCTGGTCGTTGTGGAGCCGGGCGACATCAACCGCATCCGCGCCACCTTCCGCGCCGGCCACTTCGTCTACAGCGACGGCACGCTGCACCCGTTGCGGGCCCTGGCGGCGTGACCCACTTACGCTCGATGACGCCCGCTTAGAAATCGCGGAGACGAATATTGTCCAAGGACATGATATTGGTCTGATGCGCGTCGCTGAGGGCTTTGCTTTTCGTCTGCGGAGACGTCTTACTACACGGTGACAGATAGTTGGCCCATGCGGGAGTACCATGTGGCAGCGACGGACTATATTCCCACCGTCCTGCCCGGCCTTTCGTCCCGCGATATCTATCCCTTATGCAAATGGGAATGAACGTGAAGCTCAGTTGGTTCAATGCTTCACGCTTGTGATTGAACAGACCATCGTTGCTGTTAGGGCCAACGAAGTGCGCCAACTCCCAATTTGGGCCCCCGCTCAAGCTTGTGGTGGTGGTAAAATCGACCACAGCGTGAATACGGCCTGCAGTGTATTCGTCTCCAAGACTGCTGCCTGCGCCTGGATTGGAAGCGTTCCCTGGCCAGACGGAAAGGTCGTTCATGCTGGAAGCTACAATTCCCATTTTTAAATTGTCTTCTAGCCCAAGTCGGCCTTGAAGCTCTGGACCACTGGCGCACGGGAGGGTTGGCCGTTTGGCCGGTTCTTGTTCAGTGCCTTCTACGAGCCGCTCGAAGTCAACTGAGTGATAAGTCTTGTTGGAGCGGTGCCCGATCTCCGAGATACCTCCTTCGATGCCAATCGTAAGGGGGTTTTTGTCCGATCCTAATCCAGGAAAGGAGAGGGATGGATTAAGACCCTCGGTATGTGTAGCGTCGATCGTTAGCTCAACCTCTCCAACATACTCAATCGCGGAGAAGATGTTTTTGAGGCTGAACCTCCGATCAGGCCCCGGATCGGACAATTTCCTTTCGCGCAATGGCCTGTCGTTTATATAAAGAGGCAGCGGTTTGTCATCATTGGCAGCCGTGAAGAGCTCGCACTTAATGTTTGCCATCACGGACGCGATCTTGATCACCGGGCTACCGTGTGTCCTCTCGGTTGTAGTTAAATCGAACGGAGGCGCCGATGCACAGCTTGTCAGTATTGCTGCAGTAAGAATCGATATGCCTAAGTTTTTCATTTCTATCCCCTCAGAAAACTGAGAGAAAAATTGTACGTATATTAGTTGAAAATGCAACTTGTAGATTTAAGGTGGCGTAGACACAGTTGAAGGTGATGGCGGAATGCCTCTGCGGACGAGTAACAATTAAATGTCAGAGATCCTGGCCCCGAGCTTCAATGTCGATGCTAGGGGTTCACTAGTAGTCGTCACGGGCAAGGATAGTCGAGACTTAAAGTGCGGCAGCTAACTTCGACGTTGCGACGCGCTCTAGGCGTGGTCGCCGATCAGCGAAATTAACCGGGCCGTGGGCACGGCAGCTGAAGCCTCGGTGCCCACGGCCTTGCCGCCTTCCATCGTCACGCGGCCTTCGGCAAAGAGCCGCAGGGCCTGCGGATAGATCTGGTGTTCGACAGTCAGCACGCGTGCGGCAAGGCCTTCGGCAGTGTCGCCGGAAAGAACCGGTACGGCTGCCTGGCCGATGACCGGGCCCTCATCCATGCCTTCGGTGACGAAATGCACGGTGCAGCCGGCGATGCGCATGCCGGCGTCGATGGCGCGCTGATGGGTGTGCAGCCCAGGAAACAGCGGCAGCAGGGAAGGGTGGATGTTGAGCATCCGTCCTTCATACCGCTGGATGAAGGTCGCCGTCAGCAGCCGCATGTATCCGGCGAGACACAGGATGTCGGGCGAAAGCGTGTCGAGCGCAGAAAAGATCGCCGCCTCGTGCGCCTCCTTGCTGGCATAGTCCTTGCGAGGAAAGGCGAAGGTGGCAATGCCCTCGGCTGCTGCCTTCGCGAGCCCGCCGGCGTCCGGCTTATCGGAAATGACGCCGACGATTTCGGCCGGATAGTCGGCCGCTTTCGCCGCCGCGACCAGCGCCATCATGTTGGAGCCGCCGCCGGAGATAAGGACGACGACGCGTTTGCGCGGCGCGCTCATATGGCAAGCGTACCCTTGTAGACCGTGCCGGCAGCGCCTTCGGCGCGGGCAATCATGCGGCCGAGCATGATGACGCTCTCGCCCTCGGCTTCTAGCGCCTGCGATACCGCGGCGGCATTCTCTTCGGCGACGACGACGATCATACCGACGCCGCAATTGAAGGTGCGCAGCATTTCTTTCGCCTCGACGCCGCCAGATTTGGCGAGCCACGAGAAGACCGGCGGGACCTTGACGGCGCCAAGATCGAGCTCGGCGGCCAGATGTTTCGGCAGCACGCGCGGAATATTCTCCGGGAAACCGCCGCCGGTGATGTGGGCGAGTGCCTTCAGCGCCCCTGTCTCACGGATCGCCTTCAGAAGCGGCCTCACATAGATGCGGGTCGGCTCGAGCAGCGCTTCGCCGAGCTTCTTGCCTTCGGCGAACGGCGCCGGCGCATCCCAGTCGAGGCCGGACAGTTCGACGATCTTGCGCACCAGCGAGAAGCCGTTGGAATGGACGCCGGAGGAGGCAAGTCCGAGGATCACGTCACCCTCGGCGATATCGCCTGATGGCAGCAGCCTGCCGCGTTCGGCAGCACCGACGGCAAAACCGGCGAGATCGTAATCGCCGGAGGAATACATGCCGGGCATCTCGGCCGTCTCGCCGCCGATCAACGCGCAGCCCGCCGCGCGGCAGCCCGCCGCAATGCCGCCGACGATTGCAGCACCCTGGTCGGGGTCGAGCTTGCCGGTCGCGAAGTAATCAAGGAAGAACAGCGGCTCGGCGCCCTGGACCACGAGATCGTTGACGCACATGGCGACAAGGTCGATGCCGACGGTGTCGTGGTAATCGGCGTCGATCGCGATCTTCAGCTTGGTGCCGACGCCGTCATTGGCAGCGACGAGAACCGGGTCGGTAAAGCCCGCCGCCTTGAGATCGAAGAGCCCGCCGAAGCCGCCGATCTCGCCGTCGGCGCCCGGGCGGCGCGTCGAGCGCACCGCCGGCTTGATCTTTTCGACGAGGAGGTTGCCGGCATCGATGTCGACGCCCGCATCGCTATAGGTCAGGCCGTTTTTTCCAGACTGGCTCATGCTGGTCTCCGATGGCTATTTCCGGGCGGCGGACGCGCCGCGTCATCTGCCGGTCGCAATTGCATGACAGGGGCCTTTATGCAAGCGTCGCATGGCAAAAGCCCCCAATTTCCCACGTCTCCCCCGAGGCTTTCCGGGATTTGATGTGGCAGGGTTGACCATCTTTGCGCCTGCATCCTATGTGCTTGATGGCCGCGCCGGATCGGGCGCGGCGTTTGTGCGGCGGCGAGCGATCAGCGGGGAAGCGATGCCACAGCATGTCAGCGGCAATAGTCTGAAGCGCCAGATATTCTTCTGGCTGGCCGTGCTCGTCTTCTTCATCGCCTTCCTCTATGTCTTCAGCTCGATCCTGCTGCCCTTCGTCGCCGGCATGGCGATTGCCTATTTCCTGGACCCGGTGGCGGACAGGCTGCAGCGGCTCGGCCTGAGCCGTATGATGGCGACCATCGTCATCCTCATTGCCTTTGTTGTCGTCTTCGCTTTGGCGCTGATGATCCTCATTCCCGTGCTCATCAGCCAGTTCAATGATTTCGCCGAGCGGTTGCCGGGTTATATCAGCCAATTGCAGCAGTTCGTCACCCAGACGCAGAATTCGCTGCTGCCGGACTGGGTCAAGAGCCAGGCCGGCACGATCAAGGACAATCTCTCCGGCATCCTCTCCGAAGGCATGGGCTTCCTTACGGGGCTTTTCGCGCAGCTCTGGAATTCCGGCAAAGCGATCGTCGACGTCATATCGCTGCTCGTCGTCACCCCCGTCGTCGCCTTCTATATCCTGCTCGATTGGGACCGCATGGTTGCCAAGGTCGACCAGTGGATCCCGCGCGATTATGTCGGCGATGTCCGCCAGATTGCCAAGGAAGTCGATCAGGCGATCGCCGGCTTCATTCGCGGCCAGGGTTCGCTCTGCCTCATTCTTGGCGTCTATTATGCCGCCGGCCTCTCCCTGGTCGGGCTGAATTTCGGCCTGCTGATCGGCCTCTTCGCCGGCATGATCAGCTTCATTCCCTATGTCGGCTCGCTAGTCGGCCTCATTCTCGCTGTGGGCGTGGCACTCGTGCAGTTCTGGCCGGATTATCCTTGGATCGGGCTGGTGCTCGCCGTCTTCTTCAGCGGCCAGTTCCTCGAAGGCAACATCCTGCAGCCGAAGCTCGTCGGCTCCAGCGTCGGCCTGCATCCGGTCTGGTTGATGTTTGCGCTGTTTGCCTTCGGCGCGCTCTTCGGATTCGTCGGGCTTCTGGTCGCCGTGCCGGCCGCCGCGGCCGTCGGTGTCCTTGTCCGCTTCGCGCTTTCGCGCTACCTTCAGAGCGATCTTTATTTTGGCGGGTCATCAGGCGGCCGCGCCCGGAAGACGAAATCAGTACCCAATGAATGACGTGAAGAACGCTGATCCGAAGCGCAAGGCCGGAGAGCAGCTTCCCTTGGCCTTTTCACATGATGTTGCAACCGGCCGCGACGATCTCTTGATCTCGGAGCGTCTCGCCGCCGCCGTTTCGATCGTCGACGCATGGCCGAACTGGCCGTCACCGGTCGTTGTCCTCGCCGGTCCGGTAGGATCCGGAAAATCGCACCTGGCCGGGATCTGGAAAGAACACAGCGGAGCGGAGATCATTCACCCCAAGGCCGGCTCCAATGCCGCGGTCACGGCGGCGAACGGCCCTGTCTTGTTCGAGGATGCCGATCGTCTCGGCTTCGACGACAACACGCTCTTCCACGTCATCAACAGCGTGCGCGAAAACGGCACCAGCCTCCTGATGACAAGCCGTCTCTGGCCGATGTCGTGGCCGGTCCTGCTGCCGGATCTGCGCTCTCGCCTCAAGGCCGCCACCGTCGTCGAGATCGGTGAGCCGGATGAAGCCCTGTTGTCGCAGGTGATCGTCAAGCTCTTCGCCGACCGGCAGCTTTATATAGATGACAAACTCGTGCTCTATATCGTCAACCGGATGGAGCGGTCGCTGAACGCGGCCCAGATGATCGTCGAAAGGCTCGACCGGCTGGCCCTGTCGCGGGGCACGAAAATCACCCGGTCTCTTGCTGCCGAGGTATTGAATGAATTGGGAAATTCGGAACTGGCCGATTGACTGTCACAGATCCGTCGTGAAACTGATATAATTGCCGTCGCGATTGAAAACGGGGTAAGCGGACCATGGACAGCGCAGTCGCAGAACATCAGGAACTCACTCCGGAAACCAACGACAATGTCCCCCCGCTGGAAGAACTGCTGGCGAGCCCCGAGCGCTTCATCAATCGCGAATTCTCCTGGCTGCAGTTCAACCGGCGCGTCCTGGAAGAGACGCTGAATACCGAGCATCCGCTGCTCGAGCGCGTCCGCTTCCTGTCGATTTCGGCAGCCAACCTCGACGAGTTCTTCATGGTGCGTGTCGCCGGCCTCGAGGGCCAGGTACGCCAGAACATCGCCATCCGCAGCCCCGACGGCAAGACACCGGCCGAACAGCTGGATTCGATCCTGCAGGAGATCGACCATCTGCAAATGGAGCAGCAGGCTTCGCTCGCCGTGCTGCAGCAGTATCTCGCCAAGGAAGACATTCTGATCGTGCGCCCGGGCGCTTTGAGTGATGCAGACCGCCAGTGGCTGGCGGCCGAATTCGAACAGGCGATCTTCCCGGTGCTGACGCCGCTGTCCATCGATCCGGCTCATCCGTTCCCCTTCATTCCCAATCTCGGTTTTTCGATCGGGCTGCAGCTCGTCAGCAAGAATGGCCGCGAGCCGATGACGGCACTGCTGCGCCTGCCGGTGGCGCTCGACCGCTTCGTCCGGCTGCCCGATGATGGGAACACGATCCGCTACATCACGCTGGAAGATGTCGCCAACGTCTTCATCCACAGGCTCTACCCCGGTTACGAGGTGCAGGGTTCCGGTACGTTCCGCGTCATCCGCGACAGTGATATCGAAGTCGAGGAAGAGGCCGAGGATCTCGTGCGCTTTTTCGAAACCGCACTGAAGCGACGCCGTCGCGGCAAGGTCATCCGCATCGAGACCGATTCGGAAATGCCGGCCTCGCTGCGCCAGTTCGTCGTGCAGGCGCTCAGCATCCCTGACAATCGCGTCGCCGTTCTGCCGGGGCTCCTGGCGCTGAACACTCTGTCGGAGATCACCAAGGCGCCGCGCGACGATCTCAGGTTTCAGCCCTACAATGCGCGATTTCCCGAGCGCGTCCGCGAACATGCCGGCGACTGCTTCGCCGCCATCCGCGAGAAGGACATGGTCGTCCATCACCCCTATGAATCCTTCGACGTGGTGGTCCAGTTCCTTCTCCAGGCTGCGCGCGATCCTGACGTTCTGGCGATAAAGCAGACGCTTTACCGCACCTCGAACGACAGCCCGATCGTCCGCGCTCTGGTTGATGCCGCTGAAGCCGGCAAGTCGGTGACAGCGCTGGTGGAGCTCAAGGCCCGCTTCGACGAAGAGGCGAATATCCGCTGGGCACGCGATCTCGAACGCGCCGGCGTGCAGGTCGTTTTCGGTTTCATCGAGCTCAAGACCCACGCCAAGATGTCTATGATCGTCCGCCGCGAGGAAGGCAAGCTCAGAACCTACTGTCACTTGGGAACCGGTAACTACCACCCGATCACCGCCAAGATCTATACGGATCTCTCCTATTTCACCTGCAATTCCGTCATCGCCCACGACATGGCGAACATCTTCAACTTCATCACCGGCTACGGTGAACCTGAAGAAGGAATGCAGATCGCCGTCTCTCCCAATGCCTTGCGCCCGCGCATCCTGCGTCACATCGATGAAGAGATTCAACACGCCAGGAAAGGCGGGCCGGCGGCGATCTGGATGAAGATGAACGCGCTCGTCGACCCCGACATCATCGATGCGCTCTATCGCGCCAGCCACGCGGGCGTCGAGATCGATCTCGTCGTGCGCGGCATCTGCTGCCTGCGTCCCCAAGTGCCCGGTCTCTCGGAGAAGATCCGCGTCAAGTCGATCGTCGGCCGCTTCCTCGAGCATAGCCGCATCTTCTGCTTCGGCAACGGCTATGGCCTGCCGTCCGACAAGGCGCTGGTCTACATCGGTTCTGCAGACATGATGCCGAGAAATCTCGACCGCCGCGTCGAGACCATGGTTCCGCTGACGAATCCGACTGTTCATGAGCAGGTCTTGTCACAGATTATGCTCGGCAACGTGATTGACAATCAACAAAGCTACGAGATATTGCCCGACGGTACGTCGCGGCGCATGGAAGTGCGCAGGGGCGAGGAGCCGTTCAATGCGCAGCAGTATTTCATGACCAATCCGAGCCTGTCAGGCCGTGGTGAAGCTCTGAAATCAAGCGCGCCGAAACTGATCGCCGGCCTGCTCGAAGGCCGCAACAACAAGTAAAACTGGACCATATGGTTGAATCTGAAGCCCAGGGGCGCCTTCCAGGGATCGCCCCGGTCTCCGTCGTCGACATCGGATCGAATTCCATTCGTCTTGTCGTCTACGAAGGCCTGTCCCGTTCGCCTACGATCCTCTTCAACGAAAAGGTCCTCTGCGGCCTCGGCAAAGGTATAGCCGTCACCGGCAAGATGGATGAAGAGGGCGTCGCTCGGGCTCTGGCGGCGCTCCACCGTTTCAAGGCCCTATCCGATCAGGCGCGGGCCGCCACCATGTATGTGCTGGCGACGGCCGCCGCCCGTGAGGCGAGCAACGGCCCCGATTTCATCCATCAGGCCGAGACGATCCTGCAGCGCCACGTCAGGGTGCTCTCGGGCGAGGAGGAGGCTCGTTTCGCCTCGCTCGGCATCATCAGCGGTTTCTTCAATCCTGACGGCATTGCCGGCGACCTCGGCGGCGGCTCTCTTGAATTGATCGACATCAAGGGCAAGGAGGTCGGCAAGGGCATTACGCTGCCGCTCGGCGGTTTGCGCCTGTCGGAATATGCCGGCGGTTCTCTTTCCAAAGCGCGTGACTTCGCCCGCAAGCAGCTGAAGACGGCAAAGCTTTTGACGAACGGCGAGGGGCGCACCTTCTACGCCGTCGGCGGCACCTGGCGAAACATCGCCAAGCTGCACATGGAGATCACCAGTTATCCGCTGCATATGATGCAGGGCTATGAGGTATCGCTTGAAGCGATGATGCTGTTCCTCGAACAGGTGATGACCGCGCGCGATTCGCGCGAGCCGGCGCTGCAGGCCGTTTCCAAGCACCGCCGCTCGCTGCTGCCCTTCGGCGCCGTCGCCATGAAGGAGGTGCTGAGCGTGATGAAGCCGTCGGTGATTTCCTTCTCGGCGCAGGGCGTGCGCGAGGGATATCTTTATTCGCTGCTGTCTGAGGCCGAGCGCCGCGCCGATCCGCTGTTGGCCGCTGCAGGCGAACTGGCGATCCTGCGTGCCCGTTCGCCGGAGCACGCCCGCGAACTGGCGGAATGGACCGGCCGTATGATGCCTTTCTTCGACGTTCAGGAAACGGAAGAGGAAAGCCGCTATCGCCAGGCCGCCTGTCTGCTCGCCGATATCAGCTGGCGCGCCCATCCTGATTACCGTGGCCTGCAGGCGCTGAACGTCATTGCCCACTCGTCCTTCGTCGGCATCAGCCATCCCGGTCGCGCCTTCATCGCGCTCACCAATTATTACCGTTTCGAGGGGCTGCATGACGACGGCGCCACCGGCCCGCTGGCGCAGATCGCCACCCCGCAGTTCATCGAGCGCGCCAAGCTGCTCGGCGGCATGCTGCGCGTCGTCTACCTCTTCTCGGCCTCCATGCCCGGCGTCGTCAAGAACCTGACCTTCCGCAAATCGTCGAACCCGGACTTCGACCTCGAATTCGTGGTGCCGCCGGAATACCGCGATTTCGCCGGCGAACGCCTGGACGGTCGCCTGCAGCAGCTGTCGAGGCTGACGAACAAGAGGCTGGCGTTCCGGTTCGAGTAGGTTGATTTGCGGCACGCCCTCGACAACAAAGGCGGCACTGACGCGCCGCCCTCTCAATCTCACATTAGAGCCCAAATTACTTCGCGTTCAAAAACTCACCAACCTCAAGCAGGCTGAACTCATTATTGTCGGCCTTGTCGACGGCGCGGCCGGCCGAGAAGGGCAGGTTGTTGTCGTTACCGATGATGATGTGCGTGGCGTCGACGCGGTCGACGTTTTCGATCGTGACGAACGGCATGTCGTAGACGCCGTCCTTGTTGCCGGCCTTCTTCTTGTTGTCGGGGTCCTGGATGTTCAGGAGGTCGATATAGCCGATCTTGCGGACGGCCTTGCCGACATTGGCGTCGTTGAACTCGATCTTGTAGACGCGCTTCAGCACCGCCGGAGCTTCGAAGCAATCCGGCTTCGGCTGCTTCGGGTCGGCGCAGGCCTTATCGCTGGTGCCGGCGCCGCTGTCGCGCTCGATGACGAGAGCGGTGGAGTCGTCGAGCATGTTGAAATCACCGATCGATACACCCTTGTCTTCGAACGGATAAAGCCAGCTGCGGCCGGTCCACTTTTTGGAGGCAGCGTCGAATTCGATGACGCGGATGGCCGTATGGCCGTCAGCCGTTTCCATTGTGCCGTCATCCTTGTAGATGGCGCCTTCGAGCAGGCCGTAGAGCTTGGATCCGTCCTTCGACATGGCAAGGCCTTCGAAGCCGCCGGAGCGCTTCAGGTTGAAGACCGGCATCTTGGCGGCCGGATTGCCCGGCAGCTGGATCAGCGGGTTGTCGGGCGAAAGCACCCCCTTGCCGTCGAGCTTCGTCGGGATCACGTCCGTCAGGCGACCTTCGGTATCGACCTTGAGGATATAGGGACCGAACTCGTCGCCCAGCCAGAAGCCGTCGGCAACCGGCTGGATCGATTCGATGTCGAAGTCGGCACCGGTGAGGTAACGCTTTTCTGTGCCTTCGAGCACGATCGGGAACGGCGCGATCTTGTTTGGATCGGAGAGGAAGAGGTTCTTGACGACCTCAGCATTGTTGGCAGTCCAGTCGAACTTCATCTGATGCAGGAACAGCATGGAGTCGGAAGAGTTGGCTTTGGAACCGAAGCCGTTGTCCGAGAGCGTCCAGAAGGTCCCGTCGGCCATCGTCTTGATGCCCGAGAAACCCTGGATCGGTTGGCCGTCGAACGGAAGCTTGAGGTCGGTCACGCGCGCGCCGTCCTTGACGGGAACGCTGCCGAGTGCTTCGGTGCGCTTGCGGTCCGGCGTCGTGAACTTGCCGGAATGCTTGAGGAATTCGGGGGCGTCGGCCGGAGCAGGAACCATGGTATTGGCTGGCAGGATCGCCTGGCCGGCGAGATTGGCCGGGAACTGCTGCTGGTCGGCCGAAACGGGGCCGGCAATCAGGATGAAAAGCGATACGGAAGCAAAAAGGACGTTCTTCATAATATCCCCATGGAACGGATGCGAATGGCTTCCGCTTAACAGGGCTTCCGTGTCAGCGAATTGACGGTTGGGTGAAGCTTTGGTGACGGGTGATAAATGGACTTGCTCAGCCGTGCAGAACGACTGCGGGCGTGTTCAGGACGGTCACCGCACGCGAGGACAGCGCCATGACGCCGAGTGCCTGGCCGCGTCCCTTGACGGCATGGATCCCGAGATCTTCGCAGGAAATGTAGTCGGGAAAAGTCATGCGCCGGGCCAGCTCCGCGGAGATCAGCACCTGCCGGTTCAGGCTGCGGCAGAGCGTCTCCAGCCGGGCGGTCGTATTCACCGTATCGCCGAAATAGCTGATTTTGTGGTGGTCGACGCCGACTTCCGCCGTGATGATCTCGCCGCCATGGAGGGCTACGCGAAGCTTCGGCACCTGGCCGTAATTTTTCCGCCAGCCGGCGGCATTGGCTTCGATATCGGCGAGAATATCGAAGATGCAGCGAACGCAGCGCGCATCCTTGACGCCGCGGGCAAGCGGCCAGGTAATGATCGCCGCATCACCGACATAGTCGTTGATCATGCCCTTGTGGCGCCGGACCGGCTCCGCGAAGGTCGCAAACAGCGAGCTCAGCAGCTGCTGTGCCCTGAGGTCGCCGTGCTTTTCCGCAAAAGCTGTCGAATCGACGAGATCGATGAAGAGGAAGACACGCTCTTCCTTGACCGGATTGCGATAGCGGCTGATGAGCATGCTGACGAATACTTCGCGGCCGAGCAATTCCCGCACGCGCAGGATGAAGATCAGTGCCGAGCAGACGGCAAGCGCATAGAGGAAGACCTCGAACGGCATGACGACGAGATCGAGGAGCGACGACGGCTTCAGCATGCCGAGCGACCAGAGCAGGAGGCCGGCGCAGGCGAAGCCGATGCTCATCAGGATCTCGTAGATCACCAGCTCCGTGATGATGAACACGAAGGTCGGCAGCCTCTGGATCCGTCGGTAGAGGGTGCGAAACAGCACCTTGCGCTCGAAGGCGAGAATCGGCATGCCGATAAAGAGCGCGAAGATCGCCCCGATGACCGGCGTCTGATTGGAGTAGAACATCAGATCGTAGATGACGCCGCTCGCAGCCAGCACGATCGCGATCAAGATCCAGTTCTGCGTTGGAGATATTTCCCGCATGCCGCCTCTTCGCCTGAGGTTTCCTTCAGCCATTGTTTCAGCTGGGAAAAAAGCGTCAAGCGAATTCAGCTTGGTTTCAGAGGCTGACGGTTTCAACCTTCCTTCCGGCGAAACGCAATCCGATCTGCCCCTGGATCAGCTGCAGTGCGGGCTCGCCGAAAAGATCGCGCCGCCAGCCATGCAGGGCAGCGACATCGGCGTTCTCGCCATCGGCGGCAATCTTGTCGAGATCCTCGCTGTTGGCGATCACCTTTGGCGCCACGCCATGTTTTTCCGAGATCAGCTTCAGCAGCACCTTCAAGAGTTCGACGGCGGCAGCTGCGCCCTCCGGCGCCTGCGCCTGACGAGGCACATGCGGCATCTCGGCTTTCGGTAGGGCAAGTGCAGCGTTGACCGCTTCGACGACCGCCGTCCCGGCGGCCGAGCGCTCCCAGCCCTTCGGAATCGTGCGCAAGCGGCCGAGCGCTTCGGCATCCTTAGGCTGCTGCTGGGCGACCTCATAGATCGCATCGTCCTTCAAGACGCGCGAACGCGGTACATTGCGGGCCCGCGCCTCGCGCTCACGCCAGGCGGCGACGTATTTCAGGACCGCCAACTCCTGCGGCTTGCGCAGGCGCATCTTCAGACGCTGCCAGGCGTCGTCGGGATGCATGTCGTAAGTTTCGCGCGCTTCGAGAATGTCCATTTCCTCGCGCAGCCACGACGTGCGGCCTTCGCGGTCGAGTTCTGCGCTCAGCGACAGGTAGACGTCGCGCAAATGGGTGACGTCGGCCAGCGCATATTCCAGCTGCTTTTCGGAGAGCGGCCGGCGGCTCCAGTCGGTGAAACGCGACGACTTGTCGATATGGACGTTCTTGATGCGGCTGACCAGCTGGTCGTAGGAGACGCTGTCGCCGAAACCGCAGACCATGGCCGCGACCTGCGTGTCGAAGATCGGATGCGGAATGAGATTGCCGCGGTTGAAGATGATTTCGATGTCCTGGCGCGCCGCGTGAAAGACCTTCAACACTTTCGTGTCCGCCATCAGGTCAAAGAAGGGAGCGAGATCGATGCCCTTCGCCAGCGGATCGACGAGAACTTCCACTGTCGGGCTTGCCATCTGGATCAGGCAGAGCTCCGGCCAAAAGGTCGTCTCACGCAGGAATTCGGTATCGATGGTGATGAAGTCGGACTTGGCCAGCTCTTTGCAGGCGGCCGCCAATTCGGCGGTGGTTTCGATCATATCATTTCATTCGCAAGGAAAAGGTCGGTTGAACCTTCCTTCTCCTTTCGCTTCGATATGTCAATACAACAGCATAAGCTTCGAGCATTGCTGAAGAAGAATCACGTCCAAACTGAGGCAAGGCGAATGCTTCAGCTCACTCTGATATAGCTGGTCATTCCTGTCTTCTGATGTTCGATGATATGGCAATGCAGCACCCAGTCGCCGGGATTGTCGGCGACGAGGGCCAATTGCACCTTCTCATCCGGCTGGACGAGGTAGGTGTCGGACACCAGTGGCATCACCTCCCGCGTCGAGGAGGAGATCACCGTGAAACTCATTCCGTGCAGGTGGATCGGATGCGAGTGCGGCGTCGTGTTCTCAAGGTTGAAGACATAGCTCCTGCCGAGCTTCAGTTCCGCCAGCGGCGCCGTCGGATCGGGCGTGTCCCCGGGCCAGGGCACCTTGTTGATCGCCCAGAAGCTGTAGCCGAGCGTGCCGCAGATGCTCTCCACGGCGGCATTTTCCGCAGTGGCGCTCAACACCAGCGGGATCTGTTCGGCAGCGGAAAGATCGGCCTTCGGGACAGGATTTCGGCCAAGAGGCCCGAGATCGCCGATATCGCGCTTCAGCGATGCCCCAACGGCACGCAGGCTGGCGATCGTCTTCGGTGCCGTGCCGCGAATGTCTTCCAGTGTCGCGACGGCACCTTCGCCATCCGGCATGCGTACGGCGAGATCGAGCCGCTGGCCAGGCCCGATCTGCAGGAGGTCGAGGGGGAAGCGTTTCGGCACCGGATTGCCGTCGATTGCGATGACGGTCGCATCTGCGCCCGCCATCTTCAGCGAGAAAATGCGCGTCACGTCGGTGATGGCAACGCGCAGCCGCACCAACCCGCCGGCCGGCGCATCATATTGCGGCTCCTGGCGCCAGTTGGCCGTGCGCACCGTGCCGTAGGTGCCGCTCTTGGCAGCGTCGCGCGGCCGGAAGGGCGCGATGAACTGCCCGTCGCCTCCGAGACGCCAGTCGCGCAGATTGAGCAGCACTTCTGCATCGAATTCCGGATCGGCCGGATCCTCGACGACGAGCATGCCGGTCATGCCGTGTCCCATCTGCGTCAGCGTGTTGCAATGCGGATGATACCAGAAGGTACCGGCATCCGGCGGCGTGAAGGCATAATCGAAGCTGTCGCCGGTATAGATATAGGGCTGCGTCACGAACGGCACGCCATCCATGCGGTTGTCGATGCGAAGCCCGTGCCAATGGATCGTCGTCGGCTCGTCGAGCCCGTTTTTCAGCCTTGCCGCATAGGGCCGCCCCTTGGTCATCCGCAGAACCGGCGGCATGCCGTCATGGCCCCAGCTCATGATGTCCATGGTCGGACCCGTCTGGGTCAGCATGGCCTCGGTTTTCACAGCCATCAGCAGCTGCGGTTCCGGCGCCGCCCCGGCAAGCCCGAATTTGCCCGCAACGGCGATGCCGGCGCCATAGGCGCCCGCGACGGCGGATGCCTTCAGAAGGTTGCGGCGGGTCAGCAGAGGCATGCGGCGGCTCCAGGATGGGAATGCCGATCCTTTTAAAGTTGAGCTGCATCTTCATCAATACGGGAAACGCGGCCAAACTGCCGCAGCCTGTGGGTCGCAGCCTCGCCATAAACGCATGCCAAACCCAGGGGCGGGGCGCGCCAAGCCTTGACAAATCGGAGCGTCCATGCGCTTTTCCGCCCGATTTTCTTGTCGGCGCGGGAGGGTCTTCGAATCCCTGCTGCCGTCTTCAGCCACATGCCAGGATTTGAGATTATGCATCGCTACCGCAGCCACACATGTGCCGCCCTCCGCAAGACGGATGTCGGCTCGACCGTCCGCATCGCCGGCTGGGTCCATCGCGTTCGCGACCATGGCGGCGTTCTCTTCATCGACCTTCGCGACCATTACGGCATCACTCAAGTGGTCGCCGACCCGGATAGCCCGGCCTTCAAGACAGCGGAAACCGTGCGTGGCGAATGGGTCATCCGCATCGACGGCCTCGTCAAGGCTCGCACCGAGGACACCGTCAACAAGAACATGGCGACCGGCGAGATCGAGCTCTACGCCCAGGAGATCGAAGTGCTCTCCGCCGCCAAGGAGTTGCCGCTACCAGTCTTCGGCGAACCTGATTATCCGGAAGACGTTCGCCTCAAGTATCGCTTCCTCGATCTTCGCCGCGAAACCCTGCACAAGAACATCGTCAAGCGCACCCAGGTGATTTCGGCCATGCGCCGTGAAATGGGCAGCGCTGGCTTCACCGAGTATACCACGCCGATCCTGACGGCCTCCTCGCCGGAAGGTGCGCGCGACTTCCTCGTGCCGAGCCGTATTCATCCCGGCACCTTCTACGCTCTGCCGCAGGCGCCGCAGCAGTACAAGCAGCTTCTGATGGTCGCAGGCTTCGACCGCTACTTCCAAATCGCGCCGTGCTTCCGCGACGAAGATCCGCGCGCCGATCGCCTGCCGGGCGAATTCTACCAGCTCGACCTCGAAATGAGCTTCGTCACCCAGGAAGACGTCTGGAACACGATGGGTCCGCTGATGACCAAGGTGTTCGAGGAGTTTGCCGAAGGCAAGCCGGTCACCAAGGAATGGCCGCGCATCCCCTATGACGAGGCGATCCGCAAATACGGTTCCGACAAGCCTGATCTGCGCAACCCGATCGTCATGGAAGCGGTGACCGAGCATTTCGCCGGCTCCGGCTTCAAGGTCTTCGCCGGCATGATCGCCTCCAACCCGAAGGTCCAGATCTGGGCGATCCCTGCCAAAACAGGCGGCTCGCGTGCTTTCTGCGACCGCATGAACGCCTGGGCGCAGAGCCAGGGCCAGCCGGGCCTCGGCTACATCTTCTGGCGCAAGGAAGGCGATAAGCTCGAAGGCGCCGGACCGCTTGCCAAGAACATCGGCGAGGAGCGCACCGATGCGATCCGCACTCAGCTCGGCCTCGATGACGGCGACGCCTGTTTCTTCGTCGCCGGAGAGCCGGAAAAATTCTATAAGTTTGCGGGCGAGGCCCGCACCAAGGCCGGCGAAGAACTCAACCTCGTCGACCGCGACCGGTTCGAGCTCTGCTGGATCGTCGACTTCCCCTTCTTCGAATGGAGCGAGGAAGAAAAGAAGGTCGATTTCGCTCACAACCCGTTCTCGATGCCGCAGGGTGGCCTCGACGCGCTGCAGAACCAGGATCCTTTGACGATCAAGGCCTTCCAATATGACGCCGTCTGCAACGGCTTCGAGATCGCCTCGGGTTCGATCCGCAACCAGTCGCCGGAAACCATGGTTGCCGCCTTCGAGAAGGTCGGCCTCAGCCAGCAGGACGTCGAGGACCGTTTCGGCGGCCTCTACCGCGCCTTCCAGTATGGCGCACCTCCGCATGGCGGCGCCGCCTTCGGCATCGACCGCATCATCATGCTGCTCGTCGGCGCGAAGAACCTGCGCGAAATCTCGCTCTTCCCGATGAACCAGCAGGCTCAGGACCTGCTGATGGGCGCTCCGAGCCCGGCGACGCCGACGCAGCTGCGCGAGCTTTCGATCCGGCCGATTCCGCCGGTCAAAAAGGACTGAGTTCGTTTCCCAATGAGAAAGCCCGGCGGCTGCAATCGCCGGGCTTTTCGTTTGCCCTCATCGTCCCCGTTGCAAACAAAAAGGCCCGGCAGCGGAACTGCCGGGCCCTTTCTTGAGATTTGCGCGATCAGTCGTTGGCCGAAACCTTGACGCCGAGCACCTGGGGCAGCGTGTTCGGAGCGCCCATGGCAGCACCGACGATCGTCGGGAACGGCACCGGCTTTTCGGGAGCGGCCTTGACGGTCAGGCTCTTCGGGTCGTCGAGGAAGGTGTTGACGGCGGCCGTAACGGCGTTCTGCAGTTCCGGGATATTGAGCTGCGCCAGCATGATCGGCGTCATCGCCTTCAGCGAGTCCGCCATCTGCTTGCCGGACATGTTCTGCTGCGAACCGGCATAATCGAGCGCCCGCTTGGTGATCGAGGCATCTTCGAAGCGCACCTTTGCGCCCTCGAAGGACAATTGCTGCATCAGGCCGAGCATGGCGAGGCCGAGCGCCTGCTGCGACTGTTCCTTGTTCGGATTGGCTTCGGATTGCTTCATCGCATCCTGCATCGACTTCATGAAGGCCATCGTATAGCCCGAGATCTTGAAGCCAAGGTTCAGTTTGCCGATGTTGGTGAAGTCGAAGGCGAATTCCGAAATGTCGATCGTGCCGGGCGCGAGTTCCCAGGCGCCCTTCATGGTGATGTCGCCCTGGACGTGCTGCAGGGCGAGCTTCTCGATCGCGTCCTTGCTCTGCGCATCCTCGGCCTTGCTGAGATCGGCCTTCATGCTCTTAAAAGCGCCGTCGAAATCGAAGCCGGATTCGTCTTCGCGCAATGTCAGGTTCATGTTGCTTTCGAGCACGGAGAAGACTTCCGCGCCGTCCTTGACCACCTTCAGCGGGCCGGTATGGGCTGTTTCGTAGAGCATCATCGTATCGAGCGAGTCGCCGCCGGGCGTTGACGGGATCGAAATGCCGCCAAGCGTCAGCTGCTGCGCCGTCACAGTGACGCCATCTTCGGTCTTGTTGATGTCGGGGAAGGTCGCTTCTTCGATGTAGTAACCGCCGTCCTCGTCTTCCTCGACACCGGAAAGAGTGACTTCGCCGATAGGCAGGCTTTCGCCGCCGGTCGGTTTGAGGCTGACGTTCTTCAAGGTCACCGTCGTGCCGTCGATATCGATGCCTTCAGCCGAAATCGTTCCGCCCTGCGCGGCATAGGCGGCATTGAGCTTCTTCAGCAGATCGGCGCCGTCGAGAGCGAAAGCCGAGCCTGCGAGCGAGAAAAAGGCTGCGCCCGACAGCATCAGCCGCGTTGTCCGGTAAAAGTTCATAGGGTGATTCCTCTGGTGGCGTGTGACGGTTGGAAATCTGCAGTTACGCTACTACGGATTGGGCCTGCTTTATATTGCGGCCCACTAATTTTTTGTTGAAGGGAAGGGCAAACGAAATCCAAATTGCCGCGATGAGCTTGTCTCATCCTTTGATATCAGCCGGAAGACTTCATCCACAGCTGCAATGGCCTGGATTCCTTGCCCGCCAGCCTCTTCTGGGCTAGTCAGGACCTATGGGACAAGAGATTTTGCCGCCTTCCGGCGGAGACGACGACAACATCCAACCGGTCGACCTGAAGGCGGCGCTTGAGCAGCGCTATCTCGCCTATGCGTTATCGACCATCATGCACCGCGCCCTGCCTGACGTGCGCGACGGGCTGAAGCCTGTCCATCGCCGCATCGTCTACGCGATGAACGAGATGGGGCTGAGGCCGACTTCAGCCTTCAGAAAATGCGCCAAGATCGTCGGCGAGGTGATGGGTAACTACCATCCGCACGGGGACCAGTCGATCTACGACGCGCTGGCTCGTCTCGCGCAGGATTTCTCGCAGCGTTATACGCTGGTGAACGGCCAGGGCAATTTCGGCAATATCGACGGCGACAGCCCTGCCGCCATGCGTTACACCGAATCGAAGATGACGGCGGTCTCCGAACTGCTGCTCGAAGGGATCGATCAGGATGCGGTCGATTTCCGCGACACCTACGACGAATCGAATTCCGAGCCGGTCGTGCTTCCCGGCGCCTTCCCGAACCTGCTCGCCAATGGCTCCTCCGGCATCGCCGTCGGCATGGCGACCTCGATCCCGTCTCACAATGCCCATGAGCTATGCGATGCCGCCCTGCATCTGATCAAGCATCCCGATGCGACGGTCGAAAAGCTCGTCGAGTTCATTCCCGGCCCGGATTTCCCCACCGGCGGCATCATCATCGACAGCCGCGACAGCATCATCGAGAGCTACCGCACCGGCCGCGGCGGTTTTCGCGTGCGGGCGAAATGGCAGACGGAGGATCTGGGCCGCGGCGGCTATCAGATCGTCGTCACCGAAATTCCGTTCCAAGTGCAGAAATCGCGGCTGATCGAGAAGATCGCCGAGTTGCTGATTGCCCGCAAGCTGCCGCTGCTGGAAGACATCCGCGATGAATCGGCCGAGGACATCCGCATCGTCCTGGTGCCGAAGTCCCGGAGCGTCGATCCGACGATCCTGATGGAGTCGATGTTCAAGTTGACGGAGCTCGAAAGCCGCTTTCCGCTCAACATGAACGTCCTGTCCATGGGGCGCATCCCCAAGGTCATGGCGCTGAACGAAGTGCTGAAGGAGTGGCTGGACCACCGTCGCGAGGTCCTGCAGCGCCGGTCGCGCTTCCGTCTGGCCGCGATCGACAAGCGTCTCGAAATCCTCGGCGGCCTTCTGATCGCCTATCTCAATATCGACGAGGTGATCCGGATCATCCGCGAGGAAGACGAGCCGAAGCCGGTCATGATGGCGCGATGGGACCTGACGGACAACCAGGTCGAAGCGATCCTCAACATGCGGTTGCGCGCCCTGCGCAAGCTGGAAGAATTCGAGATCCGCAAGGAGTTCGACGAACTCACCAAGGAAAAGAGCGAGATTGAGGCGTTGCTTGCCTCCGACGACAAGCAGTGGCAGACGGTCGCCTGGGAAATCGGCGAAGTGAAGAAGAAATTCGCCAAGGCGACCGAGGTCGGCCGTCGACGCACCCAGTTCGCCGATGCGCCCGAAGCCGACGAGGAAGCGATCCAGCAGGCGATGATCGAGAAGGAACCGATCACCGTCGTCATTTCCGAAAAGGGCTGGATCCGCGCCCTGAAGGGCCACATCGCAGACACGTCGACCCTGACCTTCAAGGAGGGCGACGGCTTGAAAGTGGCCTTCCCGGCGCAGACGACGGACAAGATCCTGATCGTTACGACAGGCGGCAAGGCCTTCACGCTCGGTGGCGACAAGCTGCCGGGCGGTCGCGGCCACGGCGAACCTTTGCGTATCATAGTCGACATGGATAACGACCAGGCTGTTCTGACCGCCTTCGTGCACGATCCCTCGCGCAAGCAGCTGATCGTCTCGACGGCTGGGAACGGCTTCGTCGTGCCAGAGGCGGAGCTGGTCGCCAATACGCGCAAAGGCAAGCAGATCATGAATGTCGCGCTGCCGGAGGAAACGCAGCTGCTGGTGCCCGTCAGCGGCGATCACGTCGCCGTCGTCGGCGAGAACCGCAAGCTGCTGGTCTTCCCTCTCGCGCAGGTGCCGGAAATGTCGCGTGGCAAGGGCGTGCGCCTGCAGCGCTACAAGGACGGCGGCATTTCCGACGTCCGATGCTTCGCGATATCAGACGGCCTCGTCTGGGAAGACAGCGCCGGCCGCACCTTCACGAAGAACAAGGACGAACTCGCCGAATGGCTTGGCGATCGCGCCAGCGCCGGACGGACTGTACCGAAGGGCTTCCCGCGCAGCGGCAAATTCGCTGGCTGAGGCTTTACAGCGCCGCGCGCCTGTTCAGGCGCGCAAAGGACGCCGTAGGCCTTGATTTTTTGCCGAACTAAATTCCGCTCTTGGCTCTTGGCGGGCGCGGGAACTTCTCTATTTCATTGCTGTTATCAAAAAGAAGAGAAGGCCGGTTGCGTGGGCGGACGGAACGGCTGTGGTTCGTTGCGCTTCGAGAAGGCGCGCGTGCCCCTACCGGAGGAAAATCGATGCCCGCCAGCACCATCAAATTGCATGTCAGCCACACCTACAAGGCCCCGCCCGCTGTCGTCTACGACGCCTGGCTGAACCCCGAAATTGCCCGCCGCTTCCTGTTTGCGACTGATGATGGTCACGTCATCCGTGCCGACATCGACCCGCGCGTCGGCGGCCGTTTCTTCGTCGTCGACCGCCGCCCGACCGGCGACGCTTTTCATCAGGGCGTCTTCCTGGAATTGAAGCGCCCGCAACGCATGGTCTTCAGTTTTTCCGTCGAGGAGCATGACCATAATTGCGATCGCGTCGAAATCGACATCATGCCTCTTGGTGGCGGAAGCCGCCTGACATTGACCCACGAAATGTGCGCCGAATGGGCCGCGCACGAGGAGAAAACACGGCAAGGCTGGGCGCATGTCGTCGAAGCGCTCGGCAGGGAACTGGAACAGCAACAGTTGAAGGCGACCGGCTGAGCGGCACGCTGAAATTCCAAAGAAGGCGCATCGCGCCGTCCTTGTTGTTATGACATAGGGCAGGCAAGGGACCACGTCGCATCATGCGATTTGTCTGATGCCCTTACCTTGTAGCATCCAGAAGCAATGCCCAGCGATCGCCGCCACCAGTATACCGCCGCCGACGAGTGTCATCGTCGCCGGCGTTTCCGCGAAGATCAGCCAAACCCAGATCGGGGCAAGCACCGTTTCCAGTAGATAGAACATGCCGACTTCAGGTGCGGAGAGGTAGCGCGGCCCGGTTGCAAGACACCAGAAGGCGACCGGCATCATGACGGCGCCGTTGAGGAGGATCCAGACGGGATGGGCGATTGCAAACGCTGAGGGCAGAGCTTGCGCGAGGCCGAGCGCGGCCGGCAGGATGGCGGCAAGCAGCGGCACGAAGCCCATTTGCCGGCGCGAGGCACGCCCGAGTGTAATGGCTGCGGCAAGAATGAGCGCGCTGAGAAGCGCCATGGCGTCGCCAAAGATATGGCCGCTGGCAAGTCCTTCGCTTACAATCAGTCCGACGCCTGATATCATGAACAGCATGGCGATCAGCGTCGCGGCCGGGGGCTTCTCCTTGAGGAAAATCCAGGAAAGCAGCGCCCCGAACATCGGATTGAAGGCGACGATGAAGACGACATTGGCCGTGGCCGTATTGAAGACGGCCAGCACGAAAGTTAGGGAAGAGAGACCGTAGAGCAGACCGGCGATAAGACCAGGTTGCCCCGGAACGAGGACCGGCCACTTGCCCGAAACAAGGCGCATTGCTCCTAATATCACGAGCGTGGCGACAACTGTTGCTGCGCTCCGCATTCCGAGAACCCACCAGATGTCACCGTCGCCAAGGCGGACGAGCGGGATATCCATGGAAAGTGCCAGCCCGCCGATCGCCGTCAGCAGCAGGCCTTTCCGATGATCGGAAAGAGCGGTGGGGAACATTCAGTCGCGCGTGCTTTCGGGCATGGAGGAGGGGTCGAAACGTTCCCAGCCGCGCGGGGTCAGATGCTCCTGCGGCTGGAAACGGGTCTTATAGTCCATTTTCCGTGACCCCTGAACCCAATAGCCGAGGTAGACATGCGGCAGACCGAGCGCTTTCGTGCGCCTGACATGGTCGAGAATCATGAACGTGCCGAGCGAACGCCGCTCGAGCGCAGGATTGAAATAGGAATAGACCATCGACAGCCCGTCGCTCATCGTGTCGGTCAGTGCGGCGGCAAGCAGTTCGCCCTTCGGCCGCTCCTCCAGCCCGGAGCCTTCCTCGCGCCGGCGGTATTCGATGATTCGCGTGTTCACATGCGTGTCCTCCACCATGATCGCATAATCGAGCACGGTCATATCGGACATGCCGCCTTGCTGGTGGCGGAAATCGAGATAGCGCCGGAAGAGTGAATATTGCTCGCTGGAAGGCTGGGCTGCGAATTCGGTGGCGATGACATCGGAATTGGCGGCAAGCACCCGTTTCATCGATTTCGTCGGTTCGAATTCCTGGGCGAGAATCCGCACGGAAACGCAGGCGCGACAGGATTCGCAGGCCGGTCGGTAAGCGATGTTCTGCGAGCGGCGGAACCCGCCCTGGGTGAGGATGTCGTTCATCTCGGCGGCCCGCGGGCCGACCAGATGGGTGAAGACCTTGCGCTCCATCTCATGCGGCAGATACGGACACGCAGCCGGAGCCGTCAGATAAAACTGCGGGGATGGCGTCGTCTGCGTATTCATTTGTCGCGGAAGTTTCCTTGTCGAGACAGTGCCGTTTTCTGACAGCATGACCTAAGAATAGAAAACGTCAACAGCGCGGCGGTCTCCGCCCTTCATTTCAGTCTTCTAATCTTTGGATATGGAGCGTCGTGATGCCGGGTACAGGCAAGGCGGAGAGTTTTTTCGTCTCCGCCGCCAGGTCTCAGACGGCAGGTCTCAGGCAGTGCGCACCGTCACCGTGCCGACCAGGAGGTCGTGGATGAGACGGCTGCGCTCGATAAATAGGCCGGCAAGCAGGATGAGCGGCGTCAGCACCGAGTTGAGGATCCAGAACAGCGCCAGATGCACGATCGCCGTCAGAAAATCCATCGGCCGGCCGTCGACGCGCACGATCGCAATTCCCATTGCCCGCATGCCGAGCGAAGCCTGGCTCGGCCCGCCGACGGTCAGGCCGAAATAAAGGCCGGCGACGATGACGAAGAGGGCAGGGTAGAGGAAGAAGCCGAGGCCGAGCGTGACGATCGAAAGGAAGAACAAAACGATCGCCGCGGGAATGCACAGCAGCGCCACGATGAGGTAATCGAGGATGAAGGCAAAGACACGGCGGCTCAACACGCCGCTATAGGCGCGCCAGTCCTCCGGTGCGGCGTAAAGCGGATTGGGGTTGTAGCTCATCTCGATCTCCTCTCGCAAAAGCGACGCCGCTGATATGGTGTCGGCGGGGCGAAATACAATCATTCGCCTCGAAATCACCGTTTGCTGAGAATTTTCGCCACCTCGACTGCGAAATAGGTGAGGATGCCGTCGCATCCCGCCCGCTTGAACGACAGCAGCGTTTCGAGCATCGCCCGCTCGCCGTCGATCCAGCCGTTCATCGCTGCGGCCTTGATCTGCGTATATTCACCGGAAACCTGGTAGGCGAAGGTCGGCAGGCCGAAGGCCTCCTTCATCCGCCAGCAGATGTCGAGATAGGGCAGGCCTGGCTTGACCATCAGCATGTCGGCGCCTTCCTCGACGTCAAGGGCGGCGTCGCGGATCGCCTCGGTGCCGTTGGCCGGGTCGATATAATAGGTCTTCTTGTCGCCCTTCAGCAGCCCGCCGGTCGAGATCGCTTCGCGATAGGGGCCATAAAAGGCGGAGGCGAATTTCGTCGCATAGCTCATGATGCCGACCTCTTGATGGCCGGCGGCATCGAGCGCCCTGCGGATCGCGCCGACGCGCCCGTCCATCATCTCCGAGGGCGCGATGATGTCGGCGCCGGCATCGGCCTGCATCACCGCGGCACGCGCCACCTGATCGACCGTCTCGTCGTTGACGATCTCGCCGTCTCTCAGAATGCCGTCATGGCCGTGGCTGGTGAAGGGGTCGAGCGCGACATCGGTGATGACGCCGATATTGGGCACCGCCTTCTTGATCGCCGCCGTGGCCTGATTGATCAGATTGTTGGCCTCGAGGCTGTTCGAACCCGTCTCGTCGCGCAGCTCCATCTCGATATTGGGAAAGGTCGCCAGCGCCGGAATGCCGAGGCCAGCCGCTTCGCGCGCGGCCTCGACTGCTTTGTCGATGCTCATACGGTTGACGCCGGGCATGGCCCGGATCGGATCGATGATACCGGAGCCCGGCACGACGAAGATCGGCCAGATCAGGTCGTCGACCGTCAGCCGGTTTTCCTGCACCAGCCGGCGCGTCCAGTCTGCCTTGCGATTGCGCCGCATGCGGCGATGGCCGGTGATGTCGTCGACGAGATGCGTCTTGTCCTGCATGATATCTATCCCTGGCCCATTCCATTTATCGCAGCGCTCATTATCATGGCGCCCGGAAAATCCAAACCGGACGATTGGCCGCGGCGGAAAAACCGCTTGTAACGATCCGATCCCGAACCGATGTTTGCGCTATGGAAACCGATTCCCCGACATTACCGAAACCCACGCTGGCGGATCTTCTCTTCATCCTGTTCCTGAGGCTGGTGGCCGTATCCTGCTTCTGGTTCGGGCTGCAATATTGGGCGATGCTCGTCGGTTATTCGCTGGTCGGGGCCGGCCGCTTCGATCTTTTGAGCCTGCCGTGGAAGGTGGCAAGCACCAGCCTTGCCGTGCTTTTCCCCGTCGCCTCCCTCGGCCTCTGGCTCACCGTCTCCTGGGGGCCGGTTATCTGGGTGCTGGCAGCGGGCGGCCAGATTCTGATGTATGGTCTGCTGCCTGATATTTTCGGGCCCAATAAGCTGATCATCCTGCTGCATCTCATGGTCGCCGCGGTCTACTGCATTTTCCGCCTGTTGCTCTGGCTGGAAAAGCGCCGGCACCGCCGCCAGGTAAGTGTTGATTTACCCTGAGACAACGTGGGGTTTCCGGTAAGGCTCCATTAAGCCTGCGGTTTAAGTCGAATTTTATATGTATTCGATAGGGTCTCACTCAAGGCGGGAAGAAAACGACACCGCCAAACAAAACAGTGAGGCAGTCAATATGAACACGAAAATCAAGCCGCAGGCGGTATCCAACTTCCGTGACCAGCAGGATCAGGGCATCCGTGATCTTTACATGGAATCCCTTCATCTTGTCGAACGTCTTCATCGCCGTCTTCTCGACGTCATCAAGGACGAGTTCGACCGTCAGGGTCGCAGTGACGTCAACGCCATCCAGGCGCTGCTCCTTTTCAACATCGGCAATTCCGAGCTGACCGCCGGCGAGCTGCGCTCGCGAGGTTACTATCTCGGCTCCAACGTATCCTACAACGTCAAGAAGCTGGTCGACCTCGGTTTCATCAACCACCAACGCTCCCGCATCGACCGCCGCTCGGTCCGCATCAGCCTGACCGAAACCGGCCAGGACATCGCCGAAACGGTCGCCAAGCTCTACGAACGCCACATCGCCTCGATCGACAAGGTCGGCGGCATCGGCACCGACGAGTTCACCCAGATGAACAAGCTGCTCCAGCGCCTGGATCGCTTCTGGAACGACTCGATCATGTATCGCCTCTAAGACCCTCGACCTCCTTTCAGGGTTGAAGAAAACCGGATGCGTTCCCTGCGCGTCCGGTTTTGTCGTTTGCGCCCGTGGCATCTTTGCAACGCATGGCGGGCAAGCGTAAGAGCCGGTATTCAAGCCGTTTTTTAGCCGTTATTAACCGGCACGATTTACCTCGTCACATGGTTCGTTGCGTGATGACTCGGCCATCGCCAGCTATCTGCGGTCCAGGCAACACGAATTGGCCATATTGGTGTGGCAGCGGAAGGTTGGCAACCGGCGCTTTCAATGGACCAGGAACGTTCAGGCTTCCGCATCGCAATCTTGTGATGCGGTGGGCAGGATTTTCCGATGTGCCGGGAGAACGAATGGATAGGGATCTGCGTTACGGCGCAGTGATATCGCAAAGCGCCGCGCTTCCTTCATAGCGGCATTCAGTGGTTGGGACTATGTCGAAGAAAAACGGAAATGAAGCTCTCTCGCGCCGCGCTTTCCTTGCGTCCGCGGCAACGATCGGCGCCAGCGCGATGGCCGCGCCGGCATTCGCGCAGTCGGCGCTCGATACGCTGATCAACGCGCCGCGCCGCGGCAACTGGGACGACCAGTTCGATGCTAAGGCGGCGTCGCGCACGGCGACGGCCGTCGTTTCCAACACGCCGATCCTCGGCCCCCAATCGGTCGCGAGCGCCCAGCAGGCGATCATGCAGTATCAGCAGATTGCCGCTGCGGGCGGCTGGCCCGAAGTCAATCCCGGTGATCAGCGCCTGCAGCTCGGCGTTTCCTCTCCCGCCGTCCAGGCGCTGCGCCAGCGCCTTGCGATCACCGGCGACCTGCCGCGGGAGGCAGGCATGTCGAACGCCTTCGATTCCTATGTCGACGGCGCCGTCAAACGCTTCCAGGCGCGTCACGGCCTGCCGTCCGACGGCGTTCTCGGCGAGTTCACGCTGAAGGCGATGAATATTCCGGCCGATGTCCGCCTGCAGCAGTTGAACACCAACCTGGTCCGCCTGCAGACCTTCCCGGAAGATCTCGGCCGCCGCCACCTGATGGTCAACATTCCGGCCGCCTATGTCGAGGCGGTCGAAGATGGCAGCGTTGCAACTCGCCACACTGCGGTCGTCGGCCGTCTGAGCCGCCCGACGCATCTCGTCAACTCGAAGATCTACGAAGTCATCCTCAACCCCTACTGGACCGCGCCGCGCTCGATCGTCGAAAAGGACATCATGCCGCTGATGCGCAAGGATCCGACCTATCTCGAAAAGAACGCGATCCGCCTGATCGACGGCAAGGGCAATGAGGTTTCTCCGGAGACTGTCGATTGGAACGGCGAGGCGCCGAACCTGATGTTCCGCCAGGACCCGGGTAAGATCAACGCCATGGCATCGACGAAGATCAACTTCTACAACAAGAACGGCGAGTACATGCACGACACGCCGCAGCAGGGCCTGTTCAACAAGCTCATGCGTTTTGAATCGTCGGGCTGCGTCCGCGTTCAGAACGTGCGCGACCTGTCGACCTGGCTGTTGCGCGAGACGCCGGGCTGGAGCCGCCAGCAGATGGAGCAGGTGATCGCAAGCGGCGTCAACACGCCGATCAAGCTCGCCACCGAAGTTCCGGTCTATTTCGTCTACATCTCCGCCTGGGGCATGCCCGACGGCATCGTCCAGTTTCGCGACGACATCTATCAGATGGACGGCAATGCCGAGCTCGCGCTCGACACCACGGCCGGCATGGAACAGCCGGTTCAGTAAGCGGCGACCTCAGCATGGTGATTTTGAGAACCGCGCCTTCGGGGCGCGGTTTTTTATGCCGGGAAGGGCGCTGTTTGACGCGTCCTGCCGAGGGGTGCTCACAAAAGAGCTGCAGCGCGCTTTGCCCAGCAAATGTCGTTCTTCGTATTGCCCTTGCCCCGGCGGAAGGCTAATACCTCAGCGCATTCCAGTTGAGGAGCCCGCCCATGACCAATGCTTCCACCGAATCCTTCTTCAATCGCTCGCTTGCGGACGTCGATCCGGAAATCTTCGGCGCGATCGGAAAGGAACTCGGTCGCCAACGGCACGAGATCGAACTGATCGCTTCCGAGAACATCGTCTCCCGCGCCGTGCTTGAAGCCCAGGGCTCCATCATGACCAACAAATATGCCGAGGGTTACCCCGGCAAGCGCTATTACGGCGGCTGCCAGTTCGTCGACATCGCCGAGGAGTTGGCGATCGAGCGCGCCAAGAAGCTGTTCGGCGTCAATTTCGCAAACGTCCAGCCTAATTCCGGCTCGCAGATGAACCAGGCCGTGTTCCTGGCGCTGCTGCAGCCTGGTGACACCTTCATGGGTCTTGACCTGAATTCGGGCGGCCACCTCACGCATGGTTCGCCGGTCAACATGTCCGGCAAGTGGTTCAACGTCGTATCCTACGGCGTGCGAGAAGGCGACAACCTTCTCGACATGGATGAAGTCGCCCGCAAGGCCGAGGAGCACAAGCCGAAGCTCATTATCGCCGGCGGCACCGCCTATTCCCGCATCTGGGACTGGAAGCGCTTCCGCGAGATCGCCGACAGCGTCGGCGCCTATCTGATGGTCGACATGGCCCATATCGCCGGCCTCGTTGCCGGCGGCCAGCATCCGTCGCCGTTCCCGCATTGCCATGTCGCGACGACGACAACGCACAAGTCGCTGCGCGGCCCGCGCGGCGGCGTCATCCTCACGAATGAAGAGGATCTCGCCAAGAAGTTCAATTCGGCCGTCTTCCCCGGCCTGCAGGGCGGTCCGCTGATGCACATCATCGCTGCCAAGGCGGTCGCCTTCGGCGAGGCGCTGCAGCCGGAATTCAAGGAATACGCCGCTCAGATCGTCAAGAACGCCCGGGCGCTGGCCGAAACGCTGATTGCAGGCGGCCTCGACGTCGTCTCCGGCGGCACCGACAACCACCTGATGCTGGTCGACCTACGCAAGAAGAACGCCACCGGCAAGCGCGCCGAGGCAGCGCTTGGCCGCGCCTATATCACCTGCAACAAGAACGGCATCCCCTTCGACCCAGAAAAGCCCTTCGTCACATCAGGCGTGCGTTTGGGCGCACCGGCCGGCACGACGCGTGGCTTCAAGGAAGCCGAATTCCGCGAGATCGGCAATCTGATCGTCGAGGTTCTCGACGGCCTGAAGGTCGCCAATTCCGATGACGGCAACGCCGCCGTCGAAGCCGCCGTGCGCGGCAAGGTGGTCAACCTCACAGACCGCTTCCCCATGTATGGCTACATGGGGTAAGGAGTAGCGATGCGCTGCCCTTATTGCGGTTCGGAAGATACCCAGGTCAAGGATTCGCGTCCGGCGGAGGACAATACGTCCATCCGCCGGCGGCGTATCTGTCCGGATTGCGGGGGGCGTTTCACCACCTTCGAGCGTGTGCAGCTGCGCGAGCTGATGGTCATCAAGAAGACCGGCCGCAAGGTACCGTTCGATCGTGACAAGCTGGTGCGCTCCTTCGAAGTCGCGTTGCGCAAGCGCCCTGTCGAGCGGGATCGCATTGAGCGTGCCGTCTCCGGCATCGTCCGCCGGCTCGAAAGTTCCGGCGAGACGGAAATCTCCTCCGAGCAGATCGGCCTGCAGGTGCTGGAAGCCATGAAGAGCCTTGATGATGTCGGCTTCGTGCGCTACGCCTCGGTCTATCGGGATTTCTCGCTTGCCGAGGATTTCGAGAAGGTCATTTCCGAAATCAACGCCAAGATCGCCCGCGACCCGCTGGACAGATGAGCCATGAGCGTCACGGCGGATGACGAAGGTTTCATGGCATCGGCGATCCGCCTGTCGCGCCGGCATCTCGGCCGCACCGCCACCAACCCTTCCGTCGGCTGCCTCATCGTTCGTGACGGCGTCGTCGTCGGCAGTGCGGTCACGGCGCTCGGCGGCCGTCCGCATGCCGAGCCGCAGGCGCTCGCCGAAGCCGGCGAACGCGCCCGCGGCGCCACCGCTTATGTGACGCTCGAACCCTGCTCGCATCACGGCAAGACACCGCCCTGTGCCGGGGCGCTGATCGCCTATGGCGTGGCTCGCGTAGTCATCAGCGTTACCGATCCCGATCCGCGCGTCTCCGGCCGAGGCATCGCCATGCTGCGCCAAGCCGGCATCGAGGTGGACGCCGGCGCACTGGAGACGGAGGGCCAGCGTTCGCTGGCCGGCTATCTCACCCGCCAGACGAAGAACCGCCCCTATGTGACTCTCAAACTTGCCGTTTCCGCCGATGGCATGATCGGCCGGGAGGGGGAGGGCCAAGTGACGATCACAGGTCCGGAGGCCCGCGCCGAGGTTCAGGCGCTGCGCGCCGAATCCGACGCGATCCTCGTCGGCATCGGCACCGCGATAGCGGATGACCCGCTTCTGACGGTGCGCACGCCAGGCCTCGAAGCCCAGTCGCCGATCCGCATCGTCCTTGATCCGTCTCTTGCGTTGCCGCTGACGAGTAAGCTGGTTCAGACGGCGCGGGAGGTGCCGGTCATCGTGGTGGCGAGCGAGAAAGTTTCGCCGTTGGCGGCGGATGCTGAAGGATTACCCCCCTCTGTCCTGCCGGACATCTCCCCCACTGACCCCGCCGACATAGACTCCCGCCGCACCGCGCTCGAAACCGCCGGCGTCGAAGTCGTCTACTGCAATCCCTATCACCCCGAGGTCCTGCTGCCGGCGCTTGCGACGCGGGGTATTTCCTCGCTTCTGGTCGAGGGGGGCGCAAAGACAGCACGGCTTTTCCTTGAGGCCGGCCTCGTCGATCGAATCCAGCTTTACCAGGCGCCCGGCCTCATCGGTGAGGGCGGTATTGAATCCCCGGTGCAGGCAACCGACATACCATCCGGTTTCATGCATATGAGCACGCGAATGTTTGGCGACGATCGCCTGGACGAATACGAAAGAGGGCTTTGATGTTCACCGGAATAGTCACCGATGTCGGCATAGTCGAATCCGTTTCCCCCCTGAAGGAGGGCATCAAGCTGCGCGTCGCAACAAGCTACGATCCTGCGACCATCGATATGGGCGCGTCCATCTCCCATTCCGGCATCTGCCTCACCGTGACAGGCCTGCCTGATGAAGGCAGCAATGGCCGCTGGTTCGAAGTGGAAGCTTGGGAAGAGGCGCTGCGGCTGACGACGATCGGCACCTGGCGTGAAGGCAGCCGCATCAATCTCGAACGGTCGCTGAAGATCGGAGATGAACTCGGCGGCCACATCGTTTCCGGCCATGTCGACGGCAAGGCGGAAATCCTGTCGGTGACATCGGAGGGCGATGCTACCCGTTACCGCTTGCGCGCACCTGAGCATCTGGCGAGATTCGTCGCCCCCAAGGGGTCGATCGCACTCGATGGCACTTCGCTGACCGTCAATGCGGTCGACGGCACCGATTTCGATGTCCTGCTCATCCGCCACACGCTCGACGTCACCACGTGGGGTGAGCGCAAAGCCGGCGATTTCGTCAATTTCGAAGTCGATACAATGGCGCGTTACGCTGCCAGGCTGGCGGAATTCCCGAGCGCCTGAATTACAAACCTGTACTGCTTTCCGGTGTCGCGCCACGACTGGCATGCCGGGCGCGAGGAACATCATCTGCGCCCCTGAGACGTCCAACTACCGTCTGTGAGGCGGCGCAAGCCAGATGGTTCACCAATCCGGGGACAGCTTCCTCAGATACTGGCCGTAGGCACTCTTGCCGAGCTTCTCCGCGAGCTTGGCGAGTTCGGCCTGCGAGATGTAACCCATGCGCCAGGCGACTTCCTCGGGACAAGCGATCTTGAAGCCCTGGCGTTTCTCCAGCGTGCTGACGAAACCCGCGGCATCGTGCAGGCTGTCCGGCGTGCCGGTGTCGAGCCAGGCATAGCCCCGGCCCATCAACTCCACGAAAAGCTGGCCGCGCTCGAGATAGGTACGGTTGACATCGGTGATTTCCAATTCGCCGCGCGGTGACGGCTTCAGGTTGGCGGCGATATCGACCACCTGCTGGTCGTAGAAATAGAGGCCGGTCACCGCCCAGTTCGATTTTGGCTCCTTCGGCTTCTCCTCGATCGACAGCGCATTCATCTTTTCGTCGAAGCCGACGACGCCATAACGTTCCGGATCGGTGACGTGATAGGCGAAGACCGTCGCGCCTTCGCGACGACTCGTGCCGGATTTCATGATTTCCGGCAGGCCGTGCCCGTAGAAGATGTTGTCGCCGAGAACGAGTGCCGAGCTGTCGCCGTGCACGAAGTCGGCGCCGATGATGAACGCCTGGGCGAGGCCGTCCGGGCTCGGCTGTACGGCATAGGTCAGCGAAATTCCCCATTGCGAGCCATCGCCGAGAAGGCGCTTGAAAGCTTCGACGTCGTGAGGCGTGGTGATGATCAGCAACTCTCTGATGCCGGCGAGCATAAGCGTCGTCAGCGGATAGTAGATCATCGGCTTGTCGTAGACCGGCATCAACTGTTTCGAGACAGCCTCTGTGATCGGATGCAGACGTGTGCCTGTGCCGCCGGCGAGAATAATTCCCTTCATGCCCATCTCCTTAAAGACCTTTATTCAAAAGGTCTTGCATGACCACCATCATGGACTGCTTCCACTCCGGGAGCCGGATTCCATATGTTTTGGCGAGCTTGTCGCCGTTGAGACGCGAATTGGCGGGACGCCTCGCCGGTGTCGGATAGTCCGCCGTCGGGATGCGTTCGACCTCGACCTTTTTGCCGCCGGATTTAAGGAGCTCCGCGAATATCTCTTCGGCGAAGTCCGCCCAGCTTGCTTGGCCGCTGCCGGTCAGGTGAAAGGTGCCGCGCAGCGATGGCGCAGGATCCGCTACGATGCGGGTTGCGATCACAAGAATCGCGTCGGCGATGTCGAGTGCCGAGGTCGGGCATCCTGTCTGATCGGCGACAACGCGAAGATGATCGCGCGTCTCGGAAAGCCGCAGCATCGTTTTCAGGAAATTGCTGCCAAAGGGCGAATAGACCCAGGCTGTGCGCAAGATGACGTGGTTCGGGTTCACCGCCGCGACGGCCTTCTCGCCCGCAAGCTTCGAACGCCCATAGACCGAGATCGGCGCCGTCGCATCCTCTTCGGAATAGGCGGAGGCCTTGTCGCCGCTGAAGACGTAGTCGGTCGAAATGTGGATGACCGGAGCCCCGATCCGCGCGGCAGCCTCGGCAACCGCCCCGGCGCCCGCCGCGTTGACAGAAAAAGCAAGCTCGGCTTCGCTCTCGGCCTTGTCGACCGCCGTATAGGCGGCCGCCGAGACGATCACATCCGGGCGCAGAGCCGAGAAAGCGGCGGCGATGCTTGCGGGATTTGCGAGGTCCATTTCCGGGCGGCCGACCGCACTGATTTCAACGCCCGTTTCGGCGCCGCGTCTGAGCAGCGACTGAACGATCTGGCCCTGTTTGCCGGTGACGGCAATGCGCATCGCTTATCGTCCCTTGAAAACGCCGAGGCGTTCGCCGGAGTAGACGTTTTCGCGTAGCGGCCTCCACCACCATTCGTTTTCCAAGTACCAGTGCACGGTCTTCTCGATACCGGTTTCGAAGGTCTCTTGCGCCTTCCAGCCGAGTTCGCTTTCGAGCTTCGAGGCATCGATTGCATAGCGTGCGTCGTGCCCGGGCCTGTCCGTGACGTTGGTAATCAGACGCGCATGCGGTGCCTTGTCAGTGTAGACGCCGTCAAGGATCGCGCAGATGCGATGAACGACATCGATGTTCCTGCGCTCATTGCGGCCGCCGACATTGTATTTTTCGCCGGGGCGTCCTCTGGATGCGATCGCAAAGAGCGCGCGGGCGTGGTCTTCGACATAGAGCCAGTCGCGAACATTCGTGCCGTTGCCGTAAACCGGAAGAGGCTTGCCCTCTAATGCGTTCAGGATCATCAGCGGAATGAGCTTTTCCGGAAAATGGAACGGGCCGTAATTGTTGGAGCAATTGGAGACGACGACGGGCAGGCCGTAGGTGCGGTGCCAGGCGATCGCCAGATGGTCGCTCGCGGCCTTGGAGGCGGAGTAGGGCGATGACGGATCGTAAGGCGTCGTCTCCTCGAAGAGGCCCTGGTCGCCGAGCGAGCCGTACACCTCGTCCGTCGAGACATGCAGAAAGCGGAAGGCGCTCTTGCTGCGCGCGTCAAGCCCGTCCCAATAGTGCCGTGCGGCGTCCAGCAGGCTGAATGTACCGACGATGTTGGTCTGAATGAAATCGGCCGCGCCCGAGATAGAGCGATCGACATGGCTCTCTGCTGCCAGATGCATGAGGATATCAGGGCGGAAGGATGCGAATGCTTCCTGCATTCTGGCTTGGTCGCAGATGTCGGCGCGCAGGAATTGATAGTTCGGCGCCGATTCGATGGATTTCAGCGATGCCAGATTGCCGGCATAGGTCAGCGCGTCGACATTCAGCACCTCAGCGCCGATCTCGCTGACAAGATGGCGCACCAATGCCGATCCGATGAAGCCCGCTCCGCCCGTGACCAGTATGCGCATCGACGATCAATCCTTGGGTTGTTGTGCTGAATAGGAAAAATGGCTTGGCAGATCGGCGAGCCGCGGCAGCGTCTTGTCCTTGTCGGACGACACCATCTCTCTCTCATCGAACGGCCAGCGAATGCCGATCATCGGATCGTTCCACGCGATGCCCCGATCATGCTGCGGGCTGTAGGGTGCGGTTACCTTGTAGCTGACGACGCTGTTCGGCTCGATCGTAACGAATCCGTGTGCGAAACCAGCCGGTATCCAGAGCTGCTTGCCGGTTTCCGGCGAGAGTTCCTGAGAGAGCCATCTGCCAAAGCTCGGCGATCCCTCGCGGATATCGACGACGACATCCATGATCCGACCGGCAAGGCAGCGCACCAGCTTGCCCTGTGCAAAGGGCGGGATCTGGAAATGCAGCCCCCGGACGGTTCCAGCCTGCGCCGAAAGCGATTCATTGTCCTGGATGAACGCGACGTCGGCCACATTTTCCCGGAACCAGGCATCTTTGAATACCTCCGAGAAGTAGCCGCGGTGATCGCCGAAGCGTGGCGGCGTGATTGCAACAATGCCCTCGATGACCGCGGTCTCAATGCGCATGACTTACCTTTTCTGCGGCCTTCATGACGTTCATCAGCATCTCCGCCTGCGAGCGGCTCTGCATGGCCGCAAGGCCTGTCGCGGCAATGGCATCGCGCTCGTCTACATCTGCGATCAGCTTGTAGCAGCGCTCGATCATGTCGTCATAGCGCTCAATTGCCAACCCGCCGATGAAGGGCTGGAGGTCTGGATCGCGGATGTCGCCTTCCGTCAGCACGCAAACGCGATTGGCGAGCAGATAGGAAATGCGCACGATCTCGAAAACGCCGCTCGCATAGTGATGGATGTTTATGACGATCTTGGCGCGGGCAATCGCCGTATCGCGTTCCGCACCATAGATGTTGAAGAGGTGCGCGACCTTGAGCCCGCTGTCGTTCAACGTCTTCAGGATATGGTGGCGGCGTTCGTTCATCGAGCCGTAGAAGAGGACGTCGATATCCTTGACGGGGTTGTGCTGGATCTGGCTCAGGCAACCGCTGTAACCGATTTCGAGCACACCGGCATGATCGATGCCCTTGGCGGCAAGGTTTTCGCGGTTGCGCGGGCTGTAGTCGAGCACCGGCATCGCCCTCAGGATCGACGTATAGCGCGAATTGATCCAGCTGCTTTCCTCGGACACTTGCTCGAGGTTAATGATGACGCTGTCCTTCGGCAGATGGCCGACGATTTCGGCGGGGAGAAGATTGCCGCCGTAGATGATCGGCGCACGGCCGGCGAATGCATTCATGTCGCGGACGATCGGTGCCGAGCCGCCGAGTTCCTCGAAGGCGCCTTGCATGCCGAGTGCGACTTCGTCGAAGGCGTGGCTGTGATTGTAGTTTTCGGGCGTCACGATCCAGATGCAATGACGATCCTTGTGTGCCTGCCATCCGCCGGCGAAAGGCTGCAGCGGGTTGCGGAGCGGCTGCTCGATTTTCGGCGCAGCTGGTATAGCGGGCCTTTCCGTCCGCACCGGCTGCTGCGGCATCGGGGGGGCGCCTTGGGCCCGCGGAGCATAGGCGCGCATCAATTCGCGGCCGCCGATGAACTGCCCGCGTGGCATCCAGCCCGGCGGATCGTCAGCCATCCAGATCAGATGAGGCTGCTTGATGAGCGGCTGGCGGCCTTCCTGCCACGAGGTCAGCAGAGCCTCGTCACGGGTCTTCAGAAAGGCTTCCTTGGCGGCAAAGAGGCCATGCAGCATCCGGCCGAGGCGGGTACCGAACTTCCATTCGAAATCGGCAAGAGCCGGTACGAAGGCGGCGATTTTCAATCCGGAGGCGGCAGCCTGCTGGACATAGAGCCCCAGCAGGCGCTCGATCACGAAGGGCCGCATCTTCGCGTTGGCATCGCGCGAATAGTGGGCTGTACCGGCATAGGCGGTGCCCGCCGGCGTGCCGGCGCGCGCCTGGTGTTCCAGCGATTCGAGAATGCGTTCGCAAAAGGCGAAATACTCGGACCAGAATTTCCGGTTTCCGCAGAAATAATTGCAGAACGCGAAGGAAGTCTTGTCCTGCGGCGGCGCAATCGGATAGCCGAGGTCCTGGATGTGCAGGAAAATCGGGTCCATACCGGGATGACCGCCAAGCAGCGAATGTTCCCAAACGTTGCTGTAGATCGCCGCGTGGCCGATCAGGGGATTGTAAAGATAGGCGTCCGCACCTTCTGCCCTGGCCTTTTCCGCCTCCGTGACAAAGGACGGGAAGCTCGTCACCGACTTCATCTCGAATTTGCTGGAGAGCAACCCCCAGAATACATCCTCGCCGAGGCCGATCGCCTCGTGATGCTGATGCAGGGTGCGGAAGAGTTCATATTCGCGGGTCGTGGCCTGCGTATTGAACGAGATGTCGAGCGGCATGGCCGCCGCGTCGATTTGGCTGCGCTGCGAAGGGTCGAGGTAAGGCTGATAGATGATGACGGATCCCGTCCCGGCAGCTTTCTCCGTGAGAAGCGCCAGATCGGGAAGACCGGCCGGCAAGGAAGAAATGGGCTGATTGATCGTCAAGGCGTTGTCCTTCGCGAATGGCTGCCGTCTTCGTGATTCACGATGCGGCATTCGTATGGGTGCCGACTATTGGACGTGAAGCTTGCGCCACACTGTTGGCATGACTTTCGCTGGTCAGCTTCGCAACAGGTTAAGCCGTGATGTTCGTACCAGGCCCAAATCCGTGATAGGGCCCAACCCTGGACGGCGTCATGAAAAACGAAAAGATCTATGTAACAAAGCCCAGCCTGCCGCCGCTTGAAGAATTCATTCCTTCGCTGGAAGCGATCTGGAACAATCGCATCCTGACCAATGGCGGGCCATTCCACGGGCAACTGGAGCAGGAGCTCTGCAACCATCTCGGCGTGAAGCACATCAGCCTCTTTTCGAACGCCACCATTGCGCTGCTGACGGCGCTTCAGGCACTCCGCGTCACGGGCGAAGTCATCACCACGCCTTATTCCTTCGTGGCCACTTCGCACTCGCTTCTCTGGAACGGCTTAAAACCCGTCTTCGTCGACATCGACCCGGTGACGCTCAATCTCGATCCAGCGAAGATCGAGGCGGCGATCACGCAGCAGACGACGGCGATCATGCCGGTGCATTGCTACGGCCACCCTTGCGACGTCGATGCGATCCAGAAGATCGCCGATCTCTACAATCTCAAGGTCATCTATGATGCCGCCCATGCCTTCGGCGTGGAGGACGAACGGGGAAGTGTTCTCAATCACGGCGACCTTTCCATCCTCAGCTTCCATGCGACGAAAGTTTTCAACACATTCGAAGGCGGCGCCATCATCTGCCCGGACATCAAGACGAAGACCCGCATCGACCAGCTGAAGAACTTCGGTTACGTCGATGAAGTGACCGTGGTCGCGCCAGGCACGAACGGCAAGATGAGCGAGTTCAACGCTGCGCTCGGCCTGTTGCAGCTGAAATACATCAAGTTTGCCTTGGAAAGGCGTGAGCTCATCGACCGTGCATACCGCGAGCGGCTCCGCGGCGTTGCGGGCATTGAATGCCTGGACCGTTCCGGCGAGACCGTCTCCAACTTCTCTTATTTCCCGATCCTCGTCCGTCCCGGCTATCCCATTTCACGAGATGGGCTCTATGAGTTATTGAAGGAAAACGGCATTCATACGCGCCGCTATTTCTATCCGCTGATTTCAAGCTTCTCGATGTATCGCAGCCTGCCTTCCGCCCAGGCGTCGAATCTGCCGGTCGCAAGCGAAGCAGCACTACAGGTGCTCTGCCTTCCCATCTATCCGGACATGGAGATTGAGATCGTCGACAAGGTTTGTGGGCTGATCGAGTCAGTTTGAAAACGCGATATTCCGGATGTCGTATCGCACCGCAGATAGAAACGATCTGCGGTGCGATATGCGCGCCAATAGGCCAGGCGGCCCGCCTTGTCAGCAGATTGGGAACGCGGGCCCTGCCTGCCAAAACAAGTAATTGCCAACCGCGCATGCAGCCGGCTGCTCATACGAAAGCGGCGTGACCATCGATCACGCCGCTTTCTTATCTTGTAGAGGATAGATTTAGAGTGCCAGTTGCGGAGCTTGGATTTCGAGCCGGTCTATCGCCGGGCGTCGTACGCCTCGCGGCTCAACCTCGACCCAGCGCTTTTCAAGCCGCGAGCATTCGATCGCTTCCAGCAGCAGCAGTCCTTCTTCCGCCTCATTGAACCCGAGCACATAGGGGTGAGGCAAGCGAGTGGTACCGGTCTTGTGTTGCAGCAGGGCGTCCGCCAGGTCGGCATAATAATTTGCGAAAGCTTCGATGAAGCCCGAAGGATGACCCGCCTTGAACCGCTCATAGCGGCTCGCGTTGGCGATCATAATTTCCGGGCTGGCGCGATCGAGGACCTGCCTGCGGCCGCTGCGGTCGTAGAAATAGGCAATCTCGGGGTTTTCCTGAAGCCATTCGATTGATGCCTTGGAGCCATAGAGCCGAACACGCAGCCCGTTGCGTTGCCCGAGCGCTGTCTTGCCGTACCACATGCTGCAATGCAGGCCGCCGGCGCAGCGCACAAGCGCCTGTACATTGTCGAGTACCTGCGGAAAGTTGCCGAAACTCTGGCTGGTCGCGCAGACTTCTTCCGGCTCCCGCTGGGTAAGAAAATGAAGCAACGAGTGCACATGAACGCCGAGATCGAGCGAAACGGTCGGCACGGGACCGTCACGCAAGCGCCAATCCTGTGGCGTCATCGGCGTCCCGTCGCGGCGGAAACGGAGGAAGCTCTCCTGCGGCATCTCAATATGGATCTGCTGCAATTCACCGAAAACACCATGCTCGACCATGCCGCGGATTTCGCGGAGCATGGGGTACCCCGTGTAATTGTAGGTTACGGCCAAAAAGGTCCCGTTACTGCGCGCATTGTCGATCATGCGCGTCTCGGCGCTCGAGCCGGCAAGGGCCTTTTCCGAGATCACCGGAATACCCGCCTCGAGTGCGCCGACAACCTGCTTCGTATGTTGCTGCGTCGGCGTAAGCACGACGAGAGCATCGATGTTGCCGGCTTCTTTCGATAGCAACTTATCGAAGTCGGCATGGCAGCGCTCCGGCAAAATGCGGTACTGTTCCGCTGTCTCGCGATTGATCTCGCCGTGGCGGCTGAAGCAGCCGGCGACGAGATCGAATTTCTGATCAAGTTCGATTGCATCGCGATGAGCGCGACCTACAGCAGAATTGACGGCGCCGCCCAGAAAGGCGAGGCGCAGCTTTCCCGCTACTCCCTGGCTTGAGCGGCTCATGCGAGGTCTCCTTGCATCGTTTGGAGCGAAATGAACGTTTTGAAATCCGGCGCCACCTTCAGCATCTCGTCTTGCGTCTCGAAACGGGCGTAGAGGATGGCGAGCTTGTCGAGCGGTGCCGAATTCATCGGTTTGCCCGTGGTCTTGAGTTGTGCAATGCGGACATCGGATGATGGAATGGAATGTGAGAAGGAAAACGGCGTCGAGGGCCTGACGGAGGTGATGGTGTGGCGCCCAAAAAACAGCGGCGGTTTGAAGCGCGGATTGACCGAAAATTCCTCGCCCAGCAGCAGCGTTATGACCAGGTCGGCATAATCGATGCCGAGAGACTGGTCGACAAGTGAGCCGTAAAGATCACCCGGGCACCGTCGCATGCATTCGACTATCCAGACATCGTCGTCATTTGACAGGAACTGCGTATGGATGAGGCCGTCCTGCAGTCCGAGCAGCTTGACGACACGCGCCATAATGGCACGCGTCTTCGAACGGACAGTTTCGGAGAGTCGCGACGGATGATTCGATGAATCGACCTGGTATGGGTAGACTGTGCAATATTCGTCGACGAAGACGTCGAAGACGATTTCCTGGTCCTTGATGAAGGCGGAATGGCTGTGCAGGCTGCCTTCGACGAATTCCTCTATAACGATCTCCGCCGCGCGCGAGTTGCGCCGGGCGTCGGCGACGGCGTCCGCAAGTTCTGTCTTGTCGAAAACCTTCGTGACGCCACGACCGCTGAAACTGTCGCTTGGCTTTACAAGCAGCGGGTAGCGCAGTGCGCCGGTCTCGACCGGCGAGTCGCCATGCAGACGCACCGAACGTGGGGCAGGGATATCGTACTGCTCGGTGAAGCTGCGGAACGCCTGCTTGGTGTGAATGATGGTCGCAGTTTCCAGCGAATCGAAGCGCGGGAATCCGAGCTTTTCGGCGACGAAGGTGGTCGACATATAGGCAACGTCATTGCCGGTCGGCACGATGAAATCGAAATCGCCGCTCTCGACGAGGGAGAGCAGCACGGTCGGATCGCTGTAGTCGATGAAATGCGATTGATCTGCATGCGCGTGGCAGGGCTCATCCGGCCGGTTTCCGCACACGGAAATATGCAGGCCGCGCCTTTTCAGCGCGAATAGAAGGGGAACTGCGCTGAAGTTGCTGCCGACCAGCAATGCTCTCTTGGTCATTCTCAAATCCCTCCCACATCCCCTGACGAGTTAGGGGCGTTCCGCATCAAACCGCTGGAGCAGCAGATTGACAGCTCTCTTCCATCCGCTTCCGGTGTTCAAAGACTCGAAAATGGATGCGGTGATCAAAATCGTAGGCCGCGGGCGTTTCCCGAGGCTTGCTGATCGAGGCGGTGGACTTTCCATCGCTCCGATCTGCGTTCAGCGCTACAGGATGACTTTCTGCAGAATGCGTTGGGGGCTTATGCCGAGAGCCTCAATCTGATCGTAGATTTCCGGCGCGCTTTGCACGGCGCCGATCATAATCGGCAGGTCATCCGACAGGGCCGAATGAGGAGAGCGCACTTCAATGCCGCCGAGCCTCTGGTCGATCATTTCGGGACGCGGATCAATGAAATAAGCGATTTTGCTCGTTTTAAAAAACTGCGACTTGCGGCGAATGATCTGAGCCTGTCCGCCGATCCCCCAAACCACAACGCCCTCAGGATGGGCCGGCTCGAATGCCGTCTCCAGCACCGAAGGTTGCAGCTTGGATTTCAGCAATTCCAGGGTAGCCGGCGTAACCGTCAAAATCCGCTGCCAAACGAGATCGTCAAGGAAAATGAGGCGCGCGCCGCGAACTCTCAGCAGATGGTGAAGTTCTACGATCGACACTAACTGGTCATCGGTCACGCGATCCGTTTTGAAATCGCAGCTGATTTGGAAGTTGCAATCGGTAAGGCCATTCTCGACGATCAGGTCGGCATATTGCCGAAGTTCGTCTGAGGAGCTGTTTTCCGGCAAAAGAATATATTTTATGACGACATTGCGCGAAGAGCAGGCAGCATAGCGGCGCAGGTTTTCGAATACCCGCTCGAAATGTTTATACTTGCGGATCTCACTGAAATTCTTGCTATTTCCGGCGTCGATGCTGGTAACGATATGGGCTTGGTCCTTCCGAAGAAGGTCGGCAAGGGTCTCCGAATACATCGTCGCGTTAGTGATGACCCGTTGCTTTACATCGGAAATGCCCTCGGCCAGCTTGCTGAGAAGCTCGTCGAAGCGCGGCTCGACCGTCGGTTCGCCGCCGCCCCAGACGATATATTCCATGTTCTCGAGCGCCTTCGCATCCTTCAACGTGTCGATAAAGGCGCCGGCGTCATAGGCGGGCTTCTTGCCGCCAAAATACGTTTCGCTGCAATAGGTGCAGCGCATATTGCAAAGCGAGTGATGCTCGAAGGAAAGATACTTGACGCCTTGATCGAGCGGCCGGCCCCAATCCTCGAATTTCAAGAAGGGACAACCGCGGCATTCATCCGAGTTGTCTCGGTTGATCTCGAGGAACAGGGCATCTTTTGCCTGCTTGATATCGCTGTAGGTGAACTGGAAATCCTTGCCGTTGCCGCCAAAAAGAACCACATCGCCTTTCAGTTCGCCTTCATAGGTGAAGCGCTTGCAGCAGGTACGCACCTCGCCAGGCCCGAGCAGAATGGAATGATGAAGGTCGTAGCAGCTCCAGAGCTTCGGCGCGATCTCCGCGAAGACTCTCAGCATATCTTCGGTCGTATCGCCTTTTTCCATGCCGTTCATAAAGGCATCGAAGGTGATCCGATATTTGGTGCGGAAGCCGGATGGCGGAACCGGCAGGGGATAGGCAATCTCGGCAAGCTTCATTGAGCGCACGACACGGCCGTGAAGCGTGGAGAGAATTTTGCCGGCATCCTCGAGCTTGACCACCTTGCCGGGCAGCAGCCTGAGCAGGCGAGACGCGGTCACGTTAATGATGCCGGTCAGGAAAGGATTTTTCAGGTCAGGCCACATCGGCGTGTCCGCCACGAGCGCATGCATGGCATCGAGCGCATCGAAGAAGCCGTCGACATGACGGGTGCTGAGCGAATTTACGATTGAGCCCTGGGTATCGAGCTTGCGGTAGATCTGCCTGTCAAGACTCTTGACAGAACGCGCGCGCATCAGCGCGTGAAACATATAATCGACGTCCTCGTGAAGGCCGCCGCGGAACATGATGTTATTGTCTAGGAGGAAACGGCGGCGGAACAGATGGAAGATGACTGATCGATCAACGCGATCCTGAAGATAATCCGCCAGCCTTTCGGCGCCCTCGACTCGGGCGAGATCCTCGCGGATGCTGGCTTTCAGGCTATTGCCGGTTTCTGCGTCATAAAGGCTGGAGTTGAACGCGAGAATATCCGTGAAGTCTTCGACGGATGCCTGAAGCATCTCCAGAAAGTTGTTCTCCACGACGTCGTCGGCATCCACGAAGCAAATCCATTCGCCTTTTGCTCTGAGTACCCCTGCATTCCTGGCAATGCCGGGTCCGCCGTTGCTGTCGAGGCGCAGGACGCTAATGTTATTGTGCCCACGACCTATCTCTTCGGCTTTAGAGATCGTGTCGTCCGCCGAGCAATCGTCGACGACAATAATTTCAAATGCCGTCTGCCCCTGCTGACTTAATAGGCTCTGCAGGCATCGCCCGATGACGTTTGATGCGTTGTAGGCGGGAACGACGACGGAAAAAGACGCCTGCACGATCTGCTCGCGTCCGCCGAAACCCGCCATAGTATCATCCAGCAACTGCATCATTTGAAACCCTCTGTCTGCATGATCGCGCCATGTCGACCATCAATTAAATCGTGAGAATTGCGCGAAACGTGCGGGTATAGTGAATCTCGCCGGGATCGAGCGACCCAACCGCTACGCGCTCCATCGCCCGACATCATCAAGCAGCGCGCTCAGGCGAGCGATCCTCGCATCGAGTTCTGGAAAGGCGGCGCGCCAATACTGGTAGACATTGATCAGATTGCGATAGGAGACCGGCAAATCCTGCGGGCTGAGGAATCCGTTGGCGTGCGCATAGTTCAGAATGTCTTCGTAAAAGACGATGGCGTAGATGAAGATCGGGTTCGTGGTGTGGTTTGATTTGGAATTGGAATGCTGCCGGAAATAGGAAAGCGGGTGCGGATGGGCGACGAACGCGCCTTCCTTGGCGAGTTCTGTCCAGCCTGAAAGATCAAGAAGGCCACGGAAGACCCCGTTTTCGGGCCTGAAAAGGCGGAACTCGCCATTTCCGTCAAAGCAGTCCGCCTTACGCATCATCACGGTCGAATATTCGCCGATAAGGTTGAGGTGATGCATCGCGGTCAAGCGGATGAAATCCCGGCCTTCGATGATCTTCAAACCCCGATCGACTTGGAAATGGTTGATCAGGTTGATGAAGTTGTTCCTCTCGTCGATCACGTGCCGCGGTGAAAAGGCAAGTTTCGTCCCTCTGCCGTGCGTCGCCTCCAGCGCTTCGAGAAGAAACTGCACGCAGAAAGGGCTAAGCACGTCGTCATCGAACAGAAATTTGATGTATTCGCCCTCAGCGAGACCCGCCAGCCTCATGATATTGGTGTATTCGCCGGGATGGGGATTGCGGCTATAAGCAATGAGGCTGGAATACCGTGAACAGATTGCCTCGATGGCGTCCGTCGGGCAATCGTCCGAGACAATGATCTCGACATCCGCATAGCTTTGCGCGATTGCGCTCTTTAGGGCGAGTTCAAAGAAATCAGGCTTGTAGGCCGGTATACAGATCGACACGCGCGGCAAATGCTTCTCCCTTGAAACGCTTCTCTCCAGCCTCAGTCGGCGAGAGCGGTGATCGCTTCGCCGAAGGACCAAGCAGACCGCTGGCCATGACCATAGAATTCGGGCATTACGCGAGGCTTGCGCAGCAGGGCAGGAAAAATTGGCCAAAGACGCCTCGGATCTCGCTCGATAGCTGCATGATTGCTGGGAGAAGGTGGCACGCTCTCGGGCATTCGCAATTCTGCGTTCCACGAGCATCGGCCTGTGTGGTGGACGCTCTGCGCTGCGTTACCCGCTTGGCGGAATTCCCTAACGCGAAAACTGAATGATCTCGCCGTTGTATTGCGTGCGGATGGTCTCGCGGAAACCGAGTTTGGCTGCGACCCGCAGCGAGGCGTGGTTCTCGGGACTGATGATGCAGCTCATCGGCTTTCCCGGAAAATGCGCCTCCGCCCAGCCGATCAGAGCCGTCAGCGCCTCTGTGGCATAACCGCGGCCGTGAGCCGCGGGCATCAGCGCCCAGCCGATCTCCATCGTTCCCTCGATCGACGGTTCCATATCGCGCCGGGCTTCGAGGAAACCAGCTTCGCCGATGAACCTACCGCTTTCCCTTTCCACGATCGCCAGAAAGCCGAAACCCATATTGTGCCACATGCCGGCGATGCGCAGCATGCGGCTCCAGCTCTGCTCGCGCGTCGACGGCGCACCGGTAATGAAGCGAACGACCTTTTCGTCCGCCCATAGCGCCGCATGCGCCTCGAAATCGTCGAGGCGGTGAGGGCGAAGCGTCAGTCGCTCTGTTTCCAAGGTGGGTATGTCGATCACGACGAATCCTTGTGGAAGTCGCGTTCAGGCGCCGGGCTCACCGTCCCAATAGTCGAGATCGCCTTCGGTCCTTCCGATATGGCGGAAGCGCCCGGTTTCTGTCGCGTCCCTGTTGGTCTTGGCAAGGAACTTTCCGGAATCGGGATATTCGACGATTTCGGTCTTCGCCATCGTCGAGATGCCGAGATAGACGAGGGTGGTTGTGCCGGTATTGATAAGCTGATGCGCCGTTTCCGGCCCGCCCGCCGGTGCGCCGAGCACGTCGCCTGCCTTGATCGGATGGCGCTCGTCGCCGAAACGGTATTCGCCGGTGCCTGCGATCACGTAGAACAGCTCGTCTTCGACATGGTGATTGTGGAAGGGGCAGCTCGATTTGCCGGATGGCACCTCATTGTAGCTGATGCCGAGGCCCGCCAGGCCGAGCAGCGCTCCGAAGGAGACGTCGGCGCCTTCGTAGAGCTCGCCCTGTTTCCAGTGGTCGAGCTTGAGATCAGCGATATTGATCACCGTTTTCGATTCCGCCGCCATGATGTTCTCCTGTTGCAGGATGAGAAACTATCATCTTGCTGGAAAATTCAATGGAAATCGCGCGCTGACCCGGGAAAATCCTCGGCATGGGCGGAGAGGAGAACGCCGCCCATGCTTCGAGCGCCGCACTTCGGATGGATGCGCCAGACGCTCTGTTGCTGTCGTGACCTCAGCGGACGTAGAAGGTCACGCTTCCGTCCGCCGCCTGTTCGGCATTGACGATGTTGCGGACATCGATCCCCTCGTTGTTCAGACGGTGTGCAAGCGATCTGTTGGCATCGATCGAGGCCTGGATGCCGCGTATGGCCTGCCCGGAGCGTTCCGGGGCCGAGCGCGGACCTGTCGTCTCGTCGTCGAGATTGTGCCAGTTGCGGACCTGCTCGACATTGAAGTTATTGCCCCGGAAGGTCCTGAGCGTCTGCTCGATGCCTTGGACGGAGTTCATTCCGATGCTCTCGGCCCGGCTGACGCCGGCAAATGCGAGAGAGGAGAGGGCTGCGGTGATGGTGATTGTGACAACGCGGTTCATGATTTAATCCTTTCATCTGCTTTGACGGTCGGCTGTCGTGCAGGGGATCGTCTGCGTCACGACAAGGAGTTGGCGTTGCCGTTTTCGCCATTCAATGGGTTAAGGCACTGAAAACACATTAAAAGTTCTTCATGAAAACAGCCTTCGAAATGCCGTTTTCCACGCTTCCGGAAAAGCGGATTTCGAAGGCTTGGCCGCCTCGGCAGGGATGGTGCGGCTATCCTCTTGCCGATATTTCCTCTTTCGCATTTGCGGCACCGGCCGAAAGTGCTTGCCATTCCGATGAAGGCATGTTTTGACCGCGGGCTGTCGAGTGGAAAAAGTGCCGCCAACCGAAGGTAAACAATGTCGAGAGAGACCGCTCCCCATATTTTGATCGTCGAGGCCCGCTTCTATGACGACATGGCCGATGCGCTGCTCGAAGGCGCGACCTTTGCGCTCGAGCAGGCCGGCGCCACCTATGAGGTCGTCACCGTTCCCGGCGCGTTGGAAATTCCAGCGGCGATTGCCATGGCGCTCGATGGGGACGACAATGGCGGCACGCATTATGACGGCTATGTCGCTCTCGGCATGGTCATTCGCGGCGAGACCTACCATTTCGATATCGTATCGAACGAATCCTCGCGCGCTCTGATGGACCTCGCGGTTAGTGAATCCCTTGCCATCGGCAACGGCATTCTGACCGTGGAAAATGACGAACAGGCTTGGGCGCGCGCCCGCCGTTCGGACAAGGACAAGGGCGGGTTTGCCGCTCGTGCGGCTCTGACGATGATCGCGCTGAAGCAGAAACTGGGTGCATAACGAATGAACGACGACAAGACGGAACGGCCGGTCAAGACTGCGAACCAGCGGGGCGCTGCCCGCCTGGCGGCCGTTCAGGCGCTTTATCAGATGGATGTCGGTGGCACCGGCGTTCTGGAAATCGTCGCTGAATACGAGGCGCACCGCCTCGGCCAGGAACTCGACGGCGCGACCTATCTGAAGGCCGATGCCGCCTGGTTCCGCTCCATCGTCTCCGGCGTCGTGCGTGATCAGGTCCGTCTAGATCCGCTGATTGCTGCAGCGCTGCAGGATGATTGGGCGCTGTCGCGCCTCGACAGCACGGTTCGCGCCATCCTGCGTGCCGGCGTCTTCGAGCTCCTCGATCGCAAGGACGTCCCGGTGGCGGTCATCGTCACTGAATATGTCGAGATCGCTCGAGCCTTTTTTGATGACGACGAGCCGAAGCTCGTCAACGCCGTACTCGACCGCATCGCCAAGCAGGTCCGCGGCGAAGCGAAGAAGTAACTCTTTAGCGCCGAACAATCTCACCTACGTCTTTCTTCGTACCGCAATGGTTTTCGGCCTTTGCGGACTTGACGCCACGTAATCGACCACGCAATCTCCCCACCGCTTAGCTGTGCATTTCTGTGGAGAGGAAGGCGAGTCGGCGGCGTATCTGCCGGAAAAGGAGTGAGTTCCGGCCTATGGAGGAAAGAGCGAAATGACCATTCTTTTATGCGTAATCGCATGCGGTCTGCTCTCGGTGGTCTATGCCGCCTGGGCAACCCGGTCGGTGCTTGCCGCCGATCAGGGCAACAGCCGGATGCAGGAGATCGCGGGCTACATCCGCGAGGGCGCCCAAGCCTACCTGACGCGTCAGTATAGAACCATCGCGCTTGTCGGCGTCGTTGTTTTCATCGCAGCCTGGCTGCTTCTCTCCGCCACCGCCGCCATCGGTTTCCTGATCGGCGCCGTACTATCAGGTGCTGCCGGTTTCATCGGCATGCACGTCTCCGTTCGCGCCAACGTGCGCACCGCCCAGGCAGCGTCCGCCAGCCTTTCCGCCGGCCTCGACATCGCTTTCAAGTCTGGCGCGATCACTGGCATGCTGGTGGCGGGCCTCGCGCTGCTCGGCGTCTCCATCTACTATACGATATTGACCGTCGGGCTCGGACATGAGAGCGGCTCGCGCGAAGTCATTGATGCGCTGGTGGCGCTCGGTTTCGGCGCCTCGCTGATCTCGATTTTCGCCCGTCTCGGGGGCGGCATCTTCACCAAGGGCGCTGATGTCGGCGGCGACCTCGTCGGCAAGGTGGAGGCCGGTATCCCCGAAGACGATCCGCGCAATCCGGCAACGATCGCCGATAACGTCGGCGACAATGTCGGCGACTGCGCCGGCATGGCCGCCGACCTTTTCGAGACCTATGCGGTCTCCGTCGTCGCCACCATGGTCCTCGCAGCGATCTTCTTTGCCGGCGCGCCGATTCTCCAGTCTGCGATGATCTATCCGCTGGCGATCTGCGGTGCCTGCATCATCACCTCGATCATCGGCACCTTCTTCGTCAAGCTCGGCTCGAACGGCTCGATCATGGGCGCGCTGTACAAGGGTCTCATCGTCACCGGCCTGCTGTCGATTGTCGGTCTCGGCGCCGCCACCTCGCTGACCGTCGGCTGGGGCTCGCTCGGCACGGTCGCCGGCGCCGACGTCACGGGTACGAACCTCTTCGTGTGCGGTCTCGTCGGCCTCGTCGTCACCGCCTTGATCGTGGTTATCACCGAATATTATACCGGCACCGGCAAACGCCCCGTCGTTTCGATCGCCCAGTCTTCGGTGACCGGTCACGGCACCAACGTCATCCAGGGTCTTGCGGTCTCGCTGGAATCGACTGCCCTGCCGGCCATCGTCATCGTCGGCGGTATTCTCGCAACCTATCAGCTCGGCGGCCTCTTCGGCACCGGCATCGCCGTCACCGCCATGCTCGGCCTTGCCGGCATGATCGTTGCGCTGGATGCTTTCGGCCCAGTTACCGACAATGCCGGCGGCATCGCCGAAATGTCGCATCTGCCGCCGGAGGTGCGCAAGTCGACCGACGCGCTCGACGCCGTCGGCAACACCACCAAAGCGGTCACCAAGGGTTACGCGATCGGTTCTGCCGGTCTCGGCGCGCTGGTGCTCTTTGCCGCCTACGCCAACGACCTGCAGTATTTTGCGGCCCACGGCGACCAGTATCCCTACTTCGCCAATATCGGCACGATCTCGTTCGAACTGTCGAACCCTTACGTCGTCGCCGGCCTGCTTTTCGGCGGCTTGATTCCCTATCTGTTCGGCGGCATCGCCATGACAGCCGTCGGCCGCGCCGCCGGTTCGATCGTCGAGGAGGTTCGCCGGCAGTTCAAGATGAAGCCCGGTATCATGCAAGGCACGGAAAAACCGGATTACGGCAAGGCCGTCGACCTGCTGACCAAGGCCGCCATCCGCGAGATGATCGTGCCTTCGCTGCTGCCGGTGCTCGCTCCCGTCGTCGTCTATTTCGGCGTGCTTCTGATTTCCGGCTCCAAGGCCTCGGCCTTTGCCGCCCTCGGCGCATCGCTGCTCGGCGTCATCATCAACGGCCTCTTCGTCGCCATCTCGATGACCTCGGGCGGCGGCGCCTGGGACAATGCCAAGAAGAGCTTCGAGGACGGGTTCGTCGACAAGGATGGCGTGCGTCACATGAAGGGCTCGGATGCGCACAAGGCCTCCGTTACCGGCGATACCGTCGGTGATCCCTACAAGGATACCGCCGGCCCCGCCGTCAACCCGGCGATCAAGATCACCAACATTGTTGCGCTGCTGTTGCTTGCCGTTCTCGCGGGCTGATGCAGATTGCAAAAGCGCAGCAGGCTGCCGTGGCGCTGAAAATACACCCATTGAAAAACCCGCCGGATCGCTCCGGCGGGTTTTTCATTGAAAGCGTGTCGATCAGCGCAGGCTGCTCGGATTTTGTGGCGTGCCACCGGCGCCGCCGCCGAACAGGCTGCGGGCAGCACTTGCTGCGCTGCCGCCGGAGAGCATCTGCTGCAGGAAGGTGAGTTCCTTGCCGCCGGTCGGCGTGACGCGCGAGATCGTATCGAAGACCTTGCCGTCCTGCAGTGTGTAATTGGCACGGCGGGTGACGACGCCGTTCTTGTCGAAATAAATGGCCAGGACGGTCTGGTCGACGACCTTCAGCTTCTGGAAGGCGACGGCGCGCGTGCGCCGCTGCGAAATATAATAGAAGACCTCACCGTCAAAGGTCGCCGTCGTCGATGGCGTGCCGAGCGAAAGCAGGACCTGTTCGCGGCTGGAACCTTCCGGAACGAGATTGAGCGACTGCTGATCGACGACATAGCCGCCGTTGAGCACTGTGCCGGTCTGGCAGCCTGAAAGAACTGATGTGGAGGCGATTATGAAGGCAATGGCCGCGCTGCTGAAGAGTTTCATGTCAGACTTGAAATACCGTTTCTTCAACGACATCTACTCCCTTGGGTGTCGATAGCAGCCATTTTGGGCCTTGCACGCTTTCCTCCTGCAAAACCATTGTGGCCATTCCGGGTCGAGTTTCCCGAATTCGCTTCGCTGGCGCCTCGAAGGCGTCGTCCCGAAGCTGGCCACGAACGGCATTGCAATTCGCGCCTGCTTCGGTAAACCAGCTTTCGAAATCATGCAACAAGGCCGGACGCCAGCCGGCGTGAAGAATGAGGCATTTCCGGAAAAAACAATGATCCTCCGGCTCTTCCGCAAGAAAAACAACAATCAGACGATCGTCGACAGGCAATATGCAGCGCTGACCGCAGCCGCGCGCATGCCCGATCTCTACGAGCGGCTCAATGTACCGGATACCGTCATGGGCCGCTTCGAAATGCTGTCGATCGTAATGATTCTGTTTTTTCGCCGCACGCGCGCCTCGGCCGTCAGTGGCCAAGAGATTGCCCAGGAGATCGTCGATGCCTTCTTTCAGGACATCGACTATTCGATCCGCGAGCTCGGCATCGGCGACAACAGCGTGCCGAAACGCATGAAGAAGCTCGCCGGCATGTTCTACGGACGGCTCGAAACCTATTCGAAGGCGATGGACGCCGGCGATGCCGAAGCGCTGGCGCTTGCATTAACGCGCAATATCTATCCGGAAACCGAGACGCCGGCCGATATGTCCGGCCTGGCCAACTGGATGATCGCCGCAGAATCTCATCTGTCTGCCGTTCCGGAAGAGCTGATCGCCAGCGGTTCGGCAACGCTGCCGCCGGTCGCCTGAAGGAGGAAACGATGAAGAACGATCGGGACGATGTTCCCTTCTCCTATCACGTCAAGGTCGGCCACATCTCGGCCAATCCCGTCGAGGTTCATATTGAGGCCGATGCCAGCGAGTTGAAGGCGCTTGCCGGGGCCTGGAGCGTCGTCTCCGTCGACGATCTCAGCGCCGATCTGCAGATCGCCCGCTGGAAACGCGACGGTGTCCGCATCAAGGGCCGCGTCCAGGCGAAGATCGTCCAGTCCTGCGTCGTGACGCTGGAACCGGTCGAAGCCGTGATCGACGAAAGTTTCGAGCAGATTTTCGTGCCTGAGGGTTCCAAGCTTGCACGCCAGCCCGGCAACGACGCCGGCGAGATGCTGCTCGATCCCGATGGTCCCGATCTGCCCGAGACCTTTGTCGGCGACACGATCGATGCCGGCGAGGTGGTTGCCGAATTCGCCGCTCTCGCGATCGATCCCTATCCCCGCAAGCAGGGTGTCGAGTTCAAGGGCCATATCGAGGATAGCGGCGAAAACGACAAAAAACCCTCCGCTTTCGCGGTCCTCAAGGACTGGAAAAAGGACTGAAGCACCTCTGGCATTTGACATAATTCAGTTGTATGCGACGCCAAAACCGGTATTTTGGCCCAAATTTCGCGCCTCGGCGAAAAGAAGGATCAGGGACGCGTGATCAGAATATCTCTCGACCTCATGGGTGGCGACTTTGGTCCCCAGGTTGTCATCCCCGGCGCCGCCAAGGCACTGGACCGGCATCCGGATATTTCCTTCGTTTTCTACGGTCTTAAAGAACAGTGCGATCCCTTTCTCGCCAAGTTCCCGAAACTCAAGGAAAAATCGGTCTTTCACGACTGTGAGCTTGCTGTCAGCATGGAAGAGAAGCCGAGCCAGGCGCTGCGCCGCGGCCGCTATATCTCGACCATGTGGCGCTCGATCGAGGCGGTGAAGACGGGCGATGCCGATGTCGCTGTCTCTGCCGGCAACACCGGCGCACTGATGGCGATGGCGAAATTCTGTCTTCGCACGATGGCCAATATCGAGCGCCCGGCGATCGCGGCGATCTGGCCGACGCTGAAGGGGGAGAGCATCGTGCTCGATGTCGGTGCGACGATCGGCGCCGATGCGCAGCAACTGATGGATTTTGCGCTGATGGGCGGCGCCATGGCGCGCGCGCTTTTCGAGATCGAACGCCCGACGATCGGCCTTCTGAACGTCGGTGTCGAGGAGGTGAAAGGCCAGGAAGAGGTCAAGGAGGCCGGCCGCCTGTTGCGCGAGGCGAATATCGATTCGCTCGAATATTCCGGCTTCGTCGAGGGCAACGATCTCGGCAAGGGCACGGTCGACGTTGTCGTCACCGAAGGCTTCTCCGGCAACATCGCGCTCAAGACCGCCGAAGGCACCGCCAAGCAGATCGCCGAATATCTGCGTGCCGCCATGTCCCGCACGTTGCTCGCCCGTATCGGCTATCTCTTCGCCAAGAGCGCCTTCGATATGCTGCGCGAGAAGCTCGATCCGAGCAAGGTCAATGGCGGAGTGTTTCTCGGGCTGAACGGCATCGTCATCAAGAGCCATGGCGGCGCCAACGCCGAAGGCATCGCTGCTGCCATCGAGGTCGGTTACGACATGGCTAAGAACGGCCTCAATCAGAAAATAGAAAACGATCTTAAGAAATATCATGCCAAGCGGCTGCCTCCCATAGGCCCGGAAGCGGCATGAGCTATGGGGTTCAATCGAATATGATCCGTTCAGTGGTTCGCGGATTCGGAGCCGCACTTCCGAAGCGCGTGATGACCAATCGTGATATGGAGGCCATCGTCGATACGTCGGACGAATGGATCGTCCAGCGCACCGGCATCCGCCAGCGTTACGTAGCCGGCGACGACGAGACGACGGCCTCGCTTGGCGAAGCCGCCGCGCGTGCGGCCCTTGCCAATGGCGGCCTGACGCCCGCCGATATCGATCTTATCATCTGTGCCACCTCGACGCCGGACAACACCTTTCCAGCAACCTCGGTCAACATCCAGAACCGTCTCGGCATGAGCCACGGTTTTGCCTTCGACGTCCAGGCCGTCTGCACCGGCTTCGTCTATGCGGTCACGACCGCGGACGCCTATATCCGCGGCGGCCTTGCAAAGCGCGTTCTCGTCATCGGTGCAGAGACTTTTTCGCGCATTCTAGACTGGAACGATCGCACCACCTGCGTGCTTTTCGGCGATGGCGCCGGCGCGATCGTGCTCGAGGCGGCAGAAGGCGAGGGCACGTCTGCCGATCGCGGTGTGCTGACCGCGCATCTGCGCTCCGACGGTTCGCACAAGGACAAGCTTTATGTCGATGGCGGACCGTCGACGACGGGCAGCGTCGGCAAGCTGCGCATGGAAGGCCGCGAGGTCTTCAAATATGCAGTCGGCATGATCACCGATGTCATTCAGGCCGCTTTCGATTCGACTGGGACAACTGCCGAAGACCTCGACTGGCTGGTGCCGCACCAGGCCAATCGACGCATCATCGACGGTTCGGCGAAGAAGCTGAACATCGATGCGGACAAGGTCGTCGTCACTGTCGACCTGCACGGCAATACCTCAGCCGCCTCGATCCCGCTCGCGCTTGCGACCGCTGCCGGCGACGGCCGCATCAAAAAGGGCGACCTCGTGATGCTCGAAGCGATGGGCGGCGGCTTCACCTGGGGCGCTGTTCTGCTCCGCTGGTAAGCACGAATCCTAAAAAACTGGCGGCGAACAAGAGCTTGACCGTGAGGCGCAAGACAAATACTCTTCGTTCGCTTTCAAAAAATATTTTGTAATGGGCGGGGAAACCATGACCGGAAAAACAGTGACGCGAGCAGACCTGGCGGAATCCGTTTTCCGCAAGGTTGGTCTTTCCCGGACCGAATCCGCTGAACTTGTGGAAACCGTCATCGACGAAATCTGCAACGCCATTGTGCGGGGCGAAACCGTCAAGCTTTCCTCCTTCGCCACCTTCCAGGTTCGCGATAAGAACGAGCGGATCGGCCGCAATCCGAAAACCGGCGAGGAGGTTCCGATCTCTCCGCGCCGGGTGATGACCTTCAAGGCTTCGAACGTGCTGAAGACGCGGATCCTCAAGGCGCATGTCGCCCGCAAGATCAAGCTGAAGCCGCAGAATCCGGCTCTCTGAGATCGGACTTCCTCTTGTTGGTGCGTGTTTTTTTCGCGCTGGTCGATCCCCTGTGCGCAACGTCGAGACATGACTTGAATTGTTGACGCCAAACCTTTGAAATATGGTGAGTCGCCGTTGGATTGAGCCTGCGAGGTTGCGTAGCATATGACGTTGGACAAGAGCCCCGATGCCTTTCGCACCATCAGCGAAGTCGCAGACGATCTTGATCTGCCGCAGCATGTGCTGCGCTTCTGGGAGACACGGTTTCCCCAGATAAAGCCGATGAAGCGCGGCGGCGGCCGTCGCTACTACCGGCCGGAGGACGTCGACCTCCTCAAGGGCATCCGGCATTTGCTCTATGATCACGGCTATACGATCAAGGGCGTGCAGAAGCTTCTGAAGACCAACGGCAACAAGTTCGTCATCTCGGTCGGCCACGGCGATCTCGCCAGTGTCGAGGCGCTTGCCTCGGGTGCGCAGGAGGCGGGCGCCGGGGAACCGCGTGTCGCCATGGCGGAGGAGGATCAGATTGTCGGCCGCGCCAAGCCGCCGATCACCCGCCGGTTCTTCAATTTCGTCGCCGGCGACGACGAGCAGCCGGAAGTGTCGATCGGCAAATCGAGCGTCGGCAAGGAAGACAGGGCGCTGCTTCAAGAGGCGCTCTACGACCTCCTGGAATGCAAGCGTCTGCTCGATCAGGTGCGCTGATTAGGTTCCGCAAAGCTGCTTCATCGCCTGTTCGAGCTCACTGAGCTGGAACGGCTTTCGCAGCACCGGGAGCGCGCTGGGGCTGCTGCCTTCCGGGGCGCTGCCATATCCCGTTGCGTAGAGATAGGGCTTGCCGCGTTCGTCGAGCAGCTTTGCGACCGGCAGCGAGCTACGGCCGGCGAGGGAGACGTCGAGGATTGCAGCGTCGAACTCCGCGTCCCTGGCGGTTGCGAGCGCCCGTTCCAGATCCGGCGCGCTCGCACGAACCCGATAGCCGAGATCGCTCAGCATGTCCTCGAGCAACATGGCGATCAGCGCATCGTCCTCGACAATGAATATGTCTTTCATGATCCCGTCCCCCCATTCCCCTGCCGGGGCACGAAGATTTATGTGGACCGCTCGCGAAGCGCGTCAAGACGCCACGCGCAGTGGTGGAAAACTTGTCGCACAAAACAGTGCAGCCGTTTTGAGACGCCGATATGTGTAAACATAAAAATCCAAGGTGCGGCAAGCGAATCTGAAAGATCGCGCCGCGCTTTGGAAACAGCATATTGCCCGGCGAAATTCGATGTGCAAAAGCTGGGATGCCGTTTCCGCGACGGCCGAGAAGGGGTGTGGAATGGATTTGTTGAGTGCCACGGATTGGCTGCGTCACAGGCCGGGCTATACCTATCCGCTGGCCGTTGCCTTCGTCGGTCTGACCTTTCTTCTAAGACTTGCCGCCAGTGATTACCTCTCCGGATTTCCTTTCCTGAGCTTCCTTCCGGCGATCCTGCTCGCAAGTTTCATAGGCGGCGCCGGGCCTGGCTTCGTGGCGGCCATGCTCGCCGGTTTCCTCGTCCAGCAGTTTTTCGTCGAGCCGCACGATGTCTTCTGGCCGGTGAGCGCCGGCCAATGGATCGGTCTTGCGACCTTTCTCATCAATGCGGTGATCATCATCGGTCTGATGGAAACGATTATTGTCGCCTATGGCAGGCAGAGTCGCCTCCGCAGCGAGCTCAACAGCTTCAATGCGCGCCTTGAGGAAACGGTGGTGCAGCGCACTGCCGAACTCAGGCATGAGATGGAAGAGAATGCCGCCGCCCAGGCGCAGGTGCGCCAGTTGCAGAAGATGGAGACGATCGGTCAGCTCACGGGCGGGGTCGCCCATGATTTCAACAATATGCTGGCAATCATCATCGGCAATCTCGATCTCGCTCAGCGGCGGATGACCGGACACGAGGATCCGCGCCTGCTGAACTCCCTTCAGAACGCCAGAGACGGCGCCCAGCGAGCCGCGGTATTGACCGCACGTCTTCTGGCCTTCTCTCGTCAGCAGCCGCTGGCCCCGGAGATGATCGACGTCAACAAGCTGGTCGGCGGCATGTCGGAGTTGCTGCGGCGCACGCTCGGCGAACATATCCGAATCGAGACCGTGCTTGCCGGTGGCCTCTGGCCGACTTTCGCCGATCTCAGCCAACTCGAAAACGCCATGCTGAACCTTGCCGTTAATGCGCGCGACGCCATGCCCGGCGGCGGTCATCTGACGATCGAGACCGCCAACACCGAACTTGACGAGCGATATTCGCGCATGCATTCGGAGGTCGAGGCGGGCCAGTATGTAATGATCAGCATCACCGACTCCGGAATCGGCATGTCGGCCGATGTAATCGACCGCGCCTTCGAACCGTTTTACACCACCAAAGGACCCGGCAAGGGAACCGGTCTCGGGCTAAGCCAAGTCTACGGCTACATCAAACAGAGCGGCGGCCACATCAAGATCTATTCGGAGATCGATCGGGGGACGACGGTGAAGATCTATCTGCCGCGTCATGTCGGCAAGGCGGATGCCCGCTTGGCCGCCGCCGGCGCCCAGCCGATTCCTCAGGGGAGCGTTAACGATACTATCTTGGTGGTGGAGGACGATGAACATGTCCGCACCATGACCGCCGAAAGCCTCCATGAACTCGGTTACAGCGTGTTGCAGGCGGCAAGCGGCGTCGAGGCGCTTCTCCTTTTGGAGGAGAACCCCGACGTCGATCTGATCTTCACCGATATCGTTATGCCGCAGATGAGCGGACGTCAGCTTGCTGATGCCGTTCAAGAAAAATGGCCGGCGATCCGGATTCTTTACACCACGGGTTACACGCGCAATGCCATCGTCCACAACGGCGTGCTCGACCACGGCGTCTCGCTGCTCGCCAAGCCATTCAGCCTGGAGCAACTCGCTCATAAGATACGTGAACTCTTGAACGTGCCGGTGAGCACGGGAGATGAGGGCACGTGAAGCCGTGCAGGACTATGCGTCTCCAGCCTCAATCCCTTATTCGAGAACCTGGATCACGCGGTGTGTCTTCGGCTCGACGATCACGCGCCGCTCGTTGACAACGGTGTAGGCATAGCCGTCGACATTGGGCACGGTATGGACTTCAATAGTATCCGGCAGCGTCGCGCCAACCGTGATTTCGCCGTCATAGACGACGGATGGCGTGTTTTGCTCCATGACATAGGTGCGCACCTCGCCAGGCAGGACGACGGAACCGGTTGGTGCGGGATCGGTGACGACCACCGTGCTCTGTGCGAAGGCGGCCGAGCAGATGGTCAGCATGGCGGCCGTAGCCAGCATGATCTTGCGCATGGGATAATCTCCTTTTTGAACTCTGGACATCAAGGCAACGCCGGCCAAACCGCATAGTTCCGCTACCGCCTTGGCGTCGTGGGAAGGCCGGCGCGCCGATTGTTTGTTGCGAAACCGGTTTATGCACCATAGGGTTGAGCTGTCCGAATCACGTTCAATGCGAGTCGTCTGGTGGCATCAGGGTCGGGCTCTTTACCCTTTGTTAACCATGTCGGCGATTTATGTCAGGTGAACGGCCGGGTGGCCGCTGATTCGACGGTCCGTCGCGTTTCGGTCTGCGAATGGATATCTGGAAAGACGATTACGGCGGCTCGAGACATGCGCTTGGGGAAGACGATATCGCTGTTGGCCGTGGTGGGTCTGATGGCCGGCTGCACGTCGACAGGCGGTGTGCGACAGCCTTCCGGACCGGAGACGGTGGCGCCTGAAAAGGCGCTGGTCCTGCCGCCGCCGGGCGGGCCGTCGATTGTCAATGTCGTCGAGCGCAAGCGCGGCAATGGCGTCGAGCAGACGATCTCGCTGTTCACCTCGTCTTCCGTACCCGGCCAGAATTTTCTGAAAGCCGAGTTCTTCGGCGCTTCCGGGGCCAATCCCGGGATGGGCAATGCCAGCTTCAGGATGATCAACGAGAGCGGCATTGCCCGCGAGGTGGCCCGTTCGGCTCCCGGCGTGCCGATGGCGACATCGGCGACCTTCCTGCAGAACGCCTATGGCCCCTTCGGCTATGCTTCCGGCCGCAGCCGCGCCGGCGATACCTGCATCTATGCATGGCAGCAGATCCGCTCGAGCGCGGCCGCCAATACCCAAGCGCGCAATTTCGGCATGATCCAGCTGCGCCTGCGCCTGTGCGATGCTCGCGCAACCGAGCGCCAACTGCTCGGCATCGTCTACGGCTATACCATCACCGGCACCTTCGACGGCCCGACCTGGAATCCGTATGGTAACCCGCCCCCCGCCAGCGCGGCGCTCGGTCTTACCGGTGAACCGATCTATCCCGATGAGGGTGGATATCGCGCCAGCCCGATGCCGCTCGGCTATGAGCCGGCCCCTGCCGTAGTCCGCCTGCCGCGGACAGCTCCGGTTCGCAGCGCCCCAAGCCAGCAACCGGTGCAGGACGCCGCGCCCTTGCCGACGCCGATCGGTCCGCGCGTGCCGCTGCCGAGCGAGGCGCCACAGACGAGTGCCGCGCCGGATCCGGCCGCCGCGCCACTGGAACAATCGGCAAGAGCGATCGGCGTCACGGTGCCCTCGCCGGATTGCATAGGCGACGCGGCCATGACGGCCGTCTGCCGGAGATAGAGTATGCCCCCGGGGTAACAGACGGTGCCCCGGCGCAATTTCGAAGGAACGTCGATGCGCAAAGCCCGCAGTGTCTTCATATGGGCCGTTGTTTCGCTCTGCATGATCGTGCTGATCACTCTGCCGGTTAATCTGCAGACCCAGCTCATCACCAGCATTACGGTCGTTTCGGTGATGGCGCTCATTAAGATTCTGAAGGGCGAGGGGACATGGCGCCTGGTGGCGCTTGCCTTCGGAACGTCGATCGTGCTGCGCTACGTTTATTGGCGCACCACCAACACCCTGCCGCCGCTGAACCAGCCTGAGAATTTCATTCCCGGCTTGCTGCTCTACCTTGCCGAAATGTACAGCGTCGCGATGCTGGCGCTCAGCCTTTTCATCGTCGCCACACCGCTCCCGCCGCGCCCATCGCGAGCCGCCAATCCCGGGCGCTTGCCCCATGTCGATGTGTTCGTGCCTTCTTATAACGAGGATGCCGGCCTTCTCGGAAACACGCTGGCTGCCGCCAAGGCGATGGACTATCCGGCCGACAAGCTGCATGTCTGGCTGCTCGACGACGGCGGCACCATGCAGAAGCGCAATTCCGGCAAGTTGCTCGAGGCCCAGGCGGCGGCGGCCCGCCATGGCGAGCTGAAGCAGCTCTGCCAGGATCTTGACGTCACTTATCTCACGCGCGACCGCAACGAGCATGCCAAGGCCGGCAATCTCAACAACGGCATGAAACATTCGATCGGCGAACTCATCGCCGTTTTCGACGCCGACCACGCGCCGGCTCGCGATTTCCTGCTCGAGACGGTCGGCTACTTCGAAGACGACCCGAAGCTCTTTCTCGTCCAAACTCCGCATTTCTTCATCAATCCCGACCCGCTCGAACGCAATCTGCGCACTTTCGAAAAAATGCCGAGCGAGAATGAGATGTTCTACGGCATCATCCAGCGCGGCCTCGACAAATGGAATGCCGCCTTTTTCTGCGGCTCGGCTGCAGTCTTGAGCCGCAAGGCGCTCGAATCCCAGAACGGGTTTTCGGGCATCAGCATTACCGAGGATTGCGAGACGGCGCTGGCTCTCCATGGCAGCGGCTGGAACAGCATCTATGTCGACAAGCCGCTGATCGCCGGGCTGCAACCGGCCACCTTCGCGAGCTTCATCGGCCAGCGCAGCCGCTGGGCGCAGGGTATGATGCAGATCCTGCGCTTCCGCTTCCCGCTTCTGAAGCGCGGCCTGTCGATCCCGCAGCGTCTGTGCTACATGTCATCCACGCTTTTCTGGCTCTTCCCGTTCCCGCGCACGATCTTCCTGTTTGCGCCGCTCTTCTACCTGTTCTTCGACCTGGAAATTTTCACGGCCTCCGGCGGCGAATTCCTTGCCTATACGCTTGCCTATATGCTCGTGAATCTGATGATGCAGAATTACCTCTACGGATCCTTCCGCTGGCCCTGGATTTCCGAGCTTTACGAATATGTCCAGACGGTGCATCTGCTGCCAGCTGTCGTCTCGGTCATGCTCAATCCGCGGAAGCCGACCTTCAAGGTTACCGCCAAGGATGAATCGATCGCCGTCAGCCGCCTGTCGGAGATCAGCCGCCCCTTCTTCGTGATCTTTGCGGTGCAGATAATCGCGCTCGTCATTACCTTCTACAGGATCTATGCCGAGCCCTATAAGGCCGACGTCACACTTGTCGTCGGCGGGTGGAACATGATCAATCTGATCATGGCCGGCTGCGCACTCGGCGTCGTATCGGAACGTGGCGAGCGCGCGTTGTCCCGGCGCGTCCGCGTCAACCGGCGCTGCGAGTTCTATGCCAACGGCAAGTGGTATGCGGCCTCGATAGAGGACGTCTCCGTCCATGGCGCAAGGCTGCATATCTTTAACAAGCATCTCGATGAACTGCTCGTCGGCGCCCCCGGCGAGATGCGCTTCCGGCCCTATAGCGGTGCAGACCTGGAAACCCTGCCGCTGATCGTCCGCAACATCGAGCCATCAGGCGATATCAGCAATGTGGGCTGCCAATACGTGCCGAAAAGCGCGCTTGATCATCGCCTGATCGCCGATCTGATGTTTGCCAATTCCGATCAGTGGACCCAGTTCCAGGAATCTCGGCGCCGCAATCCCGGCCTCATTCGCGGCACCATCTGGTTTCTCGGCCTGTCCCTCTATCAGACCAGCCGTGGCCTGGTTTACCTCTTCCGCAGCATGCGGCCGGAGCGGGAGGCGCAGCAGCGAGCGGCAAAGGTCAATGCCGGATGAGAAAGATCGTCGCCGCCGCGCTCCTCCTGTTGCATGCCCCCGCTGTCACACATGCGCAGACGGCGCCCTTCGACATGTCCGGCGAGCGTCCGCCCGGCGCGTCTACTGCCCCGAGATTGACGCCGCCAGCTCCGCCCGCAGCGACGGCGCCGGTACCGGTCACGCCCCCCATTTCCGTAGCGCCCGCGCCCGCTCCTGCGCCGATCACTGTCGTGCCGCAGCCGGCAGCGCCGGCGCCTCAGCCCGGCGCGGCGAATGCCGCTTCGCAGCCGCGCCACCGCGATATCAGGCGTTATCTAGTGCCCTTTTCGAAATTCAGCCTCAGCGGCGAATATGACCGCCGGTCATGGTCTGTCTATCTGACGCCCGAGCAGGCGGCCGCCAAGGCAAGTTTCACCTTCGCCTATCAGAATTCGATCGTCGTCGCGCCGGAAGCATCCGCGCTGACCGTCTATCTCAACAATCGTCCGATCGGTCAGCAGCGGGTCAGCTCGGCGGACGGCTCTTCCGCCGTCACTTTCGAAGTTCCCCCCGGCCTGTTGCAGCCGGGCGCCAATCTCGTGACCTTCCAGGCAGAGCAGCGCCACCGCACCGACTGCAGCATCCAGTCCACCTATGAATTATGGTCGAATATCGATCCGGCCGGAACCTACCTGAGCTTTGCCGGCGGGAATGCTGCGGAGCTTTCGAGCGCCGACGCGATCCGCGCTATCGGCATCGATGGCGCGGGCAGGACGGAGTTCGATATCGTCGTCCCGGCGCTGGAGCAGCCGGGGACGACCAAGCCGTTGTTGCGGCTGGCACAGGGCCTGTCGGTGCTGAGCAGCATGCCGAACCAGATATTTGCCTTCAGCGCCGCCTCCCTTCCGGCCGCCGGTCCTGGCAAGCTCGGTGTGCTCGTCGGGACCGCCGCGGAGCTGCGGCCGTTCTTTCCCGACCTGCCGCCCGGGGCCGAAAGCGCGCCGCTCGCCGCTTTCGTGACCGATCCGCGCAGCGGCTCGCCGGTGCTTCTGATCAGCGGCCCCTCTTGGCAAGCAGTCTCCTCCGCGATCGATACCATCGTTTCGCCGACTGACAGGTCCGCGGACGTCCGCCGCGATGCACTGACCACCGAGCGCTGGAGCGCGCCGAATGCGCCGCTGGTCTTTTCCGACACCAGCATCGCCCTCTCGCAACTCGGCGTGAAGACCACGGAATTTTCCGGCCGGCGGTTCCGCACCAGCTTCAATGTCGCCGTGCCGGCCGACTTCTATGCCAATGCCTATGGCGAGGCCAAGGTGCTGCTCGACGCCGCCTATACCGACAATGTGCTTCCCGGCAGCCATATCGATATCTACGTCAACGACAACATCGCCTCCACCGTGCCGCTTACTTCGACCACCGGCGGCATTCTCCGTCATCTGCCGATCCGCGTGACGATGCGCCACTTCAAACCCGGCCTCAATATGATTGCGATCGAGACGATCCTGATGACGAAGGACGATGCCGCTTGTGCTCCGGGTGCTACCGCCGGCGCCAATCCCCGTTTTGCCCTGTTCGATACCTCCGAAGTGCACATTCCGGATTTTGCCCGCGTCGGGCAGCGTCCGAATCTGGCCGCAATGTCCGGCACAGCTTATCCCTATGGCCGGGCAACGGAACCGACGCCGCTCTTCATCGATCGCGTCGATGCCGATACGCTTTCGGCCGCCGCTACGCTGCTCGGTCAGATGGCGGTGATGGCCGGTCATCCGATCGCCGTCGAAACCGTGGCCTCGCCGAATACGATCGGCGATCGGGACGCCATCTTCATCGGCTCGATTTCGCAGATGCCGGCAACCGCATTGACGCAGGCCAACATCTCGACGGCGAGCCAAGCCTCGTGGCGTCCCGTGGCCGACACGCAGCCAGGCGTCGTCGATACCGGCACGGCCTTCGAGGAGTGGAATTCCAAGGTGAGCGGCGGTATCTTGCGCAGCCGCATCACTGCTTTCCGTGAATGGCTGGGGCGCAATTTCGACATCACCCGCAGTTCGCTGCAGTTCATCCCCGGGGCCGAGACGGTCTTCACCCCCTCCAACGCCGACACGCTCGTGGTTGCGCAAGGCTCCAGCCCCCTGGGAGAGGGTTCGTGGACCGTGGTGGCGGCACCCTCGGCAAAGGATCTGCGCGAAGGGCTCGAAGTGCTGACCGGTCAGTTGAACTGGCCGCAGATATCAGGCCATATCACCACCTATTCGAGCAAGACGGGCAAGATCGATGCGGTGCCCGTCACCCGCTTCGATTTCGTCCCATCCACGCCTTGGTCGATCGCCAATTACCGCTTGATCGCCGCCAATTGGTTGTCGACGAATATCCTCTCCTATGCTTCGCTGCTCGTCGTCTTCGTGCTGCTGATCGGCGTCGCTACCTCGCGCATGCTCAAAACGCTGGGCCGGTCCAAATGAGGTGGTGGCGCGTGCTTCTGATTGCGGCGACGGTTACATTCGCCCCCGTAAGCCCGTCCGCCGCTGCACAGCAGGCGATGATCAATGCCGATGCGTGGTCTGCCTATAAGGCGAAATTTCTTGATGCGAGTGGCCGGATCATCGATAACGGCAATGGCAATATCAGCCATAGCGAAGGACAGGGCTATGGCATGCTGCTCGCTTATCTCTCGGCGAGCCCCGCGGATTTCGAGCAGATCTGGTATTTTACCCGTACCGAGCTGCTGTTGCGCGACGATGGCTTGGCCGTCTGGAAATGGGATCCCAACGTCAAGCCGCACGTGACCGACACCAATAATGCCACGGATGGCGACATGCTGATCGCCTATGCCCTGGCGCTTGCCGGCACCGCATGGAAGCGCGACGACTATATCCTCGCCGCCTCCCGCATGGCGCAGGCGCTGCTTGCGAAGGCCGTCGTCCACTCGGCGGGCCGGACGCTGCTGATGCCGGGCAGCGAAGGTTTTGGCGCCGCCGATCGTGACGACGGCCCCGTCGTCAATCCTTCCTACTGGATTTACGAGGCAATGCCTGTCATGGCAGCGCTTGCTCCCTCCGATGCCTGGAAAGAGCTGTCGGACGACGGCGTGGCGCTGTTGAAGACGATGCAATTCGGTCCGCGCAAGCTTCCTGCCGAATGGGTCAGCCTCAGTGGCCCACCGCGACCGGCAGAGGGTTTCGACGCCGAATTTGCCTATAATGCCCTTCGCATCCCGCTCTATCTCGCGCGCGGCGGCATCACAGACAAGGCGCTGTTGAACCACCTGCGAATGGGGATGTCGCAGAATGGCATTCCGGCCACGATCGATCTGACCACAGGCCGGCCGAAGACCGTGTTGCTGGATCCGGGTTATAGAATTGTTAACGATGTTGTGGCCTGTGTGGTCGACGGGACCAGGCTGCCGGTCTCGGCTCTGCAATTCGCACCCACGCTCTATTATCCGTCCACGCTTCAATTGCTGGGGCTGGCCTTTATCGGGGAGAAGCATCCGGAGTGTCTGTGAAAGCTTCTCTCGTGGCGATGTCAGCGGCAGTCGTGGTGGCGACCCTCGTCACCGGACTGAAGGATCGTGGCGCCCTGCAGCAAAAGCTCGGCCTTGGCTCCGCAGACAGGCGGGGGCCGGAGCTGTTGATGATGGGCCGCATCAAGCCGGACGACGCTCCCGCGGGCAATTCCGAATTCAATGCCGAAACCGTCGCCGACAGGATCGAAGCGATCACTTCGTCACCGGCACCGGGCAGCGGTGAGTCGAATGTCGCTGCAGAGCAGCCGGCAGCACCGCAACCCGATGCGCCTCAGACAGCTGCGGAGCCGGCCCCGGTCGCGCCGCCGATCGTTTCCGAGCCGCCGGCGCCTCAAAAGGCTGCGGCGCCCGCGCCGCCTGCCGTCGATGAAAGCGCGCTTCGCTATTTTGCCAGCCGGGGCGACAAAGTGCGCCTGCAGGCCGAAATCTCTCGGCTTCAGGCGCTTTATCCCAACTGGGTTCCGCCGGCCGATCCGCTCGCCGTGCCGCAAAACGGCGACAAGCAGCTCGAGGCCATGTGGAAGCTTTATTCCGATGGCCGCTATGCCGAGTTGCGCAAAGCGATCGCTGACCGTCAGGCCGCCGACGCCGGATGGCAGCCGCCGGCCGATCTGCTCGAGCGGCTTGGTGTCGCCGAGGCTCGCTCCCGCCTCATCAACGCTTCGGATCTCAGGCAATATGCGACCGTGGTCGATATCGCCGCGGCAACGCCGAGCCTGCTCACCTGCAGCGAGGTCGACGTGCTCTGGCGTGTCGCCGAAGCCTTCATCCGGACGGAGAGGGCGCAGCGCGGGCAGGATGCTTATGCCTATATCCTGAAGAACTGCACCGACGCTGCCGAACGGCAGGCGACGGTCGAAAAAGCCTCGACCCTGCTCGACTACCAGCCGATGCAGGCGCTGCTGGCGCTGGAAAAACCCGCTGTCGACGGCAGCAGGGAATTCGATGCAATCCGCGACAACCTTGCCCGGCGTTTCGTCGCTGAAAGCAACGACGATCCGAAGCTCGCCATTGCGCCGAACTATATCGCTCACCTCGAAAAGCTCGCCGAAAGCCAGGGACTGGCCTCCGATGCGCTGCTGCTCGGCTGGCACCAGCTTCGCCGCAACAACCCTGCCGATGCCGAAAAGTGGTTTCGTGCCGCCCGCGACAGGGAGGATACGGCGGCCGCCTCGCAGGGGTTGGCGCTGGCGCTGATCGCTCGCAAGGCGCCGCGGGAAGCCGAGGACGTGATGTTCCGCTGGCGCGCCGATTCCGATGATGCGACCGCGACCTATCTTGCCGCCACCGCCAACCTGATGGCGCTGCAACCGCCGGCCGATCTGACCGAGGACGTGCTTCATCGGATCGCAGCCGAAGTCATCGCCCGGAAATATGTGCCGACGGCGCAGCAGTTCGGCTGGTATGCCCGTTCTCTCAACCAGTTCCAGACCGCCGCGCGCTGGTTCGAGACCGCGCTGGCCTGGAAACCGGACGACGAACCGTCCGCCTATGGCCTTGCCGTCACGCGTGAGCAGCTGAACGACCGCAAGGGTGTCCTCGACCTCCAGCGCGGCTGGGCAGGCCGGTCGGCGCGAATCGCCAATCTTCAGGACACTTCCTTGCTGGCGTCGAGCGCCGATACGCAGTCCGCAAAAGCGCCGCTCGCGGCGCAGCAGCCGGGCCAGCCGGTAGAGCCGCAGCGTCCGGCCGCTTCCACGGCGCCGCTTCCGGCCGAGCCCCCGACTGTGCGGCAGCCGGAACCGGAGGTCGCCATCCGCGCCGCAAGGCCGGCGATGCAGACGGTGACTGTCGAGCGCGGTCCGCGCCAGGCGCGGGACTGCTCGACGACCATCGACGCGGGACGATTGGGGCCGGGCGAGGCGCTGTCGCGCGGCTGGTGCCTGATGGATATCAACCGGCCGATGGAGGCGGTCTCGGCCTTCGAGACGGCGTTGCAGAGCCCGGTCCGCAAGATCCGCGAAGACGCAGCCTATGGTCAGAGTCTCGCCTATCTGCGCGCCGGTCTTTCCAGCAATGCCGCCGTTGCGGCAACTAGGGCGCCGCAGAGCCGCCAGCGCGCTGCCGAACTGCAGGTGGCGATCCTCGCCGATCGCGCCTTGTCGGCCTTCGACGCGGGACGTTACCGTGAAACCCTCATCTATCTCGATCAGCGCGCCCAGTTGCAGCAGGAGCGCATCGATCTGATGGTTCTGCGCGGTTACTGCTATCTCAATCTGAAAATGTATGATGACGCGATGCGGATCTTCGAAGCCGCCGCCGCGACCGGCAATCGCGACGCCGCACGTGGTCTGGCCGATGTTCGCAACGTCACGCATCCCGATGTCAACGACTGACGTTGACGCCGTCGCCGCTCTCGGCTACTCGCCTGCCGGAGAGGCCCCGGCTGCCTCGTGCTCGCAAGGAAACACCCGTGCCCGGTCACCACGACGTCCTCAATAGATCCTATGACGCATTCCTCTTCGATATGGACGGAACGCTGCTGAATTCCATTGCCGTCGTCGAGCGCGTCTGGAGTGAATGGGCAAGACGCCATGGTTTCGAGCCGGAGGTTTTCCTGAAAACGATTCACGGCATCCGTGCCTCCGACGTGATCCGCGGCCTCGGCTTGCCGGGTGTCGATCCGGCGCACGAGGCGGATCTGCTGCTGGCCGAGGAGATGGAGGACGTCGACGGCATCGTCGAAATCCCCGACGCCGTCCGCTTCCTCAACGCTATCCCCGACGGCAGATGGGCGATCGTCACCTCGGCGCCGATCGAACTCGCCAGGCGCCGCATGGCTGCAGCCGGCATTCCGATGCCGAGGGTGATCGTCAGTGGCGAAACGGTCAAATCGGGCAAGCCGAGCCCCGAGGGTTATCTGCTCGGTGCACATCGACTCGGGGTCGACCCGGCGAACTGCCTGGTCTTCGAAGATGCCGTTGCCGGCATTCTCGCTGGCGAGGCCGCCGGCGCCGATGTCACCGTCGTCACCGAAACCCACGCCACGCCTTTCGAAACTCCGCATTTTTCGGTTGCCAATTATCGGGCGTGGCAGCCTCGCCAGACCGCCGAAGGCCGGCTGAAGGTCGTCGCAATCTGAACGTTACCGGGCGAACTGATGTCAGTGGAATCATAATGACATAAGAGACTTCCGGCTGATTGATTTGCAACGGTGCGTTGAGTTCGGTTTAAAAAGTCGGTCGCAAGCCCGACCAGGGTGGTCGTGCTCGGCCCTCGGCGCTGTGCTCCATGTTAAAGTCGCTCAGCACCCCAGCTACCGGCGTCGCTTCGAAGCGAAGGGCAGTATCCGGCCGGCGGGATTGCCAATCATGCCGAGCACGCCGACGTCCTATTTCTCAGCGCGGTTAAGGAGAATGCGCATTTCGTCGAAGCGGCGCTTGCGGTCACCGTCATCGGCGTTCGGTGAATAGCACGTGCTCGACACGCAGAAGCGCGCCAGGTTGTGCGGCTTGTCCGCCTTGTCGAACTCGCATTCGAATATGTCGGTCATTTCGGCCGGCGCGGTTCCCTGCCGCGTCGAATAAGACATGCGAACACCCGGCGGCTTCAACTCGGGAAAGGATTGCACGGTGCCGATAGCGAGCTGATCGGTCATGAAGAAGCTCTTTGCCACGGATTTGCAGGTATCCTCGAGCTCAGGCGACTGCGCCATCGCATCAGCGGGTAGGGCGAACGCGGCAAAGGCAAACAATATGATCGGCTTACGCACTGCGACTTCCTCCACTGTCTCTGTCGGTTGAGGTAGGGCGGTGAGACCAAAAGCAAATGGTGGTCTGACTGCGGTGAATCAAACAACCCCACCATGTCCGCTTGTGGTGACATCGGACTTCAGTCTCGGTTTCTCGATTGTTTTCCAACATCAAGTGTCTGTTGGCGATCAATAGCCTTTAGCCGAGCCATTATCTGCAAACAGCTTCTTCCTGGCATACCACTCGCATTCGAAGTTTTGCGAACCGGCGAGAAACACGTGCACATCATGCTCCGCACCGCCGGTTTCCACCTCGACACCTCGCGTTGGATTTGTGAATGTAACTCCCGTAGGCGCATCAGTCGCACGACACAAGCGCGAGCACCGGTTGGCGGTAGTCAAAGCCATCGCTGATGAAAAGAAAGCTGCAATCGCCAAAGGTCGGGCGCAGATTGCAAATGAGCTCGCTTCTACCGCAGACGACGAGACTCCGGTCATTGAAGGCTGAGCACGCCTTGCGATTCAAATGGAAAGGATGGTCAACGAATTCGCCATCGGAAACATCGCGTGGGACTTTCGTGGGACTGTTTGCGCCGATCTGTGCTTTTCGACGGCTTCCGTTCTATTTTTATTCCACGACCCTCATTTTCCCCTTGCGCTATGAAGGCCGATTTCATAAAGCAATCAAGCCGTTTCGGCAGGTCGGGGCGTAGCGCAGCCCGGTAGCGCACTTGACTGGGGGTCAAGGGGTCGCTGGTTCGAGTCCAGTCGCCCCGACCATTTATCCCCTTGAAATCCAGTCAGAACATCACGATAAAATGTGAGTGCAGCGCGTGCGTGGCTGCGGTAGAGAACGGGCCGTCAGTGCGGTTTCTGCGCGATTGCAATCATCGATTTTGCCAGAAGCGGAATTCTTCCGACATATTCGAAGTCGACGTCTTCGAAACCTGTGTCGAGCAGCAGCGTGCTGAGCGTCCCCGGGGACCAGAATTTGATGTGGCCATGCTCTTTGAGCGGCATGAAATGGTCATCCATCTTTCCGCTTACGGCCAAAGCCAGATTTTTCCAGTAACCGTGAAAAGGCGTCGAGAGGACCGCAATGCCGCCCGGTTTCACCAGATCGTACATGGTTGCCGAGAAAGCCCTCGGGTCGTAAACATGCTCCACCACCTCTATGCTGATCACCGCATCGAAGGTCCCGTAGCGGCTGGAAAGATCGTCGTAGCCGGAACCGATTTCCAGCGGAAGATCGGGATGGACCGCTTTCGCTTTCGCAATACCGTCCTCCGACGGATCGACGCCCACGACGTCGTAGCCTTTCTCCACAAGCACCGAGGCAGCGCCGCCGGTGCCGCAGCCGAGATCAAAGACCGCCGTTTCGCTAGCCTCGTGGAAACTGTTTTCAAGAACATCGACAACGGTCGGCAGGATATAGGAATGAGCAGTCGTTGGCTTGGCGTGAACATAGGTAGTAGCGTCCAGTTCGATAGACATTTTACCTCCTGAAAAAATTGAACGAGCCGAGGCAATGGTACGGCGGACTTTGACGGCAGTGTGGTGCAGTTATGGTAATAAGGTGATCAACGCCGGTCGGCATTCGCCGCATCCTCCGATGCCCATCGGCCGAACCGCTTTAAGCTCCTCTTCACCACGATGCGAGTGATAGTCATGCTCGCGGCGGGAATATCCCGAAGCTGATTGACAGTTGAACGCGAAGATGCTGAAAACGGCCGGACTTCGGATCCATGTCATCAGGCGGAGAAATCGTCAGTCTATCTGGTTCGATTTTGACCACGTGAAGTAAATCATATGATGAAATGCTCCCTTGACGGGAGTTGTCGAAAAATAGCTTTTCTGGTTATTTTTGAAACCCATCAATAGATGGACGAACAGTTGTCTATTTTGTTAAGACTGTACAGAGTTTTAGGCCGACAGGCTTGGTTTTGAATTTCAGAGAACCTTTTAGCGTTTCGCATTTTTGCGAATATGTGTAGATTAGGACTGTTCCTCTCAGAGATTGCCTGGTGCGAGCGCATGGTGGATATGAACCAGACTCTAACTTGCAGGCAGGCCCTTGCCGGTGCATTCCAAGCTCTGTCGGACGAGGCGGTCAAGGCCGGTTGGTCGGAGGGCGACGTCGCCCTCGCGCTTGCCGAACTTGCCGAGGAACGCGTCATCGAGCTGACTGCTAAGGTGATCACCGAAGGCTTCATCGATCCGCCGTACATCGCCGCTGGCGGCCGCTGCAAGGCCTGAAGCACGTTACGGCAACGCCGGGATCAGGATCAAGCCGCGAACAGCGAATTTGAAAAAAACGCAACACGCCTGAGCCGCTCTCACACCGTTAATCCTGTGGCCTTCGCCGCTGTGACAAAGGAAACTCCTGTGGCGTGCGGGCTGCGCAGCCGATCGAGCGCATCAGGACAATATTGGAGCGCAACGCGATAATCGCGCCCCCGCTTGCCCGGCCATCGGTTCAGATATTCGACGGCGTCGCGGGCGGTGGAAACGATCAGGCTGGTGGCTGGAGATAAGACTTGGACGGGGAGGGAAAGTGTTTTTTACTCAACGTTGCATTCGCAGATCCCTCCTGCAAAACACGCTGACGCGCGGGGAGGAAAATTTCTTCAGCAGGAATGTGCGCAGTTGCTAAAGTTAGGACCCTCACGCATAATAGCTTCATTGCCGGTTGCGGAGGGCGGCCGGCGATGCAAGCGTGTAGGCGTTTGCCCTCGGAGGGAAGTGCGGCGTGATGTTACGGTCATCAATTCATCCGCATGATTTACCGCTCTTTTCGGAAGATCTCGACCTGCTTTCGCAAGTGCTCGACAAGGTCTGCGACGAACGCGGCCTGGTCAGAACGACGCCGGAAGCCGAGAGGATCGGTGCGGTTATCATTCAGCTTTACAGGCAGGGCGTGAGAGACGGCGGCAAACTCGCCGACCTTGCCAAGACCTATCTCTGACACGCGGTTCCCGCAATAAAGGATGGGACCGCGAAATCTGACGGATAGATCTGGTCAGCCATCATTGGCGGCATTGAGATTTTCAGGCCGGATGCCTTCATCGGTTGATGTGCGTGCCCGCAACCGGATGCCGGGACCGCCTTCATCTTGATTGCCGCTCGACAGGAAGATGATGCCGTGCGCCTCGAGGGTACTGCGCACGTCGAACAGCGCATGCGGCTCACCCGCAAACTCGCCCTTTTCCAACGCCGTCACGATCTCGACCGGCAGGCCGCTTGCGGCGGCGAGCTCTTCGATGCTCATTCCGATCATGGCGCGCGCGCCGCGTATCTGCGTTGCTGTGATCATGGCGCAAAATCTAGCGCATTTGCCGCGCTTCGCAAGTGGCGCAGCGGCTGATTGCGACCTGTGGTAATGTTCAAGCGTCCCGCAATTTTACACCGAACAGATCGTCATGCATGCGCTCGACGGCGATCCCCATGCCTCCCATGAGGGCGGCGCGGTTGCCGAAGCGGCTGATCTCGATGCGCGGTGGGTAGGGGGTGCAACGCGGCAGAAAACCGCGGATGGCGTTTACGAGTTCCGGCCTTGCACCAATGCTGCCACCGGTGATCACCAGCTCGGGGTCGAGAGTTGCTCCGATGGCGGCAATAGCGATAGCCACCAGCCTCGCCGTTTCTTCGATTGCGGCGATAGCGCTCGTTTCGCCTGCATTGAACGCCGCGAAGAGGTCGGCCACGGTAGAAGCGTAGCGGCCGCCGAAACCGGTATAGCGCCGCAGCATCGCAACGCTGCCGACCGCGCTCTCGAAGGTTCCCAGTGTAAATCCGCCGGGATCAAAAGCATCGCCGCCGAGTGGAAGATAGGCGATTTCGCCGGCCGCGCCACGGGCACCACGCAACAGCGCGCCATTGGCGATAATGCCCATGCCGACGCCGGTGCCAAGCGCCACGAAAGCAAAATTGCCGACCTCGACGCCGTGTCCCCGCCATCTCTCCCCTTGCGCGGCGAGGTTGACGTCATTTTCGATGATCACCGGTATGCCCATCTTGTCGCTGAACGCTTGCCGCAGATCCATCGCGTCCACGCCGGGAATATTCGGCGCCACATTGATATGTCCGGTAGCCGGATCGAGAACGCCGGGACTGCCGAGAACGACGAGACGCAGCTTGTCGGCAGTCGTCCCTGCCGCAAGTGCGAGTTGAGTGATCAGGTCGCTGAACTGGTTGACGAGATGCGGTCCACCGCGTGGATCGGTGGGCATTTTGGTTTCCGCAACGACGTTACCCAGCAGATCGCAGATAGCCGCAGCGATCTTGGTGCCTCCGAGATCAATGGAAACAGCCAGGCCCGCGCTTGCGTTGATTTCATAGATGATCGCATTCCGGCCGCGACGACCATCGGTCTGCCCGACAGCTTTCAGCCACCCATCATCCTCAAGATCGCGCACGACATCGGAAATCGTCTGTTTCGATAAGCCGGTCAGCTTGGCAATATCGGCGCGAGAGATCTTCCCCTTGGCTAATACGGTCCGGATCACCGCGTTGGTCGAGATTTTTCGTGCGATGGGAGTCTGTACGATAGAAGAGGTCGTTGCCATCCGGCTGCTCGTTCCAATTAGTTCGAGGTGTATCCCTAATGTAAGGTCTGTCCGGTTCTCGACCATCGCGAAATGGCGGGTTTAGTCGTCACCCCTCGTCTCGTTAGCCGAGTTCAGTACATGGAAGCCGACAATTTGTCTACGTCCTTGACAAAAGAGGAGCCGCCTGTAGGCTGGGGATCAACGCGTAATCACATGCGCGATTGAAGAGGGTCGTGGACAAGTATGCACCATACATATTGTCTGGGTCAGCGCGCACGCGCCAAGATCGCCCGAAGAGGAATCGGCTCAGGCTGGTTCGGCTGTTTCTCCGTTTCGCGTTCTACGGGTTCCACAGCGCGGCTGTCGGGGACCTGTGTATGATAAAGCCCTCGACGGATGGACAGCTTTCAGCCGACGCCGGCGTCTTGCTGCCCATAATGGCGCCACGCCTTCAGGCGGATGTTCATCCGGACGGATATGCCGATCTTGCCCTTTGGGGTGCCGGCAGCTTGGGGCGCGTGCGGTTTTCTCCGATCGCCGGCCCCTATAGCTACGCTCCGAACCGGCTCGTCTCAAAACTGGGCAGTGTTTTCGTCGCGCAGTCGCTGCCGGTGATGCTGATCAAAGGAGTGCGCCTGCAGGGCGTCTATCCAGCGCGCCGTTGCGCCTGGTGGCACGAGCCTGATGGGCGAGACGCGAAAGCGAAGGTGTCCCGCAGCGGCCATCGGCAGATTTTCGAAATGGGCTGGGGCGCCCTTATCGTGGAAGCTCAAGATTGCGATCTGCGGATTGCCGGCGGTGCCTCGAGAAATGAAGCCGAGAGAGCGCTCGATCTCACCAGTGAAGCCATTATCACCGAAGCCGCGGAATATGTGGCGCGTTGCGACATGATGCCTGAGGCCGACCCGCTGATGCGCAGCATGGTCAGCCAAGGCATACATGCGGCCCTTTCCAGCATAAGGCGCGACGAAAATGGCGCCTTCGCCGGCCTTGCCGCCGGACAGGCCTATAGCGCTCCGGCGCGGACCTATTACCGCGATGGCTATTGGACGATGCAGCCTCTTCTGACGCTTGCTCCGGAGGCGGTGCGCGACGAGATCCGGCTGCTCGCCAAGGGAATCCAGCCCGACGGAGAGGCCCCGAGCGGCGTTATTCTGACGGGACCGGCGCAATCAGATGCCTGGCAGAGCTTCGTCGCTGACTGCAAGGCCAATCCCAAAAACCACAAAAGAGCAGTTCCGGAGTATCATAATCGTCCGCAGGATTGGTGGAGCGACCACTTCGACAGTCCGCTTTTCTTCATTCTTTTTCTGGATGATTATTTAGGCGTTACGAAAGACGTGGCCGAGGTGCAGTTTCATTGGCCGACAGTGAGGGCGATCATGGATCGCTATGTCAGTCTGGCCGGTCCCGACAGCGTTCTGCCGCTGAAGCCGCGCAACGACCGAGATTGGGCCGACAATGTCTTCCGTGACGGCCTTGTCTCCTACGATCTCGGCCTCTTCGTCGGCGCGATGGATGCGGTGGCGAGACTGGGCGAGGGGCACGATCCGAGCCTTGCCGAACATGCGCGCAAAACCGCAATGCTTGCTCGCCGGGAAATCGAAGCCAGGCTCTTCGTGCCGGCAACGGGAGGATATCTCGACTACGGAACGCCTGGCTCTTTTGTCGAGGATCATCTGGCTCTCGACAGCCTGACCTTGTCGCGATTTAGTGCTATTTCAGAGGAGAAGGCTGTCGGTCTCCTGAGAGCGTTTGAAACCAGACTGGAAACGCGCAACAATCAGGAACAGCCCTATGGCAGTTGGGGTGTGATGTGCGCCTATCCACCATTCAAGCGGCAAAGCGATTTGCGATCCAAGACCGCCTTTCCCTACCGCTACCATAACGGCTCGGACTGGCCTTATTGGGACGGCGCCTACGCCGAAGAACGCCTTCGCCACGGACTTGGAGGCGCTCGCTACGCATTGACGCGCTGGTGGGAAACCTGCCTCGACAACGGCTGGATCGGCGCGGTGGAGTATTTCTCGCCGCCTTACGGGCGCGGCTCGCTGCTTCAGGGCTGGAGCGCCATGCCGGCGGCGGTTGTTCTCAAATATGGGCTGGACGCCGCGAATGCGGAGCCGATGTCATGAACTCTACGGCGTCGTCGGCTCTAGTCAAATCCCTAGTCGATCCGCATTGCGAAGGCGACGCCGCCATCCCGTTCGAATTCCGAAAAGCCGAGGTGGCGGTAGAAGCCCCTGGCGCGTTCGTTGTTCGGATCGACGCCGAGATGTACGGCTCCGACCCCATAATCCTTGAGCGCCTGAAGCTCGGTGCTGATCATCCTGCGTCCCCAGCCGGCTGCCTGACGCCCGGGAAGAATATTGATGTGGAGATGCGCGGGGTACATGTCTTGAAGCCACGCCGTTCCGCTGCGGGGATTGTAAATTCGCTCGATCACGTCGGCGTCGCGCGGACGGTCGGGCGTCAGTCCCGCGATCTCCCGGCGCACGAACGGCCACCAGTTCGCCTGCAAGTCTCTGTCGAACGCGCTGGTATCCGGCGTGCCGACGACATAGCCGACCGGGCGGTCGTTCTGGACGAGAACAAAGGCGAAGTCTTTGGCGAATTTGAGATAGGGTACCGACCAGATGTAGCCGGGCAGATGCGGGTCGCTGTAAAGCGCGCTCGCATCGTCTCCGCCATTCGCGGTTTTCAGGCAGATGTCGAAAAGGGCGTCGATATCCGCATCAATCGCCGGACGGATGAAGCAATTGGTGTCCATCACATTGCCACCTCCTGCGGGGCTTTGTCATTTCAGGCCGCGAGAAGGCTGATGCATTGATGATTACCTCAGATTCGCCAGCCCGGCAAAGCTCTGAGGGAAGAAAACGTTCGGCCGGTGCGTGGCGCCCGGCCTGAACGGGGAGTGGAGAATAAACCGAATAAAGGTGGAACAGAGGAGAAGTAGCGTGAAATCGATCAACATTCTGTCGGCAAGCCAATGGAAGGCAGCTGTCGCGCTGACCGGCGCTGCGCTTGTAAGCTTCAGCCTTTCGGCGGCGGCGCGCGCTGACGATCTGGCTGTATGGGACGACCAGACCTATGAAGGTCAGAGTGCGGTCATCGAGCAACTGAACAAGGACTTCGAGGCTGCGCATCCCGGCGTTACGATCAAGCGTACCGCCCGCACATTCGATGACATGAAGTTGACGCTGAAGCTTGCGGTTTCGGCAGGCAACGGCCCGGTCGTCACGAAAGTCAACCAGGGCGCCGGCGATATGGGCGCGATGGTCAAGGAAGGACTGCTCCTGCCGGTTGACGACTACATCAAGAAATACAGCTGGGATAAGCGGCAGTCCGATTCCGTGCTGGCGCGAGATCGCTGGGATGGGCCAAAGTTTGGCGTCGGTAAGACCTACGGCATATCAGGCCTCGCCGAGATCGTCGGCCTCTACTACAACAAGAAGATCCTCGACGATGCCGGCATAGCGCTGCCGAAGACTTTCGAGGAACTCCTGGCCGATCTCGACAAGCTGAAGGAAAAGGGCGTTGCGCCATTCATGATGGGCAGCGCAAAGCAGCATCTGGCCCTGCACATGATTGGCGCCATCGATCAAGCCCATATCGACGCAAGCAATCGAGCCGAGCTTGATGATCTGATCTATGGCAGAGGCGGCTCCTGGAACACCAAGGGCAACATCGAATCCGCAAAACTGGTGCAGAAGTGGGCGCAGGGCGGCTATTTCTATCCCGGTTTCGAGGGCATTTCGGGTGACGACGCCGTCCAGCTCTTCATATCTGGGCAGGGCGCCTTCCTGATCTCGGGAACCTGGTATTTCGGTGATATGCAGCACAACCAGGATATCGGCTTCATGGCCATTCCTGCCCCGAAAGGCATTACCAAGCCGCTGAGCGTCGGCGGCGTGGATCTTGCGTGGGCGATAACGAGCCTTGCCAAAGATCAGAAAACGCAGGACCTAGCCGGTGAATATATCGACTACATGGTTTCGGAAAAGGCTGCCGAAACCTGGGCCAATTCCAGCTATCTTCCGGCAACGTCGCTTGCGGCGGATGCGAAGCCCAAGCTCACGCCGCTGCTGAGCGCCGGCATCGAGATGTGGAAGACGCTCAACGCCAATGACGCTCTCGGCCACTATCCCGATTGGTCGAGTCCGACGATGTTGAAGACAATCGACGATAACACGCCGCTTCTCCTGTCCGGCAAGATCACGCCTGAAGCCTTTGTCGATGCCATGGACAAGGATTATCAGGCTTACCTGAAGGGTCAGAAATAAATGGCGCGGACGCAGGCCGCGACCTTCCGCGGCCTGCGTCCCGTCGACATCATTTCAAGAAATCAGCGCCGCGATCTTAGCCTTGCTGCACGACGACCATAGCTTTGGCTTCATGGAGTACCGGAATGAAGCGCTCCCCACTTGATGGCTCCGAACATACCAATTGGATCTATCTCTTCCCCGGATTGCTGCTTTACGCGGCCTTTGTCTTCGGGCCGATTGTCGCGGCTCTGGGGTTGAGTCTAACCAGTTGGGATGGCTTGACCGTGCCCAAATGGGTTGGCCTCGGCAATTACATCGATCTCTTTTCCGATGATCGTTTTTACATCGCCTTGCGCAACAATGCCGAGCTGATGATATTCTACTGCGTCCTGCCGCTCGGGCTCGGCATAGGTCTTGCCGCCTGCGTCTGGAATCTGAAGCAACAGGAACAGCTCGCTCTGCGGACATTCCTGTTCCTCCCATATATCATGCCGACTGCCGTGTTGGGTATCATCTGGGCATGGCTCTACAATCCTGCATTCGGCCCGTTCAACCAGTTTCTGAGAGCGGTGGGCTTGGGCATGTTCGCACTCCCGTGGCTGGGAGATTTCAACTTCGTGCTTCCCGCGGTCGGGATCGTCGCCACCTGGTATTTCTTCGGTTTCTGCATGGTCATCTTCCTCACGGGAATCCAGCGCATCGATCCATCGCTCTTTGATGCTGCGAAAGTCGATGGCGCTTCGGCGCGAAAGACGTTTTTCTGGATAACCCTGCCGCTTCTCATGCCGGAGATCAGGGTGGTTTTGCTGCTGACGGTCATCGCCTCGATCAAAAGCTTCGACCTGATTTTTACAATGACCCGCGGCGGACCCGCCAACGCCACGCTCGTACCGAATATCTACATGTATCAGCTCGGTTTCGAGCTCAATCGGTTCGGCGCGGCTGCGGCCATCGCCATTGTCGGCGCGCTGCTGACCTTCGCCATCAATTTTGCAATTCACCGGCTGGTGGGCTCAAAAAGTAAAGGAATGGCTTGATGAGCCGTAAGTCCAACATTCCCGCCGCCCCGCTCTTTCTTCGCCTTGTCCTCTGGCTTCTTGCAGCTGTAACGATCACGCCGTTCCTGCTTCTGCTGCTGACCTCGATCAAGAGCAAGGCCGACGTTCTGCAGGGCGCATTCGCGCTGCCGGCCTATCCGCATTTCGAAAATTACCTTGATGCCTGGAACGCCGGGCATTTCAACATCTACTTCTGGAATTCGATCATCGTTGTCATTCCTGTCGTTGCGGCAAGCGTCCTTCTGGGCCTGCTGACTGGTTTTGCCTTCGCTTATCTGTCCTTTCCGCTAAGGCGCACCCTGTTCGCTATCCTGACACTCGGCATGATGGTGCCGGCGGAGGCCTTCATCATCCCGCTTTATTATGAAATGCGGTATCTTGGGTTGATCAACACCTATACGGCCGTCATCGTGCCGCAGATCGCGATGTCGATACCATTCTCGACGATCTTTCTTGCCAGCGCGATGCAGCAATTGCCGGAAGAAATTCTGGAAGCGGCCGTCCTCGATGGCGCGGGGCGATTCTATATTTTACGCAAGGTCGTCGTACCGCTGATGGTGCCGGCGATGTCGACACTGGCGCTGTTCCTGTTCATCTGGACCTGGAATGAGTTTCTGATTCCGTTCATTTTGGTGAATGACGATGCCTATCGAACGCTGCCCCTCGGCATGCTGTTTTTCCAGGGGCGCTATACCGTCAACACGCCGGTTCTAACCGCCGGTGCCGTCATTGTCATCGCCCCGCTAATCCTGACCTATCTCGTTTTCCAGCGGCGGTTTATTGCCGGCCTGACGGCAGGCGCGACGAAATAGCCCCGTGATCAGGCGGCAGACTACGCCGTTCCTTTGGGAGTTCGGCCTCGCCTGTGGCGCACTTCCAGCGCCGCGCAGCCCCAGACCGTGCCGAAGAGCAGATAGACATGGCGCCAGTGGTCGATGTCGATGACGTTGCCGATCGCCGCGTGGCCGAGAACGGAGATCCAGGCAATCATCAGGAAGGGTTGCCAGGGCCGGTCGTGAAGCAGGTTCCGGAAACCCAGGATGAGCGTCCAGAGGAGCATTCCGACATAGCTGACGAAGCCGAGCCAGCCATAGGAGGTGAGCGACTTCAGCCAGATGTTATGCTCGTCCTCGGGAAACATCGTGCCGAACACGAGCGGGCCGATGCCGAGCGGGCGCTCCATCATCATGGTGAAACCGATCCTGTGGCGCTCGAAACGGCCGAGATGTTCGCCGTCATACTGCTGCACAAGCTGGGCGCGTGTCGAAAACAACTCCGCGACCTTTGGGATCTGCAGCGCCACGAGCAGCGATGCGACCAGCAAGATGATCGCGGCCAGCGACAGGATCAGCACTCGCAAGCGGAAGGCGCCGCTGCGCTCCTTCAGCAGCATGATGAAAATCAACAGCATGACGCCGAGCGCAAAGAGACCCCAGGCGGCGCGGGAAAAGGAGAGAAATATGCCGAGGGCAATCACGAGAAGGGCGGCCGCCTTCAACGGCGATTTCTTCAGATCGCCGACCAGAATGCCGTGGACGAGATGGAGCGACGGCGGCACCAGGAACGGGCCGAAGACGTTCGGATCCTGGAACGCGCCTTTGGCGCGATCATAAAGAGTAAATACTTCCGAGCCCGGAAAGGCGTGGAAATAGCCGAGCACGCCGAGCGCCGACGTGACGACGGCAGCCATGGTCCAGGCGTTGAAGATCAGCGGCAGCCGCTTATGGCTGTCCTCGATGATCGCCGCGTAGAAAACCGCGGTCAGCGCCAGGAACGTCGAGACGGCAATATACATCGGTGCCGTTGCGAGGTCCTTCATCTGGGTCAGCGACAGCATGCCGCCAATATTGAAAGTGAGCAGCAGGGCAAGCAACGGCGCAACGCTGCGCGAAATTCTGAGGCCCAGGATGAACCAGAGGCCAATCAGCCCCGCCATCCAGAGTTCATAAGGTGCCGGCTCATCGATGACAAAGCCGGAGAGGAAAACGCCAAAGGCGACGAAGGCCGAGCCGATGAGCCGCAGCGCCGCCCGTTGCGGCTGGGCGACACGCGAATATGTCGCCTCGACCGCGCTCAATAGGCGTTTTCCGTGTTGAGCAGCCGGATCGGCGTCAGGAATAGGATTTTGAGATCGAACCAGAGCGACCAATTCTCGATGTAATAGAGGTCGTAGGCCGTGCGGAACTTGATCTTCTCGTCATTGTCGACCTCGCCGCGCCAGCCGTTGATCTGCGCCCAACCGGTAACGCCCGGCTTGACGCGGTGGCGGGCGAAATAACCTTCGACGACATCGGCGAAGGCGCGGTCGCGCGCCTGGGCAAGAACCGCATGCGGACGCGGACCGATCAGCGAGAGATCTCCCCGCAGCACGTTGAAAAGCTGCGGCAGCTCGTCGATCGAGGTTTTGCGGATGAACCTTCCGACGCGAGTGACACGCGGATCGCCCTTGGTCACCGCGGCCTTGCCCGTAGGATCGGCCATGTTTGTGTACATCGAGCGGAACTTGAAGACGTTGATGACTTCGTTGTTGAAGCCGTGACGCTTCTGCATGAAGAAGACGGGGCCTTCCGAGGTCGCCTTGATGGCGATCGCGGTTGCAGCCATCAGCGGCCAGAGCAGCGCCAGCGCGACCAGAGTGAAAAAGATGTCGAAGCCGCGTTTGGCGACGGAATCCCAGTCGCGGATCGGCATCTTGAAAATGTCGAGCATCGGAACAGCGCCCACATGCGAATAGGCGCGTGGCCGGAAGCGCAGCCGGTTGGCGTGCGCCGCAAGCCGGATATCGACCGGCAGGACCCAGAGCTTCTTCAGGAGATCGAAGATACGCGCCTCAGCCGAAAGCGGCAGGGCGATGATCAGCATGTCGATGCGCGTCAGCCGCACGAATTCGACGAGTTCCGCCACTGTGCCGAGCTTCGGATAACCGGCGACCATGATCGGCGAGCGTTTTTCGCCGCGGTCGTCGAAGATGCCGCAGATGCGGATGTCGTTGTCGGCTTGTTGTTCGAGGATCCGGATCAGCTCCTTGGCCGGTTCGCCGCCGCCGACGATGACGGCGCGCCGCTCCATGATGCCGTTGCGCGCCCAGTTGCGGATGCCATAGGCGACAAGGAAACGCTCGGCAGAGAGAAACAGCACCCCGGCGGCAAACCAGGGAACATAGGCATCGGCCATCGTCCATGTCGTGCCGCGGATGAGCGTGAACAGGCCGATGGTAAGGGCAAGCGCGATCGTCCAGGAGGCGAGAATACGGGGCATCAGCCGCAGCTTCGCCCGGAGTGCGGGAATGGTATAGGTATCGGCAAGCTGCAGGGCGATGACGGTCGAGGCCGAAGCGATCGCGGCCATGCCTGCCCGCACCAGCAGGGGATCGCTGCCGTCGCCCGGCCAGAAGTAGTGGACGATCAGGGCAATCAAAAAGAGCGCCAGGAATTCCAGCAGCCGCAATTGACCGATAATAATGACAGGGGAACGGGTACCGTCGCGGAACTGTTCGGCGATCTGCCGGGCATAAGGATTGATTTCGACCGGTTCGGCGGAGTGCGCCTGACCTGCGTTGCGGCGCGCCTCGATGTCGGAAATTTGCTTGCGCAGCGCTTCCACGTCGAATTGATCGCTTTTTTCCAATTTGTTCATGGGGTTTTATCGCTCGTTGTCAGCAAGCGAATACCAGAAAGCCCCTAAGAAATATTTACAGGGCGACGGACACTGCCTGTCCGGCGGGATTGACGAGTTCATGGTACAGCTTCAGCACATCCTGAGCCATCACCGTGGAGGAAAACACGGCCTTTACCGCCTCATGCGACGGCATTGTTCTGGCGTGCCAGCCGGGCGTGCTGAGCGCTTCCGCCATGACGCGGGCGAGATCGTCGGAATTGCCTGGCTCGACAAGAGCCGGACTGTCCTTGCCGAGCACTTCGGGAATGCCGCCGACGCGGCTGGCGATGATCGTCTTGCCGGCTCCCAGCCCTTCGAGCACGATATAGGGCATGGCTTCGGCGCGAGAGGGGACGACGAGATTTTGCGCCATGGCAAAGGCTTCGTGGATACGCATTGCCGGCAGCATGCCGATCCGTTTGCCGAGGCCGCGCTCGATCATCATCTCGCGGTAGCGGTCCCGGTCAGGTCCGTCGCCGATCATCAGCGCCGAAAGGGGCCTGCCGAGCAGCCGCTCGGTCTTGGCGAAGGCATCGACAAACAGATCGGGACCCTTGAGGTCCCGAAGCATTCCGACATAAATGAAATGCACGGCATCCGACCGGGTGTGGATCGGCTCGAATTCACGCTCTCCGATGCCGTTATAGATCAGTTTCGTCTTCGTCCGCGGCTTGCCCACCTTGCGGGTATAGGTGTCGCGCTCGTATTCGCAGATGAAGACCAGCGCATCGGTGAAATATTCCTGCAGGCGCTCCATCCTGAGGACGAACTGTCCTGTGAATGAGGAGCGCGAATAATGCAGGCTTCCGCCATGCGCGGTATAGAGGCGGGCTACGCGATACCTGTTCACCCGCAGGGCTGAGCCGGCAAGTCGCGCGAGCACGCCGCCCTTGGCGCCGTGCCCGTGCAGCACATCCGGCCGCAAACTTTTAATCTTCTTGTACGTATCCCACATCGTCGCGATATCGGACGGGCTGACCGAGCGGCGGATCGGCACGCGCGTCAGGCCGAGCGAGAGATATGGGCGGATATCGTCGAACAGTCTGTCCTCGTGCTCGCCGCCGGTCGAGCTGTCGCAAAGGATGCCGATGTGATGGCCCGCCTTGCTGTGCTCCTCGACCAGATCGCGGACATGGCGGAAAATTCCGCCGACCGGCGACCTGAAGCAGTGGAGAATGCGGAGCGGCCTCTCTCTTGTCATTGCTCAGAAGAGCCGTTCGCGAACGTAGATCGTGTCGCCGGCGATGATCGGGCCGGATATGTTGATGCGGCCGGTCAGGACCTGTCCGTTTATCTTGCGGGTGACATCGACCATGCTCTGGTTGGCGCGGCTGGTGAAGCCGCCGGCAACCGCGATGGCGTTCTGCACGGTCATGCCCGGAACATAGGCATATTGGCCGGGCTGCCCGACTTCGCCCATGATGAAGATCGAGCGGTAGCGGTCGACGTCGATGGTGACATCGGGATCGCGAAGATAGCCCTGCTGCAGTTTCTGGGCGATCTGTCCTGAAAGTTGCTGCAGGGTTCGGCCGCGGGCGGGGACCTGGCCTATGAGGGGGAAGGCGATATAACCGGCCTGATCCACAGTGTAGGTATTGGTCAGGCTCTGCTGGTCGAAGACGGTGATGCGTAGCCGGTCGCCGCTATCAAGCGCATAGGGCTGGATGGTCGCCTCGTTGAAGGCTTTTGGAGCCGGCTTATACGTCGTGCATCCGCCCAATGCCGCCGTGATGGCTGCAAGGCTCAGGGCCAAAAGGATCTTGGGCGGGGCGACAGACATCCGCTTGTGCTCGCAGAAAATGAACTCGGTGCAGCCGTTATCGATCCGTTAGGGTTAATGCCGGGTAAAAGGCGTATGACAATTTGCCAGTTCTTTGCCGATCGCCGCTATTTCTGGGCAGGATCTCCATTAACCGTTGCGTTACCATGGTCGTTTACGCTTGCGGCACGTTTGTTGTGGAGTAAGAGCATGTCCGGCGTAGTGCGTGATCAGGATGTGGACATCGACCTCGGCCAGCTGGTTCGCGCCGTCTGGGCGCGCCGGCTCAGGATTTTGACGATCACGCTCGCGGCGGCCGGCGTCGCCTTTGCCGGCGCCAAGATCATCTCGCCGCAATATCGCAGCGAAACACGCATCCTCATCGAACCCCGCGCGCCGGCCTTCGCCAGCACTCAGCAGGCGAACGAAGCCGGCGCCGGGCCGCTGATGGACGAGCTGAATATCGCCAGCCAGGTGCAGCTCCTGCAATCGGCTGATCTCCTCAAGAAGGTGATCAACGACCTGAAACTCTACAATCTGCCGGAATTCGACGATGCCGCCAACGGCTCGGCGATGAGCAGCATCCTGGTGAAGCTGCATCTGAAGAAGAATCCGATCGAGAACCCTCCGGAAGAACGGGTAATCGACGCTTTCGTCGAGCGGCTGCAGGTCTACCAAGTGCCGGGTTCGCGCGTCATCGGCATCAATTTCACGTCGAAGGATCCGAAGCTCGCCGCCGCCATCCCGAACGCCATGGCGAACGTCTACCTTTCCACCCAGAGCGGCGCCAAGCTCGCCTCCAATTCGGAAGCGACGCGCTGGCTCGAGCCGGAGATCGAAAACCTGCGGCAGAAGGTCAGCGAGGCCGAGAAGAAGGTCGCCGAATATCGCACCAACCACGGTCTGCTGCAAACGAACGGCACGACCACATTCCCCACCCAGCAGCTTAATGACATCTCCGCAGAACTCACCCGGGTGCGGGGCGACAAGGCCAATGCCGAGGCGAGGGCGCAGGCGGTGCGCAATGCGCTGTCATCGGGCGAAGCCTCCGATACGCTGCCTGACATCATGTCTTCCCAGGCGATCCAGCGGCTGAAGGCGACGGAATCGGGCCTGCAGTCGCAAATATCGGATCTGCAAACCAGCCTCCTCAACAGTCATCCGAGGCTGAAGAGCCTGCGCGCCCAGCTCTCCGATATTCGCCGCCAAATCCGCCAGGAGACGCAGAAGATTCTGGCCAGCATCGAAAATGAGGCGAAGGTTGCCGACCTCCGCGCAAGCGAGCTCGAGCGCCAGAAGGACGCGGTTCAGGCCAACAGCGCCCGTGCCGGCGAAGACGAGGTTGGCCTCAACGCGCTGGAGCGTGAGGCAAACGCCCAGCGCCAGCTGCTCGAAACCTATCTGGTTCGTTACCGCGAGGCCGCCTCGCGCGCCGACAGCAATTCCAGCCCGGCGGACGCCCGTATCGTTTCCCGGGCCATCGAGCCGGTCGATCCCTATTTCCCGAAGGTGGTGCCGATCGTTGTCGTCGCGGCCATCGCGACGCTGATCCTGAGCGCCATCGTCACCATGCTCGCCGAACTCTTCAGCGGTCGGGCGCTTCGTGCCGTCGATACGTCCCGTGACGCAGTCAAGGCGGAAATGGTCGCGGAAGACAGGGAAGTGGCGCAGGCCGCCCCAGCCGTCAGAAGGCCCGTCCAGCCGAGCATGCTCGCCGTTGTCACGGAGGATGACGGAAAGGACGTGATCGAAGAAACGGCGGCCGCCGAAGAGGCGCCGGAGGACGACAATGAATTTTCCATTGCCTCCGTTGCGGACTACCTCACGGGCAGCCGCGCGCCGCTGGCAATCGCCATATCTCCAACTGGCGACAACGGTTCGGCGGCGACTGTTGCGTTGACGCGCATGCTCGCTGATGCCGGCCGCCGCGTCATACTGATTGATATGACCGGCTCCGGCTATCCCACAGAATTGATGGCCGAGGACCAGACAGCTCTTGGTGTCACCGATCTGCTGTGCGGCGAGGCCGCCTTCGGCGACACGATCCATGGTGATCGGCTTTCCGATGCCCATCTGATCCCGCAGGGCCAGAGCGACGTGCGCCGCGCCATGCGCGGTGTCGACCGGCTGTCACTGCTGCTCGATGCGCTCGCCGCCGCCTACGACGTCGTGGTGGTCGAATGCGGTGCGGCCGATGTCGCCGGCGTCTCGCGGCTGACGCGCAGCCGGGATGTTGAAATTATCCTCTCCCTGCCGCAGCTAGAGGAGACGATCTTCGTTAACCTGATGACGGAGTTCCAGGCGGCGGGCTATCAGCGCGTGGTGCTGATGTCGGGCGGCCAAGCGGACGAGCAGGAGCTCGGGCAGGCTGCCTAGCGCATGTCGCGCGAAAGTGTTCAGCGATTTCAGCCGATCCGTGCGCGGATGCCCTGGGCCAATTTATAGAGTTTGGGACGCGCCTTGATATGCGCCTTGCTACGGGTGACGATCCGGTGCGCGGCGCCTGCGGCGACTCCGAACGGCGAGACCGGCACGACCACGTCATAATGCGCGGTCTCCACTGGTGCCCAGGAACGCTTATAGGTCTGGTCGCCGAGGCCGAAATCGAACAGCGCGACACCTCTGCCATGCAGCCCGGCGATCGCCTGCCAATATAGGAACTCGCCGGGGCTCGTATCCGGTACAAGGTCTTCGTCGATCGCCCCGAACTGGCATATGACATGGTCGCCCTTGCGCGAAATCCCTGATATCGCGGCGATCCCGTCTTTATTTTCGCCCTTCAGCCGCAGCGCATGCATCTGCAGGGCGAAATACTGTCTCGCATCATCTCGCTTGTCGATGAGGCTGTGCAGGAAGGCCTGAGTTTCGCGATCGGCGAAGACGTCGGGCAGGCCAAGGCTCGCGAAGCGAGCACTCTTCAAGCGGAAGAAGATGTCGAGCAGGTGGTGTTGCTCTTGCGATGTTTGTGGAATGACGTAGTCGACGCCCCCGGCTGCTTCCAGACGCCTCGACTGAACGCGGAACTTCTTACGTCGGCTCTTGGCGTTGAGCTGCTTCAGCGTCTCCTCGAAATGGGAGAGCAACGGCAATTGATAGGCGTGGTTCTGGTTCTGCACCATCGGCAGTCCGGTGAGCGGGGTCTGCCGCCCGCGCCATTCCAGCGGGACGTTTTGCAGCAGCAGCAGATCTGCATGGCCCTTCAAGGCCTGCCGAAGCTGCGCCGCGAACTTCTGCGCGTCGATGCTCCCGCCACTTTCGGCGAAATTGCCGGAGAACAGACCGGTATTGATATTGCTGTGATCGGCAGCGATGAACTTTGCGACGGTCAATCCACGGGATTTGACAATCTCGATCGGCAGAATGAAGGCGGTCTCGCCGGCATAGGTGCCCTTGAGAATTGCCAGCGGCCGCTGAAAGGCATTGACCCAGGCGGCGCACCAATCATAGCTTTGATGAAGCGAATGGAGATCATCGACCTCCAGAGCCCGCCAATCATCCTCCAGTGGCTGCATCGCGTCGAAAACCGAGATGTCGATTTTTGCCATGGCAAGTTTCATACTCACCTGGCGCAGGCGTGAGATCGCCATATCGGCCAGCGCGCCATCATCTGACGACTGTTCATCAATATCGAGCTTTTGCGTCTGCACGGGAACTCTCCGGTCAAAATGCTGAACGGGAAGGTAGGTGTGCAGGACATATATTTGGTTTAACCGCCGCCCATCGGCGGGGTTTTCCGCCGATCACGGTTATTCGGCCGTTAATGGCCTACTGTTGCCGCGGCCCGGCCATCCACTTGATGATCACCATTGCCGGCAATACCCAAAGCAGGCCGGTCAAAAGGAAGTAGAGCAGGTGCCCCCACCAGGGGGCGTTGCCGAGCGTCGCCACCGCGATCGTGTTCGCCACCAGCGCATAGACGAGCACAAGCACGATGATAAGGATCGTGCCGATGAATTTGCGAAGGCGGACGGGCATTGTTTATCTCTTGTATGGGTAGCGCGGAGCGGCGCGACGGCATGCCGCAAAGCTTCGGGGCTTGTTTTGCATGAGCCGGTGGGGCAAATCAACTGCCGGATAGAAGGAGACATCATGGCCGTCGCGGACCTCACCACGGAACAGGCGATCCTGAGCGAAGTACGCAAGCAGAACCGCGCCCGCCGCGCCTTGCGGCTGTGGCTCGGCTTTGTGCTTTTGGCGCTCTTTTGTCTCGTGCTCGTCGGAGGGGCAACGCGGCTCACCAATTCCGGCCTCTCGATCACCGAGTGGAAGCCGATCCATGGCGTCGTTCCGCCGCTGTCGGCCGCGGAATGGGAAGAGGAGTTCCGCCTCTACCAGCGCATTCCCGAATTTCAGCAATTGAACAGTTCCATGACCGTCGACGAATTCAAGAGCATCTTCTGGTGGGAATGGGCGCACCGGCTGATCGCCCGCGGCATCGGCGTGATCTTCGCGCTGCCGCTTCTTTTTTTCTGGCTGACGGGGCGGATCGAGAAACGCCTGCGCTGGCCGCTCGTCGGCATCCTGGCGCTCGGCGGCCTGCAGGGTTTCATCGGCTGGTGGATGGTGTCCTCAGGCCTTTCCATTCGCACTGATGTCAGTCAGTACCGGCTGGCGACGCATCTCGTCATGGCCTGCCTAATCTTTGCCGGCTGCATGTGGATCATGCGCGGGCTGTCGCCGCACTCCAACGATCCGGCGCCGGCACGCAGCTCGCGCGGCTTCGCTGCCGTGATCGCCATTTTCGCGCTGTTCCAGATCTATCTCGGTGCCCTGGTGGCGGGACTCGATGCCGGTTTTTCCTACAATACCTGGCCATTGATGGATGGCGCCGTCATTCCCTCCGATCTGCTCATTCAGCAGCCCTTCTGGATCAATGCCTTCGAGAACCCGAAGACAGTGCAGTTCATCCACCGCATCGGCGCCTATACGCTCTTCGCACTGGTGCTGATCAACATGGTGATCGCCCTTCGCGCCGCACCCTGGACCACCCATGCCCGCCGCGCCGTCGTGCTTTTCGCGCTGGTGACCGTTCAGGCGGCGATCGGCATTGCCACGCTACTGATGCAGGTGCCGCTTCACTGGGGCCTGCTGCATCAGGCCGGCGCGCTTGTTGTATTCGGTTTCGCCGTCGCCAACTGGCGTGGCTTTTACGGCGAATACCCGCACGAGACGATGATCACCGAACGCGATTGAAAGCGGGAGGCTGTCATTCGTTCTAACGCAGCACGCCGTCGAGCAGCGGCATGCCGATGATGGCTGCCGCTGCGATCAGCATGTAGCAGGCGATGCGGGAGGTCCGCTCCTCGGCAAGCCCGAACAGTTTCGAGCCGCCATAGAGACCCAGCGCATAACTCGGCAGGATAACGACGGTGAGGGCGAAGACAGCGGGCACGAACAGACCGCCGATATAATAGCTGATGGCGCTGAAGACGGACGAGGTCGAAAAATACAGCACGACATTCGCTCTGACGCGCGCGAAGTCGCTCTTGCCGCCGAGCCAGTAGGCAACGACAGGTGGTCCGCCGAGCTGCGCGGCGCCGCTGAAAAGTCCGGCGATCAGGCCGACGCCGCTGCTGAGCGGCGCTGACGGCGCGCCTTGGTAGCGCCATCCCGATACGAGAAGCGCGAGCAGGCTGATGGCGATGATCGTGACGCTCCAGCGCAGCAGCGTCGGGTCGAGCAGCGCCAGCAGCGCCGTGCCGGCCGGGACGCCGAGTGCCGCACCAGCCGCCATGACGAAAACTTCGGACCGGTTGGCGTCGCGCCAGGCGGGTGGGATCATCCCAAGTGTGGCGATGCCGTCGATGACGAGCAGGATCGGCGAGACCAGCTTCGGGCCAACGATGGCGCCGCCGAGCGGGACTAAGATCAACGCTGCGCCAAAACCGGAAAAGCCGCGGGCTAGCCCCGCGATCAAGGCAAACGCCATCAGCGCATAAATGCCGTGACCGGGCAGGGCGGCGGCAAACCACGTCTGCATGTCGGCGACAAGCCTATCCAGCATCATGGCCTTAGCTGGCGAGCATCAGGTCCATGTTCTGCACGGCAGCACCCGAGGCACCCTTGCCGAGGTTGTCGAGCAGCGCCACAAGATTGACCTGGGAACCACCCGGCGTACCGAAGACGAAGAGTTTCATCGTGTCCTTGCCCTCGAGCTCGACGGCGTTGACGCGGGGGAGCGCCTTGCTTTCGGCGAGCGGCACGACGGTGACGATGCCCTGTCCGGCATAATGGGCAACCAGTGCCGCGTGGATGCTTTCCATCGTCGCGTCCTCGGCGAGATTGTCGAGATGCAGCGGCACCTGCACGATCATGCCCTGTGCGAATTTGCCGACCGACGGCGAGAAGATCGGTGCGCGGTCGAGTAGGCCGTGCACGGTCATCTCCGGCACATGTTTGTGAGTGAGCGGCAGGCCATAGAGGAAATGCGGCGCGGTGATCGCATCCGGATGATCTGGGTTTTCCATCTGCGCGATCATCTGCTTGCCGCCGCCGGTATAACCGGAAACCGCGTTGACCGTCACCGGATAGCCATCCGGCAGAATGCCGGCGGCGCGCAGCGGCCGAATGAGGCCGATCGCGCCTGTCGGATAGCAGCCGGGATTGGAGACGAAACGGGCGGCCTTGATCTTGTCGGCCTGTGCACCGTCCATTTCGGCAAAGCCATAGGCCCAGCCGGAATTGACGCGGAAGGCCGTCGAGGTGTCGATAACGCGCACGTTGTTGTTGCCCGAAACCATCTGAACCGCTTCCTTCGACGCGTCGTCAGGCAGGCACAGAATGGCGATATCGGCGCTGTTCAGCATGTCCTCGCGCATGGCGGCGTTGCGCCGCTCGTCCTCGGGAATGGACAGAAGCTCGACATCGCGGCGGCCGGCCATGCGCGTACGGATCTGCAGACCCGTTGTGCCGTGTTCGCCATCGATGAAGATTTTCGGTGCCATGTTAGACCTGCGCTTTCAATGGGTTCTGAGGATTTCCGGATTCAATTTGAACGATGATAAATCAGCCTTGTGACGCCGCAATGGCGCGCCGCTCGGCATGAAGGCCAAGCATATACATTGCCACCGTTGCCCCCGCAATGGCGGTGATATCGGCATGGTCGTAAGGCGGCGCCACTTCGACCACGTCGGCCCCGCGGATATCGAGTTGGTGCAGACGCTGCAGCACCGAGAGGATCTTGGCGCTCGACGGACCGCCGGCAACCGGCGTGCCGGTGCCTGGGGCAAAGGCAGGATCCAGGCAATCGATATCGAAGGTGAGATAGGCGGGGGCGCCGCGCGTATGAGAGATGATCGCCGAGGCAATGTCGCCGCCGCTCATCTCCTCGACCTGATGACCATAGAGAATATTGATGCCGCAATCCTCCGGCGCATGGGTACGGATGCCGATCTGAATCGAGCGGTCGGGATCGATGATGCCTTCACGCACGGCCCGCGCCACGAAGGAGCCATGGTCGATGCGCCGCTCTTCGTCGAACCAGGTGTCCTGGTGAGCGTCAAACTGCACCAGCGCGAGAGGCCCGTGTTTTGCCGCATGGGCTTTCAGCAGCGGCCAAGTGACGTAATGATCGCCGCCCAGCGTCAGCAGAAAGGCGCCGCTGTCGAGGATCGCATTGGCCTGGCGTTCGATGGCGCCGGGCGTGTCCTGATGGTTGCCGTAGTCGAGCAGGCAATCGCCATAGTCGATCACCGCCATGTCGGCAAACAGTTCGCGGTTGAAGGGATATTGCGCATCGTTGTCGAATATCGCCGAGGCGCGCCGAATCGCCTGCGGGCCGAAGCGCGTGCCCGGTCTGTTCGATGTGGCGGCGTCGAAGGGGATGCCCCAGACGGCGACATCGACGCCGGCAAGTTCTTTGGTGAAGCGGCGGCGCATGAAGGACAGAGCGCCGGCAAAGGTGGGATCGCTGGCGGCCGAAGTGAGGTTGGTCGCTGTGAAGGCATGATCGATGGTCTTGTTCGCCAAGGGGGGCTCCTTCTCTGTCCGCGCTAGCATAATCGCATTCGATGTCGACCTTATATCGCCTGGCCACCGGTCACGACTGCCCGATCCCCGAAAGGAATGGATGTTTCCGTTCGGGGCCGGTAAGGGGTAGGCGAGGTGCGCCGAGATTTCAAGCGATCCCCGCTTGACGGTCGCTCTGCGGTTGGCGCTGCCGCAATTCTGCGGCCTCAGACGGCCTTCCGGGCAAGCTGGCGCAATCCAGCCAGGGTTATCAACGCTGCCGCCCCGGTATAGGCCGCCAGCGGCCAGGCCGTGTCGCCGTCGAGCAGAACCACGAACAATGTGCCTGCAGCACCGACCAGCAGGCTTTCGACGCAGAAGTAGAGCGCCACGGCCGTTCCCGCGCTATTGCCGAATGCGGCAAGTGCACCATTGGCCGTAACGGCTGTCGCAAATACAATGCCGATGGCGATGATCCACATCGGCAGAATGAGGCGCACAAGCGGTTCCTGCAAAAACACCTCTCCCATGGCAAGCATCACCGCGCCGACAAGCAGCAGCGCCATGCCTCTTGCGAGGCTCCCTGCGATGCCCCAGCGTGTGATGAACCGTTTGGCAAGGCGCGCCGTCACAATCATCACCAATGCCACTGAAGCAAAGACGAAGCTGAAGCTGATGCCGGAAAAACCGGCCCGATCGATCAGGATGCGGGGCGCGGTCGAGAAGAAGACGAAGAAAGCTCCCATCGCTGCGCTGAAGCCGGTCGTGTAGATCCAGAAGGGAAAGCTCGCGAGGATCGGACCTATTGCGATGGTTGTCGCCGACGTAACCGGGCGGGTTTCATGCCAGCGCATGCTGGCATTGAGAGTTGCAATGATCGACAGCAGGCCGATGACGAGAAAGATGGCTCGCCACCCATAGTGGTCGGCAACCACCGCGCCGACGACCGGCCCGAACGCAGGCACAAGCGATAGCAGCGAACCGAGCAGGCTATAGATCACGCTGCTTTCCGGCCGCTCGGCGTAGACGTCGCGCACTGTTGCGAAGGTGGCGACAACAGCCGCCGAGGCGCCGATCGCCTGCAACAATCGCAAGGCCACGAAGAGAAGTGCGGATGAGGCCCCGGCAAGCAGACAGGACGCAACGGCAAATAGTGCCGCCCCGCCGATCAGCACGGGCCGCCGCCCGACGATGTCGGAGATCGGACCAAAGACAATCTGGCCGACGCCGAGCACAAGCATATAGAGGCTGAGGGTCAACTGGATGACTTCAGGCGAGGTGCCGAGCGCCTGGGGCATCGTCGGCACAACCGGCAGATAGATGTCCATGGCAAGCGACGCCAGGATGTCGAAAGGAGCCATCAGCAACAAGCTTGCCGGCACGGAATAATTCCACGACGGAATTTTCGGATAAGACATGGGTAAGATCCGCTCAAATGATTTCATTCGGCGGCGATCTGTCTTTCATCAGTATCGGATTTGCTGGGACAGATGCCGCAACAACAGCGCAAAGTTGTTGCGGCTTAGTTGTCTGCGGACTTGGTTGTTCCCATGATGCGACCTTGATTGCGGCTCCGCTCGTTTGCGAAGCGTTCTGTCGGATTTCTACCAGCAGAACCGGAGTGCGGCAATGGCGACCGGCGAGGCGATTCCGGAATTCATCAAACGCCCAAACAAAAAGGCCGGGTTTCCCCGGCCTTCGTAATTCCGTCTGTCCGAAACGATTAACGCTTGGAGAACTGGAAGGAGCGGCGGGCCTTTGCCTTGCCGTACTTCTTGCGCTCGACGACGCGGCTGTCACGGGTCAGGAAGCCGCCCTTCTTCAGTACCGAGCGCAGGCCCGGTTCGAAGTAGGTCAGCGCCTTGGAGAGGCCGTGGCGAACAGCGCCGGCCTGGCCGGAAAGACCGCCGCCGGCAACGGTTGCGATGATGTCGAACTGGCCGTCACGGGCAGCTGCGACAATCGGCTGGCGCAGGATCATCTGCAGCACCGGACGGGCGAAGTAAGCCGTGAAGTCCTTGCCGTTGACGATGATCTTGCCGGAGCCGGCCTTGACCCAAACGCGGGCGACGGCGTCCTTGCGCTTGCCGGTCGCGTAGGAGCGGCCGAGCGAATCGACCTTGCGGACGTGGGCCGGAGCGGCAGCTTCGGAAGATGTGCCGAGATCCTTCAGGGAGGAGAGGTCAGCCATGATCAGGCGCTCCTTACGTTCTTTTTGTTGAGCGCGGCAACGTCGAGGGCGACCGGCTGCTGGGCTTCATGGGGATGGTTGGGACCGGCGTAAACGCGAAGGTTCTTCATCTGGCGACGGCCGAGCGGGCCGCGCGGAACCATGCGTTCGACGGCCTTTTCGAGGACGCGCTCGGGGAAGCGGCCTTCAATGATCTGACGTGCGGTGCGCTCCTTGATGCCGCCGGCATAACCGGTGTGCCAGTAGTAGACCTTGTCGGAATACTTCTTGCCGGTGAAAACCACCTTGTCGGCATTGATGACGATGACGTTGTCGCCGTCGTCAACATGGGGCGTGAAGGTTGCCTTGTGCTTGCCGCGCAGGCGCATAGCGATGATGGAAGCGAGACGGCCAACGACCAGCCCTTCGGCGTCGATGATCACCCACTTCTTCTCCACCTCTGCAGGCTTCTGTGAGAAGGTTGCCATGTCAATACTCTCTTTTAGGACCCTTGGCCCGAGGGCTTTAAGGGCGTTTCTTGTTGCTTGGATTGGCAAGCGCGAACCTGCCAAAAAGAAAGCAGTCCCGGACGGGCTGCGTTCTGTCGCGGTGTATAAAGGCAATGTGACCCAGGGTCAATATCGGCTTTCGCGACCGTCAGAAAAAAGAACAAGTGAAAACAAACGTTTATCTGTGTGGTGTTGTGGTACCCCACAATCAGGCTGAATATTTGCCCGTTTAAAGTTTTCAGCGTTGCGCCGCCGTCGGTCGAAAACCATCGCTAATCCTCAAAGGAACGCAGGCTTTTTATCATTTCCCGGAGGCCGCGTGTCAGATGTTTGTCCCGGCGAAGAACCATGCCGAGGCGGCGTGTCAGCTTCGGCTGCAGCGACGATGTCGTCAGGAGACCGGCGCGGTCGCGCTTCACCGCTAACCCCGGCAGGATCGACCAGCCGAGTCCGACGGCCACCAGTTCCTTGATCGCTTCGATACTGCCGAACTCCATCGCCGGTCGGATCCTGATATCCGGGGCGGCTAGCCACGCGTCGATTGCCCGCCTCGTATTGCCGCCCTCGTAAAGCAGCAGCGTCCTGCCGCGCATGAAGGCCGGGTCCGGTCCACCCTCGGGCACGGGGCTGCCCGCGGGGGCGACAGCCAGCAATTCCTCTTCGTAGAAGGGTTCGATCTCGAAGTTCCGTCCCGATGCTGGCAGGGCCACAACGGCGATGTCGAGGCTGTTGGCTTCCAGATCGCGCAGGATATCTTCGGCATTGCCGATCGAGACGGTGATTTCGAGGCCAGGCATGGACTGCCGGGCGGCGGCGATGGCGCGGGGAAGCAGATGGATCGATGCCGTGCCGCCGCTGCCGATGCGCACCCGGCCGCTGGCGCCATCCCTGTGGGGCATCATCGCTTCTTCCGCCGCGGCTGCCTGCTGAAGCAGACGCCTTGCATGCGAAAGCAGGTCGATGCCCGCCGCCGTCGGTTGCGCCCGCCGCCCGACGCGCTCGATCAGCCTGACGCCGAGCCGCTTTTCGAGCCCCTTGATCTGCAGGCTGACGGCCGGCTGCGTCACGCCTTCCTTGTCGGCCGCAGCCGTAAAGCTGCCGAGGTCGGCGACATTGATGAACGTCGCAAGCTGATCAAGATTGAGGAGCATGCCAAAGAAATCCTTATGCATATAATAATACCCATAAGCTTCTTTCGCTGCGTCTTCCAGCGCATCTTTCGTCCGTCAGGAAAGGATGAAGGATGACCGTGGAATTCGACGAAAGCTTGGGCAGCGCCCTTCGGCTGAAACGCCGCGAGAGGGCGCGCTGGGGCAGGCGGCTGCTGGCGGCTATAGAGTGTCGGCTCGAAAAGCGTCGCAGCCGCCGCAAGCTGTCGGAACTCACCGATGACGAGCTTCGCGATATCGGTCTGACCCCTGCGCAGGCGAAGGCAGAGCGATCGAAATCATGGTTCTGGTTTTGACTGCGACGGCGTATCCTGCTCGAAATGGGCGGCGCCGTGTGGCAGAACGGCTGTGTGGAAATCGAGCGCAGGGAGCAGCATCATGGCTGAAATCGTATCCTTCCGAAAGGAAGCGGACAGGACTGACGGATTGTTGCTCCGCTCGTTGCGCGACGGCGTGCTGCGGCTCATGCTTAACGACCCGCCGGCTAATGCGCTGTCGATCGCGCTTCTCCAAGCGCTGATGGCCGAGCTCGAAAAGGCGGAGGCGGATTTGGATGTGCGCGTCGTCGTCATCGCCTCGACCGGCGCCGTTTTTTCCGCCGGCCACGACCTTAAGGAACTCACGGCTCATCGCGTCGACGAAGATCAGGGCGCTGCTTTCTTCGAGAAAAGCTTCAGGCTCTGCGCCGATTTGATGCTGAAGATTGCGCATCTGCCAAAACCTGTCATCGCCGAGGTCGATGGGCTTGCAACGGCTGCGGGCTGTCAGCTCGTCGCATCCTGCGATCTGGCGATCTGCACCGACACTTCGACGTTCTGCACGCCGGGCGTCAATATCGGCCTGTTCTGTTCGACGCCGATGGTGGCCGTTTCCCGTGCCGCGCATCGTAAGCAGGCTATAGAGATGCTCTTGACCGCTGAGACGATCGACGCCTCGACCGCCAAGGATTTCGGCCTCGTCAACCGCATCGTGCCGAAGCAGTATCTTGCGCAGGTCGTTTCCAAATATGCCGCTGTGATTGCCGGCAAATCGCCACTGATCCTGAAAATCGGCAAGGAAGCGTTTTATCGGCAGCTCGAACTGCCGGTGGTGGCGGCCTATGATTATGCCGCTATGGTGATGGTGGACAACATGCTGACGCAGGACGCGCAGGAAGGGATCGGCGCCTTTCTCGGCAAGCGCAAGCCGGAATGGAAGGGCGAATGATTAGGCGAGTTTCAGAACCAGCACGCCGACCGCGATGACGACGCCGGCGACGTAACGCCAGATGCCGGCTTTTTCCTTGAAGACGGCAACGGAGAGCACCAGCGCAAAGAGGATCGAAGTTTCCCGCAGTGCGGCAACGGTCGCTACCGGCGCCTTCGTCATCGCCCAAAGTGCCAGCCCATAGGATGCAATCGATCCCGCGCCGCCGATCAGGCCGCGCCACCAGTTGCGGCGAACGTGATGCAACACCGTCAAGCTGCCGCGCTGGGATGCCGCCCAGGCAAACAGCAGTATCGGCGGCAGCAGCGACATCCACAACGTATAGGAAACCGCACTGCCTGAAAGGCGTGCGCCGATGCCATCGACAAAAGTATAGCTGGCGATGACGAACGCATTGGCAATCGAGAAGGCGACCGCATGGCCGCTGCTGCGCCGAGCCTCCAGGGCGAGCGTCAGGACGCCGGCTGAAATCGTCATGATGCCGGCAAGAGCGGCGCCGGAAAGATGTTCGCGCAGGACGATGCCGCTTGTCGCGGCAACCAGCAACGGTGCGCAACCACGCATCATCGGATAGACGAGGCCGATATCACCGGCTCGGTAAGCGGCGGCAACCAGCTGGAAATAGGCGAACTGCAGGATGGCCGAGGCGCCGATGAACGGCCAGGCCGCGCTTTGTGGCAACGGCAGAAATGCCAGAAACGGCAACGCGGACACTGCGCCGCCGGCCGAAATCAACGCCGCATCCAGGGATTTATCGCTGCCCGCTTTGACAATCGCGTTCCATGTCGCATGCAGCAACGCACCGAACAGAACGAGCAGGATGACGTCGAGAGGCAAGGGATAGGTCCGGTGCTGCGGAAGAAGGCGAAGCGCCTCGCCCCGACGGGGCAGAATTCTGGAAAGACAACTGATATTTGCACGAAATGCATTGCCGCGGTCGCGGATGCGTTCTCGGCTCCAATATCATTCTTTCAATATGCAAACAATGGCGGGGTATGACGACAAGTTTTACGTGCGCGCGATATGCGTTCAATCCACGCGATCTTCTCAACTATGAGATGTTTCTAATGGACGAGAGAACATATGGTGACCTTATGGGGAATGGAAGGGGAAAGCAGCTGAGGGAATTCCATGGCGGATCTTTCTATGCTGCTGAAATACAGATATTCTTCTATAACTTTGATATACGCGAAAAAAGAAGCTTCAGATTGTATGTTCTCAGAGAGTTCGCATCGCGCGATTGAACTGGAAGCCTGTTTGCAAGCGCGGAAGGCGATCGGCGCCTGCAGGGGTTGCGGCGGCGGGGAGGTCAGAGCTGATGATGCGGAACGAGGAGCATCCCGTCAAGGTTGTCTAGGCTTTGGCAGTTCAGAACCGGGCAGCGTGGATCGTCCTTTGTCGGGATATGGGTCCATTCCGCATAATCGGTCGCGTCACAATAATTGCTGTTGCGCACGTAGCGATCATAAAGCGGCAGCCCGCGGGGAGATTGGTAGCGGAAGATCACGGCGCCCTGATTGTGGATGGCCGCCCGCACGCCGGCGCAGCTCATGGTGAGCGGATTGTAGCGCGAGATCGCTGCTGCCGGTGATGCGGCGAGCACAAGCATGAGGGCAAGAGCAATTTTTCTCATTGAATCATCCTCAGAGCCATTCAACTCTTATATACGCAAACACGTGCAGCCGGTTCTGCCGAAATGCAAAAAAATGCCGGCAGGCTCACAGGCGCTGCCGGAATGGAGAAACGGAAATGGATCACGACGCCTACACGGATGATTATCTCGCCGGAATCCTGCAGTCGGTAAAGACCATCGCGCTGACCGGTGCCTCGCCCAATCCGGCCCGGCCGAGCAACGGCGTCATGGGCTATCTGCTGTCGCGCGGCTATGAGGTCATACCGGTCAATCCGGGGCAGGCGGGCAAACAGATACAGGGCCGCACCGTCTACGCCCGTCTTGCCGACGTTCCGGTGCCGATCGATATGGTTGATGTCTTTCGCGCCGCCGAATATCTCGATGGGGTCGTTGAGGAGGCGTTGGCGCTGAGGCCGTTGCCGAAGGTGATCTGGGCTCAGCTTGGCGTCCGCAACGATGCCGCGGCGGCAAAGGCGGAGGCTGCCGGCATTAAAGTGGTGATGAACCGCTGCCCGGCGATCGAATATCCTCGTCTCATTGCCTGATGGGGGCTGCCCTGAGACGGATTTTCCACCGAACGCCCAAGGGTTGAAACGGATCGCGGTTAACTTTCGTCGGCGACAAGCTATGATCCTGCCCTGTGAGCAACAATTCGGAGGGCGACATGGCCAAGAACGATCCTGGATTCAACACCTTGGCGGTCCACGCAGGCGCTCAGCCCGATCCGGCTACCGGCGCACGGGTGACGCCGATCTACCAGACGACCGCTTTCGTCTTCAACGATTCCGATCATGCCGCCGCCCTCTTCGGCCTACAGGCCTTCGGCAATATCTACACCCGCATCATGAACCCGACGCAGGCCGTGCTCGAGGAACGCGTCGCCGCGCTTGAGGGCGGTACGGCGGCCCTTGCCGTCGCCTCCGGCCACGCGGCGCAGATGATCGTCTTCCACACCATCATGCGCCCGGGCGAAAATTTCATCGCCGCCCGCAAGCTCTATGGCGGCTCGATTAATCAGTTCGGCCATGCTTTCGAGAATTTCGGCTGGCAGGTGCGATGGGCCGATTCCGCCGATCCGGCGAGCTTCGAAAGCCAGATCGACGACAAGACCCGCGGCATCTTTATCGAAAGCCTTGCCAATCCGGGCGGCACCTTCGTCGATATCGCCGCCATTGCCGACGTCGCGCATCGCCACGGCCTGCCGCTGATCGTCGACAACACGATGGCAACACCCTATCTCATCCGTCCGATCGAGCACGGCGCCGATATCGTCGTGCACTCGCTGACCAAATTTCTCGGCGGCCACGGCAATTCCATGGGCGGCCTTATCGTCGACGGCGGTACCTTCGACTGGTCGAAGTCAGGCAATTACCCGATGCTGTCGAGCCCGCGGCCGGAATATAACGGCATGGTTCTACACGCGACTTTCGGCAATTTCGCCTTCGCGATCGCTGCCCGCGTGCTCGGCCTGCGCGATCTCGGCCCAGCGATTTCGCCCTTCAATGCCTTCCTGATCCTCACCGGCATCGAAACACTGCCGCTCAGGATGCAGCGCCACAGCGACAATGCCATCGCCGTCGCCCGGTGGCTGAAGGCGCACAGCAAGATCGCCTGGGTGAATTATGCCGGCCTCGAAGACGATCCGAACCATGCCATGCAGCAGCGTTATTCGCCGAAGGGCGCAGGCTCTGTCTTCACCTTCGGCGTCCGGGGCGGTTATGAGGCTGGTAAGACGCTGGTCGAAGGAGTTGAGCTCTTCTCCCATCTTGCGAATATCGGCGACACCCGCTCGCTCGTCATTCATCCGGCCTCGACGACGCACCGGCAACTGAGTGACGAGCAGAAGATCGCCGCCGGTGCCGGACCCGACGTGGTGCGGCTTTCCATCGGCATTGAAGACGTCAAGGACATCATCGCCGATCTAGAGCAGGCGCTCTCGAAGATCTGATTGTCCTGGCTGCCGTGGCCTCGCTTTTGCGCCTCAGTCGACATCGCCGACAACCTGGAATGGCTGGCGCAGGGGTTGGCCGATCTGCTGCGCGATGTGAGACCAATCGCCCTGAGGGCAGCAGCCCGCAACTACTCGTTTCCTCCAACAAGGCCTGGTCAATCAGTCTGATGGTGGTCACAAACGCTTTCAAGTATGCCTTCCCGAACGACAAGGGCGGAAGCGTTGAGATTACGCCGGCCATGGAAGGACCAGACATAATTATTGCAGTGGAGGACAACGGGGCGGGCTGCCCAGCAACGGAACGCAAAGCCGCTCCAGAACTCCGCTTTCGGAATATCGACCGCAAGCCGCTTCCCGATAGGATATGGACAGTAACGTGGTATTGGGTGCCATTACTCTCTTTTTCGTATTCGAAATGACCCACTGGCTTCGTGACCGCCGAGCCAATTATTCCGGCTTCTTCGAAAGCTTCGCGCTCGGCGGTCTGGGCACTGGCCTCGCCATCCTCGATCGTGCCTTTGGGAATCCCCAGTCACCGTGCGTTTGCTCCGCACAAGCACTAGAGGCGTTTCGTCCGCCCGAGCCGTCGGGCAAACTCCCGCAGCCTGGTACACGGTCCGCCGCGGCGACGTTGTACGTACCGTTGTTTCGCGCTCAAGCAATATAGTGTCAGCCGATTTCCTGCGTCGCGGTGATGGGACAGCTCTACGTCACAAACATGTCATCTAGCAAGGCGGATAAGGCGGCGGCGAACCGGCGGTGACCACAATACCGGTCGGAAAGTTCCCGCTTGGTGACGCGTTACCCGTTTATCTCTTCCCGGTCCTGCATCCTATCACGCACGTTCTCCGGGCCCGCGATCAAAGCGGCGATCGCCGTCGCCTTCTCCCGATCACCGTAGCCGGCCACATAGCCCTCCAACAGGACGCTTCTGCCGACCATGCTTACAGAGATGGACGAGCTTTCCAGCTCTGGTTCCGCTGACACCGCGGCCTGCACGCTCGCAAGCTGATCGTTGGCTAGGCTTTCAGGCTCAAAGCTCATGGCAGTCCTCCTTCGTGATACGAAGGAAACAGCGAACTGGTAATTTGGTTCGCGATAGGGACTTAGGTCCGAGAAGCCATAACGGAAGGCGTACCGCCATCATGAAGGTAGGTCCCGGCAGCTTCTGGAAGGCAGCGCAGGAGCGGAACATCGCCCCTGTTATGCCGGTTAGCCCCGCAAACATTGGCGCTAGCTATCGTTCGTACTGGGTCTTCGACCTGCCCAATAACGGCCCTGTCGCTTACGTCGGTCCCACCAGCCGGCCTCGACGACAGGTTGGATGAACGTACATCATCTATAACTTCGCACCTGCGGTAATTGTCATACGATTTAAAGCGCTAAATAAATACAAAAATCAGTTGCTTACTTGAAATTTCTCGACTACGTTTTTTAGCGAGAAGTTCCGAAATGTCGGCGCTTGTTGGCGCTGCTCAGCGATCGTTTGACCTCGCTTGAGGGAGGATCATGACTTTGTTTGTCCGTCTTCGTTTCTTCGCGGTGGTGCAGCGAATGCGTGATCTCGTCTCGATCCGATACCGACCTACGACGGCAATCTGACGCGTCCTAAACCCTTTGTTCCACTTTTCTAAGATGGTGCTCCCGTGTGGCGCGCCCGAGGTTTGTTATGCAAAAGCAAGCTGTCGTATTCAATGGTCAGGAAGTCGGGATCGCGGTCCCCGTGGAAAACCGCCTCAAATTCATCGCTGTCCGCTTCAATGTCATCGACCTGGACAACAGGCTCTTCGACACGGTTACTGAAATACGGCGCGCCATTACACAGCATCTGGCCTCCAGCGGTCGTGCGATCATCTCGCACTGAATGGCAGGAGATATTCTTCAACGTCACGGCACAAATGGGATTGCAGGCTCACTTGTAAAGCCCTGCAAAGCTGCCGCGTTTCAACTTGTGAGGAGATGAGGAATGTTGATCACGAGCGTCCAAGAAACAGAATGGGCCGTGCTCTCGCTGTCCGTTCAATCTTGGTTTAGGCACTACAAGGCCAAACCGGACGACAAGACATCGGAAATGATCTGCAGCGCGGCAATCGACCTTTTCAATCGCGGCCATCGCACCCAGGAGGAACTCACCAGTATATTAATCGCGCGGTTCCCCCTGATCGCGCCTGCGCCCACAGCCCTCCATTAATCGCTCCGAGGCATGGGAACATCGCGAATCTCAGCGCACTCGAAATCCGATACGAGGCCAGTAACAAAGTCTAGTAGGCGATAGATGGTGCTTCTCTGATTGGCGGAGTTAGGTCACGCGACTTGTTCGTATTTCGGCGGGTCGCCTCACTTCTTGACCGAGGGCCTCCAGCGCCTGCTCATGTGACGATGGTGCTGCGGTAGTCCCAGAGTTCGCGCAATAGCCTCGCGACCGAAGACGCCGGCGCGCTCGACGAGCGATCTAAGGGTCTCGCCTTTGAAGTGCCGCGTCCGTTGAAGAGGCGGCCCTCGCTCGCCTTCGCGGCGGACGTCGTAATGTCCCGACGATCTTTGGAATACGACCGACGCTTCCTTGCTGATACCTTTTGCTGACTGCGGTGGATGGAGCAATCATGGCTCTCGTCATTCTCACTGGCGCATCGGGGGCCGGAAAAACGACAATCGCCGAAGCTATTGAGCGGCTGCATGGGCAAGAGCACGACGTCTTTTACCAGGACCGCACCGGGGTTCCGCCCGTCGAGGAGATGGTTGGTCAATTCGGCTCCGTCGAAGGATGGCAGAGAGCGGCCACTTTAGCCTGGATGTCGCGACTGTCGCCGCTTCTGGCAGAAGGGCGCAGCGTCCTATTCGAGGGCCAGTCGCGTTTTTCCTTTCTGGCCGAAGCGGCCGCACGTGCCGGGATCGGTTCGCATTCCTGTATCTTGATCGATTGCGACGACGAGACCCGAGCCAGGCGCCTTTTGATTGATCGAGGCCAGCCTGAGTTGGCAAATCCGGATATGATGAACTGGGCCGCCTTCCTACGGCATGAAGCAGCGGCATACGGCTGCGAAATTCTCGACACATCGAACCTGACGCTGGAACAGGGAGTGGAACGAGTCCTTTGCGAATTGCGGCGGCCTATTTGATCCGGACCAGGCAGTTGAAGTTTGGCCGTTCCAGTGCGGCGTTCGTCCGCTTGTTCTGCTAAAAGCATAGAGAGGGAGGCGCAGTTGCACCTGACTTTGGAGTTGTTTGTCCAAACGCCTCAGACATCGATTGATTTCTACCAGCGAGTCCTGGCTTTGAAGTCGAGGGCTCGGCGAGCACGGGATATACGATGGTGAGAAACGGCGACGCCGTCATCGCGATCAATTCGCGAAGCGTCCTTTCGAGCGATCATCCGTTACGCGGCGAAATCGGCGACAGGGTCGGCCTCGGCGTCGAGATTGTCTTGAAGGTCACTGATGTCCAGGATGCCTATCGCAAGGCGGAAGAGCGGCTGGCCACTTTCCGCCCTCGCCATGCAGCCTTGGGGACTGCCCGACTTTCGCCTTGTCGACCCCGACGGCTATTATGTCAGAGTGACCAGCACCCACAGGAACTGACTGGACCATCATGGCGGCTATGGGCTTCGTGCCAAACTCTGAACGGCTGCGCTTCGGTGGCGACCGTTGCAAATCGGTAGGATCAATTGCTGCCGAGCCTCAGGGCGTTCGGATAGGAGGTCCTTAAGCCCTTTTCTTTAGTTCCCGCTACTTCACGTTGAAGCGGTTTTGTTGCTCAGTTTTCAATTCCAAATTTCAGAAAACAAGCGTATGTTGCGCGGTTAGGATTGCGGTAACCATGCCTTGAGGGGTCGGGGACGATGTGCTGGAATACGTCAGGGGCATTCACGCCGGTCGCGCTTGCTTTGCGCGGTCCGGCAGCACGCAAGATCGTCCGGACGCTCGGCGATGCGGCACATCTCCTGATCAACGATTGGCCTTCTGATGACGGCGAGGAATACGTCGCTGCCGTAAAAGCATGTGTCGATGCAATTACCGGCAAAATTAGCCCGGAACGATTCCGCGAGGCGCTTCTGCTTGCAGCCGATGAAGCGGGTATCGCTGCTCTGACAATTGTCCCCGTCGGAGTGACAGAGCGGCGACCGGACCTGCGCTCAGCCGCGCCAAGATAGCCCCTCTTTCAAGCGGCTCCTACCAGGAGCATTGTGTCAAATACGACCGCTGCCAAGACTGGCAAAATTCTCACAACTGAAAGCACTGCCGTCAATCCTAACCGCCATCTTCACAAATGTCGCTCAAGGTGATGGGAAAAGGGCTCAGTTCCCAAGGGCGGTAAATGCCCTGTGCGACGAGAGACAAATTGCAAAGATTTCGAACATTCGCGCGCAGACGTTTGCCGCGAAAGACACTGGCGGCGGAGGGTTTATGATGGTTGCGGCGAATTTCATCACCTTCAACATCGATGGCGTCGAACCCGAGTTCGGCGCCCCGGAGGCCGCTCGGATCGTCTCCGGCGATCCGCAATTTCGCACCTGGAATCTGGAGGAGACCGACGGCGGTCTTTATTCCGGAATCTGGGAGGCAACACCCGGCAAATGGCGGATCGTCTACGAAGAGTGGGAATATTTCAGCCTGCTGTCAGGCCATTCGATCGTGACGGAGGACGGCGGTGAGCCGGTGCATCTGAAGCCGGGCGACCGGATGATCTTGAGGCCGGGCTTCAAGGGAACCTGGGAAGTGGTTGAAACGACTCGCAAGGACTATGTAATCAAGGTCTGAACAGCGGCTCAGAGCCGACTCTCACGTTGGCGGGCCTGTCCCGCTTTGCTGCGATTATGACCCGTTTCTCCTGCAATAACCGCTTCCCCTCCGCCGACAAAAGGCATTTGATGTTGCCTATTAATCGAACCTAAATCGTCAAGTGCTAGACCTTATCTGCAGCGCATTGCGGACATGATGTCTCCTGCCGTCACTATAGACATGGCCTTGAAATTCATCTTTTCGGGATTGGCATGTCGTCGAATCTTGCGGGTAGGCACGTTCGGACCCAAACGTCTTCCATCATTGCGACCACCGTTTTCTTCCTTGTCGTCGCGCTCGTTCTGACCGGCCTCATGGCCCACGTCGTGGCCTCGATGACCCGATCGGCGAACGAAATCGACGATGCCAGGGCCAGTCGCGCCTCACGCGCAGCGATCGCAGCCTTTGTCAGCCGCCTGAGCGCGACGACAACCGACAACGCCGTATGGGATGATGCCTATAAGGCGATCGCAACTCCCGGAGCCGCGGATTGGGCTTATGAGAACTGGGGAAAGACCAGCGAGGATTACCCGCTCTATGACGGTGCCATCGTGACCGGTCCCGATCGCTCGTCGATCGTCTCCGCCTATGCCAAAGGCGAGCCCTTCCAGCCAAGCGCCTTTTTCGGCGAAGCTTTCTACCGGCAGATCAATACGGCCATCGATTTCCCACAGGCGCCGGTGGTCAATTTCATTAAGACGGAAACCGGCATCGCTGTCATCGCATCACAGCCAATCCAGCCTTTCGAGAAAGAAGGCGAGCTTCCGAAGCTCAGCGTGCTGAGCTTTTACAAAGAGTTCAACTCGGACGTTCTCAGTACGCTGTCAAACGAACACGAACTCGAGGGCTTGCGCCTTGCCGCCGCGCCCGAGCCGGGTCTGCTGAACACACCGATTACGGATATGAAGGGTGGCGTCATCGGCCATCTCGTCTGGCCGAGCAAAGCGCCGGGAAGCGCCGTGTTCCGACAGGTCTACCCTTTCGTTGCAGCCGCCATCATCATCCTCGTGCTATTCCTGGCCGGCGTTCTACTGGTGGGCGCAGCCGAAGCGCGGCGTCTGCGTCAACTGGCGCAGGCAGCGATTTTCGAAGCAAATCACGATAGTCTGAGCGGCCTGCTGAACAGGCATGGGCTTCTCGCCCTGCTGGAAGACCTGGAGGGTTCGGATAGTGCGCCGCCCCGCCTCTATCTGGTCGACCTTGATGGGTTCAAGGCCGTCAATGATGCCTGGGGTCATGCGGTGGGGGACGACCTTATCCGGATCGTTTCGAACGCGCTGATCGCCTGTCATCCCGAAGTCGTTGCTGCGGCCCGGTTGGGAGGCGACGAATTCGCTCTGGTCCAGGCCGGCACTGCTCCGCGTCAGGAGATAGAAGAAACCATTCTGGCGCTGTTTGTCGAACCCTTCAAAATCGACGGACGAACGATCGAAGTTGGTGCGAGCATCGGAGCTGCTGCGCGTGATGCAGGCATCGAGCCGCTGGAGCTTTTGCGCAGGGCTGATATGGCCCTCTACCGCGCCAAGGAAAATGGCAAAGGCCGGGCGATCGAATATGATCCCGAGCTGGATCGGGAGCGCGAAAGGATCGCTGAATTGGAAGCTCTGTTGAAGAATGCGCTCAGCAATGGCGCGATCGAAGCCGTATTCCAACCTCTCGTTTCTGCGACGACGGGCGCGGTGACCGGTCTTGAAGCGCTGGCCCGCTGGCGCACTGCGACAGGAAATATCAGTCCGGAAATTTTCATTCCGCTTGCCGAAAGATGCGGCCTCATCGATGCGCTCGGCAGTCATATGCTGAAAACATCGATCGAGCACGCCAGAAATTGGCCAGGTATGGCCCTGTCCGTCAACGTCTCGCCGGTTCAGCTCTGCAATCCGGAATTTGCCGCCGACGTGATCTCCCTCCTACAGGAACTCGATTTCGATCCGAGGCGGCTGACGTTGGAAATCACCGAAGGCGTCCTCATGACGAATCCGGATCAGGCCCGCCGGTCGATAGATTACCTCAAAAAGGTCGGTATCAAATTCGCGCTCGACGACTTCGGCTGCGGCTATGCAAGCATCGGCGCATTGCGGCAGTTCGGCTTTGATCGGATGAAGATCGACCGCTCGCTGGTCTCCGCTCTCGACCAGGCATCGAATGGCGCCGATGTTCTCAGGGCGACCATCTCTTTGGCGACCGCTCTGCAGATTCCCGTTACGGCGGAGGGCATCGAGAATAGCCGTCAGGCGGCGATCTTGCGGGAGGCCGGCTGTGACCAGCTGCAAGGCTATTTGATCGGAAAACCGATGTCGGCGCTCGACATATCCAGCAAGCTTCAAGAACAGGCAGCGTAATGCCGCGAGATCGCGGCAGCAGGCTGGGCGGAACTTCGGCCGATCTGGGATACTGTGCCGATCACCACCGGAGATCCAGGCGGTCGAGCCCGTGGAAATGATAGACGTCCTTGACGACGGGCGTCTTTGCCAGCCTGAGGCCGGGAAGCCGTTCGAACAGGATCGGCACCACGACGTTAAGTTCCAGCCGCGCCAATGGCGCGCCGATGCAGAAATGGATGCCGGCGCCGAAGGAGAGGTTTTGAGCCTCGTTGCGATCAGGCCGGAAGGCGAGGGGATCGGTGAATTTCGCCGGGTCAAGATTGGCGGCGGCGAGGATGAGGCTTACCTTTTCGCCGCGCTTGAACGAAACGCCGTCGATCTCCGCGGGCTCGAGCGCCCAGCGCTGGAAGATGTGGACGGGCGCGCAGATGCGCAGGGTCTCCTCGATGGTGCGCTCCGTCGCCGCATCGTCCCGGAAGAGTTCTGCCGGATCTCGACCGCTGTTGAGGATGGTGTGCACGGAGTTGCCGATCTGGTGCACTGTCGCTTCATGGCCGGCATTGAGCAACACGATCGTCGTTGAAATGAGTTCTTCTTCAGTGAGATACTGGCCCTTGTGCTCCGTGCGGATCATGTGGGTCAGCAGGTCATCGCGAGGCTCTGCCCGGCGTTCGGCGATTGCCCCTCTGACATAGTCGGAAAATTCTCTGGCCGCCCGTTCGGCCTCTTCTTCTTGCTGGCGTGTGCGGCCGAACATGTACATGCGCACATAGGCATGCGACCAGGCGAGCAACTGCGGCCCCATATCCTCGGGGATGCCGATCATGCGGGCAATCATCGTCACCGGGATGATGTCGGCAAAAGCCGAGAGCAGCTCGACTTCGCGCTTCTCCGCAAAGCCGTCGATCAGCCGATTGGCAAGCTCGACAAGCTCCGGCTTCATCTTCTCGACATGGCGGGAGACGAAGGCGCGGTTGACGAGCGTGCGCAGACGCGTGTGCTCCGGCGGTTCCAGCTCGAGCAGGGAGTAACGTTCCGAGAGATCGAAACTTTCAAGATGCGGCATCGGCTCGGCGAGGCCTAGCTCCTCCCGGCTGGCGATATGGAGGATCTGCCGGCCGAAGCGGCGGTCGCGCAACAGTCCGTTCACATGGTCGTAGCCGGTGAAGAACCACTGTTTCTGCTCCTCCCAGTAAAAGGTCGGGCAGTGGGCGTGAAGAGCCGCATAGACGGCGTTCGGATTGCCATAGAAGGCCGGGTTGCGAGCATCCAGCGAGACATGGCGGCTGGCGCGATCGATCGAGAGAAAGGGCGGTATGGTCATGCGTTGAGGCTTAACGGATTTGTCCGACCTGTAAAAGATGCGGGAGAGAAAGGCCGGCGGAAGCCGGGCACGCCCGATCAGACGCGCTGACCATATCGAGATTTTTGTCTAAGCCTGGGGAATGAATCTGTTTTCAGACTTGCGGCTAACCGGCCCGTGACAGCGTGCCCATGCGTCGCAGCGCCTCGACCTGGTCGTCGACCGTGGGCACGAGTTCGCCGGCGGTGGTGCTCGGCGTGGCTGGCGCTGGAGCCGCCGCTTCCTCTTCGCCGAAGGTGACCGTGCAATTGCGGCCGGCGGCCTTGGCCGCATAGAGAGCCCGGTCGGCGGCTGAGATCAGTTTGTCGATATTGGCTTCGATCGAGGAGGCGAGCGCGATGCCGATGCTCACCGTGACCGGAACGATTGCTTCGCCAGTGCTGACGGGAAGGCGGCAGAATTCGGTACGGATCGCTTCGGCGATCGCCTCGGCTTCCGTCTGATCCGCGACGGCTGCGAAGGCGGCGAATTCTTCCCCGCCCATGCGGCCGAAGATGTTGTTTGGAATATATTGCCGGGCCATGCGCGCGAAGGCGGTGAGCACCGCGTCGCCGGATTGATGGCCGAAACGGTCGTTGACGCGCTTGAAATGATCGAGGTCGAAAAGGATCACCGCGACCTGCCGCTGCTCGCTATGGGCTCTCTCCTGGATTGACTCGAAATAGCCGAGCAGGCCACGGCGGTTGAGCACACCGGTCAGGGAATCGGTCAGCGTCATGACGCGCAGATGCCGTTCGGAGCGCTCCATCACCAGTCGACAGGTAAGCGCGAAGGCGATGGTGAGCAGGAAGGCGCTTGCCATGGCCGAGACGCCGCCGAGATTAGTTGCCTCGATATCGCTCGGCAGCGTAACCGCCATCGTCAGCGCCGAGCCGAAACACAGGCAGCCCTGGATGACGAACACTCCCATAAGCTTAGTGCGGGTGCGCTCACGGCGGATGTCGCCGGCGGCCACCGCCATGGCCAATGCCGTGGCGCCCGTCGCCGAAGCGAGATTATAGAGCACGACGCGGTTGGAATAATCAGTGTTGACCCAGGGCAGAAAGACCCCGGCCAGCCAGATTGCCGGCGGCAGCAGAGCCCACCATTCCATCTTCTTGCGGTCGAGTGCGAGAAAACCCGCCACCCAGGCGCTCTGGCCGAGCAGCGCGATGGCATTGCCCACCTCGATGGAAAACAGGCTGGGGATTTCGCTGCGAAGCGAGATCATCGCAAAGCCTATGGCGGTCAGAAAGAAGCCCAGGCCCCAATAGAGATAGGCTTCATTTCTGACATTGTGGCGCCAAGCGACGAAGAGCACCAGAGCGAGCGTCATGGCCTCCGAACACCAGATGGCGAGACCTGTAGCGATATTGAACACGGCAGCAACCCCTTGCCCGTCGACCTTGTCTGTTGGCCCGCATCCTTGCGGAGGAAGCTCGCCACTTCCTTAATGTCGTTGCACTGCGGCATGATATTCGGCCGGTATCTGGCGATAGGCTTTCCGTTGGGTAAACGTGCTTGAGCGCTGTCGAATGGAGTAACCTTTCCTTCATTCTGTCATGGAGAAAAGCGAGGGGAGACGACATCGGGGGCTCGCGGCCGACAGGCGTTTGCGAGAAAGAGGCTGTCGGCGCCCAAGCCCTGGGGCCTTGCCCCGTCTTCTTAACGTTATCCCAATGCGTGTCTTGAAGAGGAGGGCAGGGACACTCTATGTAGGGATAAGACATTTTCTTTGATTCCCGGCGTGCCGGCATGACGTTGACAAAGGACGCACATGAGAAACCCAGTTGATACCGCAATGGCCCTCGTGCCGATGGTCGTCGAACAGACCAACCGCGGTGAACGCTCCTACGACATCTATTCCCGTCTGTTGAAGGAACGCATCATCTTCCTGACCGGCGCCGTCGAGGATCACATGGCGACGCTCGTCTGCGCCCAGCTTCTCTTCCTCGAGGCGGAAAACCCGAAGAAGGAAATCGCTCTCTACATCAATTCTCCCGGTGGCGTCGTCACCGCGGGCATGGCGATCTACGACACGATGCAGTTCATCAAACCGGCGGTTTCGACGCTCTGCATCGGCCAGGCCGCGTCCATGGGTTCGCTGCTGCTGGCGGCCGGCCATAAAGACATGCGCTTCGCCACGCCGAATTCCCGCATCATGGTTCACCAGCCCTCGGGCGGCTTCCAGGGCCAGGCCTCGGACATCGAGCGCCACGCCCGCGACATCCTAAAGATGAAGCGCCGGCTGAACGAGGTCTATGTCAAGCACACCGGCCGCAGCTACGAGGAAGTTGAAAAGACGCTCGATCGTGACCATTTCATGGATGCGGACGAGGCCCAGGGCTGGGGCGTCATCGACAAGGTTCTGACATCACGCCTCGAGATGGAAGGCGAGCAGGCCTAGTAATTAATTGGGATGGTGTTTTCCTCGCCACAGTTCTATCTCATTTGTGATCGAACAAGGCTTTCAACTGGCGACGAAGACGCTAATAGTAACTATTAATGCTATGTTGAATTTTTATGACATAGCATTCGGCATTCGAAGGGGAATTCGTTGCCGCCGGGACCCTGACATGGTTGATTGGGACCGGTTTGTAGCCCCTGAAGCCCTTCTCGGCAAAGGCTCCGGAAACGGAGTGCCGCCAGGAGCTGATAGAGTGGACCGCGATTTCGCCTTGAAATGCGGCGTGCTGGAAGGAAAGTGATATGAGCAAGGTCAGCGGCAGCAACGGCGGCGACTCCAAGAACACCCTCTATTGTTCGTTCTGCGGAAAGAGCCAGCACGAAGTCCGGAAACTGATTGCCGGACCGACCGTCTTCATCTGCGATGAATGCGTCGAATTGTGCATGGACATTATCCGCGAGGAGAACAAGTCCTCGATGGTCAAGTCCCGCGACGGCGTCCCGACGCCTCAGGACATCATCAAGGTCCTCGACGAATACGTCATCGGCCAGAGGCAGGCGAAGAAGATCCTGTCGGTCGCCGTTCACAACCATTACAAGCGCCTGGCGCACGCCTCCAAGAACGGCGAAGTCGAGCTGGCGAAGTCCAACATCATGCTCGTCGGACCTACAGGCTGCGGCAAGACCTATCTGGCCCAGACGCTCGCCCGCATCATCGACGTTCCCTTCACCATGGCGGATGCGACAACGCTGACGGAAGCCGGCTATGTCGGCGAGGATGTCGAAAACATCATTCTGAAGCTCCTGCAGGCGGCCGACTACAATGTCGAACGCGCGCAGCGCGGCATCGTCTACATCGACGAAGTCGACAAGATTTCGCGCAAGTCCGACAATCCGTCGATCACCCGCGACGTCTCGGGCGAGGGCGTGCAGCAGGCGCTCTTGAAGATCATGGAAGGCACGGTCGCTTCCGTTCCGCCGCAGGGCGGCCGCAAGCACCCGCAGCAGGAATTCCTGCAGGTCGACACGACGAACATCCTGTTCATCTGCGGCGGCGCCTTCGCCGGCCTCGACAAGATCATCTCCGCCCGCGGCGAGAAGACTTCGATCGGCTTCGGCGCGACCGTCAAGGCTCAGGACGACCGCCGCGTCGGCGAAGTCCTGCGCGAACTGGAGCCGGAAGATCTGGTCAAGTTCGGCCTCATTCCCGAGTTCATCGGCCGTCTGCCGGTTTTGGCGACGCTCGAGGATCTCGACGAGGACGCGCTGATCCAGATCCTATCCGAGCCGAAGAACGCGCTGATCAAGCAGTATCAGCGGCTGTTCGAGATGGAAGATGTGGAACTCACCTTCCACGAGGATGCATTGCGCGAAATCGCCCGCAAGGCGATCGTGCGCAAGACCGGCGCCCGCGGCCTTCGTTCGATCATGGAGAAGATCCTGCTCGACACGATGTTCGAACTGCCGACGCTGGAAGGCGTGCGCGAGGTAGTCATCTCGGAGGAGGTGGTGCGCGGCTCGGCTCGTCCGCTCTACATCTATGCCGATCGTCAGGAAGAAAAAGCCAACGCTTCCGCGTAATCTCGTGGTTTTCGCACCGTTATTTTAAGGGGCTTGCCATGGGCGAGCCCCTTTCTATTTGAAAAACCATGCGAGGCGCTGTTAGTATTTTGCCGGTGGGAACTGGAGCTTGCCTTTGCCGATGTTGCGCAAGGGGCGATGCTTGGCAATGATGCAGTGATTCCGTGAGTGTATTGCTGGCGTTGTATATAGCCGGGTCGGAAGTGGTAAGCGCCGGTCCAGCCACGCGTTTCATAGTGCTGGTGTTCCGTTGTAACGAAGCTGTCATATCCGGGGAACGAGGGCGTTAGCGTGGCTTGAAAAGCATAGTGAGAACCTCCACTTGTAGGCCAAGTGAGAGTGCCGGCTGATCCCAAGCGGCCGTGCAAAGAGCCCGGCAACGGGACGATGGAAAGGATAAAAAATGACGAAGAAAACGTCTGTAGCGAGCAGCACTGCCTACCCTGTTCTGCCTTTGCGTGACATCGTGGTTTTCCCGCATATGATCGTGCCGCTGTTTGTCGGACGGGAAAAGTCGATCCGTGCGCTCGAGGAGGTCATGGGCTCGGACAAGCAGATCATGTTGGTGACGCAGATCAACGCCAGCGACGATGATCCGGACCCTTCGGCGATCCACAATGTCGGCACCGTGGCAAACGTGCTGCAGCTGCTGAAGCTGCCTGACGGCACCGTCAAGGTTCTGGTCGAAGGCCGCGCCCGCGCCGAGATCGACACTTATACGAGCCGTGAGGATTTCTATGAGGCGCTCGGCCATGTGCTCGAGGAGCCCCATGACGATCCGGTCGAACTGGAAGCTTTGTCGCGCTCGGTCGTTTCCGAATTCGAAAGCTATGTGAAGCTGAACAAAAAGATTTCGCCGGAAGTGGTCGGTGCCGCCAGCCAGATCGACGACTATTCCAAGCTCGCCGATACGGTCGCCTCGCATCTGTCGATCAAGATCACCGAGAAGCAGGAGATGCTGGAGACGACGAGCGTCAAGCAGCGTCTCGAAAAGGCTCTCGGCTTCATGGAAGGCGAGATCTCGGTGCTGCAGGTCGAAAAGCGCATCCGCTCGCGCGTCAAGCGCCAGATGGAGAAGACCCAGCGCGAATATTATCTCAACGAGCAGATGAAGGCGATCCAGAAGGAGCTCGGTGACGGCGAGGAAGGCCGTGACGAGATGAGCGAACTGGAAGAGCGCATCTCCAAGACCAAGCTGTCCAAGGAGGCCCGTGAAAAGGCCGAGGCGGAGCTGAAGAAGCTGCGCCAGATGAGCCCGATGTCGGCGGAGGCCACGGTCGTGCGCAATTATCTGGATTGGCTGCTCGGCATTCCGTGGGGCAAGAAGTCGAAGATCAAGGCCGACCTCAACAATGCCGAGAAGATCCTCGAGGCCGATCACTTCGGTCTGGACAAGGTCAAGGAACGCATTGTCGAATATCTCGCCGTGCAGGCTCGCGCCACCAAGATCAAGGGCCCGATCCTCTGCCTCGTCGGCCCTCCGGGCGTCGGCAAGACCTCGCTCGCCCAGTCGATCGCCAAGGCAACCGGCCGTGAGTATGTTCGCATGGCGCTCGGCGGCGTTCGCGACGAGGCCGAAATCCGCGGTCACCGCCGCACCTATATCGGCTCGATGCCCGGCAAGGTCATCCAGTCGATGAAGAAGGCGAAGAAGTCCAACCCGCTCTTCCTGCTCGACGAAATCGACAAGATGGGCATGGATTTCCGTGGCGATCCGTCTTCGGCCCTGCTCGAAGTGCTCGATCCGGCGCAGAACTCGACCTTCATGGACCACTATCTGGAAGTCGAATACGACCTGTCGGATGTGATGTTCATCACGACCGCGAATACGCTGAACATCCCTGCACCGCTGATGGACCGCATGGAGATCATCCGTATCGCCGGCTACACCGAAGATGAAAAGCGCGAGATCGCCAAGCGGCACCTGCTGCCGAAGGCTATCAAGGAACATGCGTTGCAGCCGGAAGAATTCTCGGTCAGCGACGATGCCCTGATGGCGATCAGCCAGCAGTACACCCGCGAAGCCGGTGTCCGCAGCTTCGAACGCGAATTGATGAAGCTCGCCCGCAAGGCGGTCACCGAGATCATCAAGGGCAAGACGAAGTCCGTTCACGTGACGGCCGCCAACATCGCCGACTATCTCGGCGTCCCGCGCTTCCGCCATGGCGAAGCCGAGGGCGAGGATCAGGTCGGCGTCGTGACCGGCCTTGCCTGGACGGAAGTCGGCGGCGAGCTGCTGACCATCGAAGGCGTGATGATGCCGGGCAAGGGCCGCATGACGGTTACCGGCAATCTGAAGGACGTCATGAAGGAATCGATCTCGGCGGCGGCTTCCTACGTCCGCTCGCGCGCTGTCGATTTCGGCATCGAACCGCCGATGTTCGAAAAGAACGACATCCACGTGCACGTGCCGGAAGGTGCGACGCCGAAGGATGGCCCGTCGGCCGGTGTCGCCATGGCAACCGCCATCGTTTCGATCATGACCGGCATCCCGGTCAACAAGCATGTGGCCATGACCGGTGAAATCACCCTTCGCGGCCGGGTGCTGCCGATCGGCGGTCTCAAGGAAAAGCTGCTGGCAGCGCTTCGCGGCGGCATCAAGAAGGTGCTGATTCCGGAGGAAAACGCAAAGGATCTGGCGGAGATTCCGGACAACGTGAAGAACAGCATGGAGATCATCCCGGTCTCCCGGATGGGCGAGGTGATCAAGCACGCGCTGATCCGCCGGCCGGAGCCGATCGAGTGGGATGGCACGGTGGAAACGCCTGTTATCACCTCGGTCGAAGGCCTTGACGATACGGGCGCAACGATCGCTCATTGAGTGGCGTTTGCCACATTTGTGCCCTATTGGCGCAAAAGACGCGAAAAGGCTGGCGGAAACGCCAGCCTTTTTTGTGAAAACGTCATGGAGACGCTTGCTTTTCCTTGATTTGCAGGGCTTTTGGGTTCCCGGCGGGCCTGATGAAACCTATTCTGCGCCTAGCTTACATTTGAGTCGTTTCATACCATTTAGAAAGGGGTGGAAACATGAACAAGAATGAACTCGTGTCCGCAGTGGCCGAAAAGGCAGGACTGACGAAGTCTGACGCGGCTTCCGCTGTTGACGCGGTTTTCGACGTTGTCCAGGCCGAACTCAAGAACAAGGGCGATATCCGCCTCGCTGGTTTCGGCAGCTTCACCGTTTCTCATCGCGCTGCAACGAAGGGCCGCAACCCGTCGACCGGCGCTGAAGTCGATATTCCAGCCCGCAACGTGCCGAAGTTCACGCCCGGCAAGGGCCTGAAGGACGCCGTCAACGGTTGATTTGATCGTCCGCCAGTCGTAAACGAGAACGGCTGAGCAGGATTTCGAGGGGTTCGGCGCTGCCGGACCCCTTTTGTTTTGCCGCTTGCCGCAGGCAGCGCCTTGTTTTACGAACGATGCTGTTCTCAGGGCGGGGTGAAAGTCCCCACCGGCGGTAAGGGCTGTGGCCCGAGCCCGCGAGCGCCTTCTCAAGCTTCGGCCGGGGAAGGGTCAGCAGATCCGGTGCGATTCCGGAGCCGACGGTATAGTTGGAAGAAAGAGAATGAGCATGGCCGTGATCGGGCAGGGGACTGCCGGCCTCTGCGCGCCGTCGCCTCAAGCGTCCTGATTTATGTTGATCGCCTGCATAATTCCTTAAATCGGAATCGATTTAAGGATGAACTATGCAGCAATTAAAAGCGCTAGAGCGTCTTTTGCGCGTCTGGAAAGACGCGCGGCGCTGTAGTTCCGGATGGAAGACATGAATCAGAATTCGCTTGCAGTCTCGCAATCTCGCGCCGTTGCCGGCGCTGCTTTCATGGTGCTTGGAGGCGTCGCCTTCTCGCTGCTCAACGTCGTCACCCAGTGGCTGACCATGAAGCTCGCCTTTCCGCCGGCCTCCGCAGCCTTCTGGCAATATGCCTTCGCCTTCCTCTTCTCCTTGCCCTTCCTGCGCAAATCAGGCCTTTCGGCCATGCGTACGGACTATCCCTGGCGACACGTCGTGCGCGTCCTCTTTGCCGCGCTTGGTGTCGAGGCCTGGGTTTCCGGTCTTGCCTCAGTGCCGATCTGGCAGGCGATCGCGCTGGTCATGACCTCGCCCTTCTTCATTATCCTCGGCGCCCGCCTGTTCCTCGGTGAGCGCGTCGGCCCGGCCCGCTGGGCAGCGACTGGTGTCGGGTTTGCTGGCGCGATGATCATCCTCCAGCCATGGTCTGATAGTTTCACCTGGGCGGCGCTCCTGCCGGTGCTCTCGGCGCTGCTCTGGGGTGCCTCCTCGCTTATCACCAAGAGCCTGACCGGTATCGAGAGGCCAGAGACCATCACCGTCTGGCTGTTGGTGCTGCTGACGCCGATCAACGGCGGTCTGGCACTTGCGGCGGGCTTCGCCGTACCGACAGGCACGACACTCGCGCTCTTCCTTCTGGCAGGCCTCCTGACGGTCGTGGCGCAATATCTGCTGACCCTAGCCTATGCCAGTGCCGACGCCGCCTATATCCAGCCATTCGATGATCTGAAGCTGCCGCTGAACGTGCTCGCCGGCTGGCTGTTTTTCGGTTACGCGCCGGCCGGTTATCTCTGGCTGGGCGCCGCGCTCATTCTTTCAGCGTCGCTCTTCATCATGCGAAACGAGATGCGCCGGGAAAGGCCGCCGGCCTGACGCCGACCTCTGAAAACGCGCGGGCTGTCATGTCTCTGTCATGGCAGTCCCGCAAAACCCCTCTGTTCGATCTTTCGACATTGGGGGATTTCATGACAATTTTATCGCGCAAGGCAGCGCTCACTGCTGTGCTTCTCGCATCCGGTGCCGTCCCGGCTGCGGCCGAGCCGGTTTTCAACCGCATCGCCTCCTTCCCGGTCGCCCAGAACCTGCCTGCTGACAAGGACAAGCTTTCGCCGACATCCGCGGAAATCATCACCGCGACCGACGACGGTAACACGCTGATCTATAGCGACAGCCCGCTCGGCGCGATCGGCTTCATCGACATTACCGACGCCAAGGCCCCGAAAGCCGCCGGCGCGCTGATGATGGATGGCGAGCCGACATCGGTTACCTCGAGCGCCGGCAAGGCGCTGGTTGCCGTCAACACCTCCGAAAGCAAGGCCAAGCCCTCAGGCCGCCTCGCAATCGTCGACGTGGCGACGAAGAAGATCGAGAACACCTGCGATCTCGGTGGCCAGCCGGATTCGATTGCCCTCAACAATGACAAGACGCTCGGCGCCATCGCGATCGAAAACGAACGCGACGAAGAGGTCAATCACGGCAAGATCCCGCAGATGCCGGCCGGCGAGCTCGCCGTTTTCCAGGTCAACAACGGCACCGTCGACTGCGGCGCCATCAAGCATGTGGCGCTGAATGGTCTCGCCGGTGTTGCCCCTGAAGATCCGGAGCCGGAATTCGTCGCTTTCAACGGCCTGAATGAAATTGCCCTGACGCTGCAGGAAAACAACGAGATCGTCATCATCGACGCCAACACGGCTCAGGTGAAGACCCACTTTACCGCCGGCAGCGTCGATCTCTCCGGCATCGACACGAAGCGCGACGGCGCCCTGAAATTCTCGAGCGAATCGAAGGGCGTGCTGCGCGAGCCGGACGCCGTGAAGTGGCTGGACGACAACCGCCTCGTCGTCGCCAATGAAGGCGACTATCAGGGCGGCTCGCGCGGCTTCACCATCTTCGACAAGACGGGCAAGGTCCTCTACGAATCGGGCGCATCCTTCGAACGCGCCGTCGCCCATATCGGCCATTATCCGGAAAGCCGTTCGGGATCGAAGGGCGTCGAGCCGGAAGGTCTCGAAGCCGCCAAGTTCGGCGATGACCAGTATTTCTTCCTGCTTGCCGAGCGCGCCTCGGTCGTCGGCGTCTATAAGGATACCGGCGCCGACCCCGAACTCGTGCAGCTTCTGCCGTCGGGCATTTCGCCGGAAGGCGGGGTCGCTATCCCCCAGCGTAATCTCTTCGCGACCGCAAATGAACTCGATCTCGGCAAGGACGGCGGAGTGCGCTCGCACGTGATGATCTACGAGCGCTCGGAAGGCGAAAAAGCTTATCCACAGATCGTCTCCACCGAGAAGGACGGCAATCCGATCGGTTTCGCAGCCCTTTCGGGTCTCGCCGCCGTTCCCGGAAAACCGGGCATGCTCTACGCCGTCAGCGACAGCGTTCTGGGCTCGCAGCCGACGATCTACTCGATCGACGCAACCAAGAAGCCGGCCGTCATCACCGACGCCCTCGTCGTCAAGCGCGACGGCGCTCCGGCGCAGAAGCTCGACATCGAAGGCATTGCGGTCGCAGCCGACGGCTCCTTCTGGCTCGCCTCGGAAGGAAACAGCGAGCGCCTCGTCCCGCATGCGCTCTACAACGTCAATGCCAAGGGCGACATCAAGGCCGAGATTGCTCTGCCTAGGGAACTCGCCGCCAACGAAATTCGCTACGGCTTCGAGGGTGTCACCATTGTCGGCACCGGCGACGATGCTACGTTGTGGATGGTCGTCCAGCGCGAGTGGGGTGACGACGAGAAGGGCTTCGTCAAGCTCGTCTCCTACAATCCGAAGAAAAAGGAATGGGGCGCCTTGCGCTATCCCCTCGACAAGACGGAAAGCGGCTGGGTCGGCCTGTCTGAGATCTCCGCCCACGGCGACAACGTTTACATCATCGAGCGCGACAACCTCGTCGGCGACGCCGCCAGGCTGAAGAAGCTTTACAAGGTGGCGATCTCGGAACTGAAGCCAGCCAAGCTCGGGGCCGAACTGCCGGTCGTGAAGAAAACCGAAGCACACGACTTCCTCGACGAACTAAAGACCGTGACGAACGGCTATGTGCTCGACAAGCTCGAAGGCTTCACCTTCGACGCCTCCGGCAAGCCTTACGCTGTCACCGATAATGACGGTGTGAGCGACTCTTCCGGCGAGACCTTGTTCTTTACGGTCGAACTGAGTGCCACGAACTGAAAGCTGCCCCTCATCCTAACCCTCTCCCCGTTAAAACGGGGCGAGGGGACGTGCCAAGCGCAACGTCGAGGTGAAGGAAGCACGTGCGGCATATCCCTTCGCCCCGCTCGCGGGGGTCCGGAGGACGGGTCGAAACCGGTGCCGCGACCCCGGTCGGTGGCGGCAGCCGGTGAGGGGCCGCTCTCGGCTCGCTGCAGCCTTCAATAAAAGCGACTCGCTCCAGCCTTACCAGCGCTGATGCACATGCGGCGCGATCAGCCGATTGTATATCTCGCGCGTCGCCACTAACACATCGGGCGAGAGCGGCGCGAGATCGGCTGCGGCCGCATTGGCTCTCGCCTGTTCGGCATTGCGGGCGCCGGGGATGACGACAGTAACGGCTTCAGCCATCAGGATCCAACGCAGCGCGAAGGCGGCCATAGTGACGCCGGCCGGCACCAGCTTGCGCACTTCCTCGACCGCCTGCAGCCCGACCTCGAAAGGTACGCCGGCAAAGGTCTCGCCGACGTCGAAAGCTTCGCCGTGGCGGTTGAAATTGCGATGGTCGTCGCTGGCAAACTGCGTCTCGCGGCTGATCTTGCCGGAGAGAAGACCACTTGCCAGCGGCACGCGCGCAATGATCGCCACATTCCTGCGACGTGCTTCCTCGAAGAACAGATGGTCGGGGCGCTGACGGAAAATGTTGTAGATGATCTGGACGCTGACGACGCCGGGATATTCGATCGCCTTCAGCCCGTCCTCGACTTTTTCGACGCTAACGCCATAACCCTTGATCTTTCCGGCCTTCTGCAGCGCGTCGAGGCCCTCGAAGACCTCAGGGAGGTAAAGCACCTCGCGCGGCGGGCAGTGCAACTGCACGAGATCGAGGCTGTCGACCGCGAGGTTTTTGAGGCTGCGGTCGATGAAGCCTTGGAGATTGGCCTTGGTATATCCTTCCGCGACATGTGGGTTGAGGCGGCGGCCTACCTTGGTTGCGACCATCGGGCGCTCGCCGCCGCGCGTCTTCAGGACATCGGCAATGATCTTTTCCGAGCGGCCTTCGCCGTAAACATCCGCCGTGTCGACGAACGTCATACCGGCATCGAGCGCGGCGTTCAGCGCCGCCCGCCCATCCGCCTCGCTGATATCGCCCCAGGAGCCGCCGATCTGCCAGGCGCCGAAGCCGACATTGGTAACGGTGAACGGCATGCGGCCAAACGCATGGTGTTTCATGAACATCTCCCTAGGTTATGAACGCTTTGGCCTATCAGGCGGGCAACTGCGCGGCAATTGCCGATCTGGTCTTGATCGGTCGCCTCGATCAAATATCGTCGCACCGTAAAGCTTCAACAGCATGGATGGAAAGGAACGATCATGGAGATCAAACCCGCTGGCTCCAGCCCCTCGACGAAGCCGCCGGCCGACTATTTTACCGGCGCCGTTCGGCAGGATCCGCTGATCGAGCCGCCGACGCCGGCAAGGGTGAAGGCAACCTCCGTCACTTTCGAACCCGGAGCCCGCACCGCCTGGCACACGCATCCGCTCGGCCAGACGCTGATCGTCACCTCAGGCAAGGGCCTTGCCCAGAGCTGGGGCGGGGAGATTCGTGAGATTCGCGCGGGCGACACCGTCTGGTTTGCGCCGGGCGAAAAACACTGGCACGGCGCCGGCCCGGAGACGGCGATGACGCATATTGCCATTCACGAGGCATTGGACGGCAGCCATGTCGACTGGATGGAAAAGGTCAGCGACGAACAATATTCCGGCAAGGCGTGAACTGATCAAAGGCGCTTCAGGCAATAGGAAAAATGCGCGTGTGATTCGACCGTCAGGAATTCGAATTGCCAGCCATAATCCTTGCAGAATTTCGTAACCGCCTCGACGACACCGTAGACGATCGGTTTGACGGTGTTGCCGGTGCAGAAATCATGGCCGGCGATGCGTCCTGTGCGCTTCACCTTCCTCTCGCAGAGCAGGAGCTCCTGCCAGGTGAGCTCGAAGGAATGATCGGTGTCGATATAGGCCCAGTCGAGGAAGTCATCCTCGAATTCGGCTAGCTTGTCGAGCGATGTGCCTTGCATCAGGTGCAGCCGGCCGGCCTCGATCTCGGCCGCGAAATTCGTGTGAATCGCGTCGAGCCCGGAGCTGTAGCGATCCATCGACCAGGGATCGATGAGATAAAGCTGGGCCGGGCGATTCTTTTCCAGGATCTCCGCCGTATACTCGCCGAAGGCCGCCCCCACCTCGACGCCGATGCCGCCATTCGGGATCCGGTAGAGCAGTTCGCCCCGATCCGGCAGCAGCCGGGCGTTTTCTATATGATGGGCGCTGAGCGGGGTGCGCGGCATGCTCGCCCGCAACGCCTGCCTTTCTTCACGTGTCTTCATCTTTGATCTCGGGATTGGGGCGGCTGGCGGCCCTTGTGCGGTTCGAGGGGAACGTAGGAGCAGCCGAGGCGGATGACAACGGCATGACAAGAATTTGCTTCCTGCGGACAAAAGGTTAAGTTTCGCCTGTGAATGACGAAAGAGCCCTGGGAGGAGCGACTTCATGAGACGGATGTGGCCCGAAGAGTTCAATGCCATCATTGCCCATGCCGAAGAAGTGATGCTGGAATCATCCGCAGAAGCAGGCGCCGGCGACCCGCTGCACCGGAAAGCGCTGAAGGCGCGCATCGCCATGGAAGATTACGAGCGAATCTGGCCGCTCGCCGAGATGCGCTTCCGCTTGGGCGAGGGGCCGTTCGCCGGCAAGGCCATCACGCTCATCACCACCAACCCTCATTATCATCCCTGGCATCCAAAGGATGGCGGCAGCATCGAATCCGTCTCGGACAGCGGCCGCCACTATAAGACGGATTATCTCGTCGTCCATTTCCTACTCGATGACGTAAGGGAAACCTCGCCCGCCTGACGGGCTTCCCCGGTGTCGCCAAACGGCGACGCCGGGATGCTGACGCCGAGTTGATATTCACCCTGATGACAATGACGGCGATATCGTTAGAGCTTTTCCGGTTAGCTTGCAGCATTCTGTTGGCTTAAACGGAGTCGGATGGTCGACCGGCCGGCGCGCTTCGTAGCCCAGCTCTACGGCCAAGCCGGCCGGTCGATCAGCCGGCCCGTTTCAGCCAACCCTCTTGCAGATTTGCCCGGCAAATCTGCAAGACTTTAGAACCGCCGGACGCACCTATCGCTTCGCCACGGCGAAGCGGTGCGGCCGGTGGGTCGGGCATCTCTAGCCAGGATCAAAGGCGATCGACTCGGACGTACCTTGGGGTATGCCCTTCGCCAGTCGCCTTTGCCCTGACGAAAACCTGCTCCGGCAGAATGCTTCAATCTAACCCGGAAAAGCTCTAAGCTCCCGGAACGATCCGTGCCAATTGGAGGTTCCCATGACGGGCAATGTGCTGGATATTCCGGTCAAGACGGTGGATGGTCGACAGACCACGCTGAACGAATACAAGGGCAGGGTACTTCTGATCGTCAACGTCGCGTCGAAATGCGGGCTGACGCCGCAATATGAGGGGCTTGAAAGACTCTATGGCGAAAAGCGCGAGCGCGGCTTCGTCATCGCCGCTTTCCCCGCCAACGACTTCAAGGGCCAGGAACCCGGCACGGACGCCGAGATCCTCGATTTCTGCACCACCACCTACGACGTCACCTTCCCGATCTTTTCTAAGATCTCGGTCAAGGGCGAGGCCCAGCACCCGCTCTACCGGCAGTTGACCAAATCGGGCGTGAAGACGACGGGCGAGGGTCCGATGCGCGAACGCCTGAATGCCCACGGCATATCAGGCGGCGACGAGGATGACATTCTCTGGAATTTCGAAAAATTCCTGATCGGCCGCGACGGCAAGGTCGCCGCCCGCTTCGCGCCCGATGTGACGGCAGATGATTCGCGGCTGGTTTCGGCGGTGGATCAGGAGTTGGCGAAGGGATGATTTGCCGGCAGCCGAGCAGGATCTTCAGATCCCGAGGACGGTCACAAGCGGAGGCGTAAAGTCCTTGAAGCCCAGTATCGGCTGGTCGCACCTTCTGTCAAACTTCGTCTTCGGTACGTGGCGCTGGCATTTAGGATTCGTCTTGAAGGCGTATCCGGGCAGGCTGACATAGATGGAGCTTGGCGTGCAAAGGGCAATCGCAATGCACAGCGTCAATGCGGAGCATAGAGTTCTCATGGTACCCCCCCGGCGCCGTAAGCCTTCAAGCGCGGAGACTTCCGGGCGACGAATAGTCTCATTTTTGCCCGCCCTCATCCATTCGCCCAATAGGAGGTGCGCGGAGGCTGGAGTAGTCCGTTTTGGTGGAACCTGGCTTCCCTGACGGCGCCGCATTTGACCTGCCGGACAGCTATGCTGTGCCGGAATGTCTTGCCGAATGTCGGGTCGCGTTCATGTAAGATAGCTTCTGCAAGAGGCAGATAGCTGCATTGAGCCAATCCGCGGCAGATCACTGCGGCTCGACATTACTCTTCGAAACTCAAGAGGAAAAATGGTGGGCGATGAGAGACTCGAACTCCCGACATCCTCGGTGTAAACGAGGCGCTCTACCAACTGAGCTAATCGCCCATCGCTGGCGAAGCCGATCGGCCTGCTGCGTTGGTGGCCGTGATCTATGCGGATCGCGGCAAAACCGCAAGAGTGTTTGTGAAGAATTTTTGATTTTTTTGGCGGTGGTCTGCTCGTCTGCGCTGCCGAACGGGCTCGGTCGGCCTGTGGATAAAGGGGAGGGGAGCCGCGGGCTTATGCATTTTGCCTGCGCTGTCGGCTCCGATCGTGCCTCGCTACGGCTGCGGAAGTTGGAATTGCCGGCTTTCCGTTCTTCCTGCAGCGGCTTTGCCGAAACAATTCAACGACTGTCATGGTTTTGTCTCCAAACCTGCTTGACACTAAAAGGCGAACCCCGTAGTTAGCCGCTCATCGAAACGGCCAGCCGTTTTGGTGAGGGTGCGAAGGCATCCGGATTGCTTGAAATGAAGTGCGGGTGTAGCTCAGTCGGTTAGAGTGCCGGCCTGTCACGCCGGAGGTCGCGGGTTCGAGCCCCGTCACTCGCGCCATTTCAAAGCAGGCGTTCAATCGCCGCCGTCCGGCTCTTCCGTCCGTCATGCGCGGGTGTAGCTCAGTCGGTTAGAGTGCCGGCCTGTCACGCCGGAGGTCGCGGGTTCGAGCCCCGTCACTCGCGCCATTCTCTTCCGAAAGCCATGCAGTTTCCAGGGGTCAGGCATGCAGCTTGAATCGACTTCTGCGGATTTGTCGCGACATCGTTGCATCTGCTTGATAATGTCCGCCCGCGACGCGTCGAATTGCCTCTGTAAAAGTCTTGCGCCGCGGCGTCGGCTGCGCTAACCACGGCTTGTTGCAACGCACGTTCGCTTGTCGGGCAATTGCCCAAATGCGCCGCCTGGCGCCTCCGGCAAGCAAGGATGAACATGATGACTGAACTGCTCAGTTCCTATATTCCGATCGCTATCTTCATCGCCATTGCGCTCGTTATCGGCCTGGCGCTGCTCATTGCGCCGTTCGCCGTGGCTTTCAAAGCGCCCGATTCGGAAAAGCTCTCGGCTTACGAATGCGGTTTCAACGCTTTCGACGACGCCCGCATGAAGTTCGACATCCGCTTCTATCTCGTGTCGATCCTCTTCATCATCTTCGACCTCGAGGTCGCCTTCCTCTTCCCCTGGGCCGTTTCCTTCGGCGCCATCGGCTGGTTCGGCTTCTGGTCCATGATGGTCTTCCTCCTCGTGCTGACCATCGGCTTTATCTATGAATGGAAGAAGGGAGCCCTGGAATGGGAGTGACCCCTGTGAGCAATCAGCCGCTCGTCGCGCCGCAGCCGAAGGGGATCATCGATCCGTCGACCGGCAAGCCGATCGGCAGCAACGACGCATTTTTCGGCGAGATCAACAACGAACTCGCCGACAAGGGTTTCCTCGTCACCTCGACGGACGAGTTGATCAACTGGGCCCGAACCGGCTCGCTGATGTGGATGACCTTTGGTCTTGCCTGTTGCGCTGTCGAAATGATGCAGCTCTCCATGCCGCGTTATGACGTCGAGCGCTTTGGTTTTGCGCCGCGCGCTTCGCCGCGCCAGTCCGACGTGATGATCGTCGCCGGCACGCTGACTAACAAGATGGCGCCGGCTCTGCGCAAGGTTTACGACCAGATGCCTGAGCCGCGCTATGTCATCTCGATGGGCTCCTGTGCTAATGGCGGCGGCTACTATCACTATTCCTATTCGGTTGTTCGCGGCTGCGACCGTGTCGTGCCGATCGATATTTACGTGCCGGGCTGTCCCCCCACGGCGGAGGCACTGCTTTACGGCGTGCTTCTGCTGCAGAAGAAGATCCGGCGCACCGGCACGATCGAACGCTAAGGGTTAAGGACAAGGCATATGAGTGAAGCCCTGACTGAGCTTGCCTCCTATCTTGGCGGAGCGCGCGGCAACCTGATCGTCGCCTCGCAGATGAAGTATGGCGAGCTGACGCTGACGGCGACGGGTGAAAACCTGATCCCGCTCCTGACCTTCCTGCGTGACGACGCCAAGTGCGGTTTCGTCAACCTGATCGACATTTGCGGCGTCGACTGGCCGCAGCGCGAACTGCGTTTCGACGTCGTCTATCATCTGCTGTCGCCGAAGAAGAACCTGCGCATCCGCGTCAAGGTCGCGACCGACGAGGATACGCCGGTTCCCTCTGCTTGCCCCGTCTATCCCGGCGCCGACTGGTTCGAGCGTGAGACTTGGGACATGTACGGTGTGCTCTTCACCGGCCATCCGGACCTGCGCCGCATCCTGACCGACTATGGTTTCGAAGGTCATCCTTTGCGCAAGGACTTCCCGACCACTGGTTTCGTCGAAGTTCGTTATGACGACGCGGCGAAGCGCGTCGTTTACGAGCCGGTGGAACTCAAGCAGGAATTCCGCAACTTCGACTTCATGTCGCCATGGGAGGGCACGGAATATGTGCTTCCTGGCGACGAAAAAGCGAAACAATAATTCAAGGCGGCTGGCGGGCTCTGCGCCCGTCATTCACTGGTTATCTGAAAACGCGAGCTCATCGCCATGACAGAACATAACGTCCGTAACTTCAACATCAATTTCGGACCGCAGCATCCGGCGGCGCACGGCGTTCTTCGTCTTGTCCTGGAGCTTGACGGCGAAATTGTGGAGCGGGTCGATCCGCATATCGGCTTGCTTCATCGCGGCACCGAGAAGCTGATCGAGACCAAGACCTATCTTCAGGCGGTGCCCTATTTCGATCGCCTCGACTATGTCGCGCCGATGAACCAGGAGCATGCCTATGCGCTGGCCGTGGAAAAGCTGCTCGGTATCCAGATCCCGATCCGTGGTCAGCTGATCCGCGTTCTCTACTCGGAAATTGGCCGCATCCTCTCACATCTCTTGAACGTTACGACGCAGGCCATGGACGTCGGCGCGCTGACACCGCCGCTCTGGGGCTTCGAAGAGCGTGAAAAGCTGATGGTGTTCTATGAACGCGCCAGCGGCTCGCGCATGCATGCAGCGTATTTCCGTCCGGGCGGCGTCCACCAGGATCTGCCGGAAAAGCTCGTGCAGGACATCGGCGACTGGTGCGATCCGTTCCTGAAGGCGCTCGACGACATCGACGACCTTTTGACCGGCAACCGTATCTTCAAGCAGCGCAACGTCGACATCGGCGTCGTCTCTCTGGAAGATTGCTGGGCCTGGGGCTTCTCCGGCGTCATGGTGCGCGGTTCGGGCGCTGCCTGGGACCTGCGTCGCGCCCAGCCTTACGAATGTTATTCCGATCTTGAATTCGACATCCCGATCGGCAAGAACGGCGACAATTACGACCGCTACCTGATCCGCATGATCGAGATGCGCCAATCGGTCCGCATCATGAAGCAGTGCGTCAATCGCCTGCTCTCGGATGCGAAGACCGGTCCTTTCTCGTCGATCGACGGCAAGGTCGTGCCGCCGAAGCGTGGCGAGATGAAGCGCTCGATGGAAGCGCTGATCCACCATTTCAAGCTCTACACCGAAGGCTACCACGTGCCTGCCGGCGAGGTTTATGCCGCCGTCGAGGCGCCGAAGGGCGAGTTCGGCGTCTATCTCGTCTCCGACGGCTCGAACAAGCCGTATCGCTGCAAGATCCGCGCTCCGGGTTACGCCCATCTGCAGGCGATGGACTTCATGTGCCGCGGCCATCAGCTCGCCGACGTCGCTGCTGTCCTTGGCTCGCTCGATATCGTCTTCGGCGAGGTGGACCGCTGATGCAGCTTCTGCCGCTGGCCGTCGCAATTCTTCTTGCGGCATCCGGGGTTTCGGCCCAGGAGGCCGACACCCTCGGCACGCCGCTGGGTCATAAGGAAGTGACGCCGCCGGGGCAGCAATCGTCCATGGGCGAGCTTTTGTCCAAGGGCTATCAGATCAAGGCCGCCATTCCGAATGGCAGCAAATTCGTCGTATTTATGCAGAAAGACCAGTCGGCCTATGCCTGCGAAATGCAGTCTTTGACTGCTTCGCGGTGTGGAACCCTAAACTGACAAGGCGTGAGGAAGAATGTCCGTTCGTCGATTAGCCGAAGATCAATTTCAGCCTGCCGCATTCGCCTTCAGCGATGAAAATGCGGTCTGGGCGGACAAGACGATCCAGAAATACCCCGCCGGCCGCCAGCAGTCGGCGGTCATTCCGCTGCTGATGCGGGCGCAGGAACAGGACGGCTGGGTCACGCGCGCGGCGATTGAAAAGATCGCCGACATGCTCGACATGGCCTATATCAGAGTGCTCGAGGTCGCGACCTTCTATACGCAGTTCCAGCTGCATCCTGTCGGCACGCGCGCCCATGTCCAGGTCTGCGGCACGACGCCCTGCATGCTGCGCGGCTCGGAAGCGCTGATGTCGGTCTGCAAGAGCAAGATCCACGTGCACCCCTTCGAGCGCAATGCCGAAGGCACGCTCTCCTGGGAAGAGGTCGAATGTCTTGGCGCCTGCGTCAACGCCCCGATGGTGATGATCGGCAAGGACACGTACGAAGACCTGACGCCGGAGCGCCTCGAAGAGATCATCGACACCTTTGCCGCCGGCAATGGCGCGAGCATCAAGCCGGGCACCCAGATCGACCGGATATTCTCAGCACCTGAAGGCGGCCCGACCTCGCTGACGACGGAAGAGCCGAAGGCGAGGACACGCGCCAAGAAGGCCGATACCGAAACCGTGTCGGCACCGGTCGACGGCGCGCCGGTCCCGCCCTCCGAGGCCGGCCGCCCGAAGAGCACCGATGCCGAGACCAATGCCGCCTTGAAGACGCCGGCGACGGCGCCGAAGGCAGCAGCGAAGAATGCCAAGGCAGCCGCGCAGCAGCCGGTTTCCGGCACGGCGCCTGCCGAGCCGGCGCTTGCTGCGGCCAAGGCCGAAACCGCTCCGGCGGCCAAGCCCAGCCTGACTGACAAGAACCGTCCAGCCGGCATCGAAAAGCCCGCCGCACCGGATGACCTGAAGATGATCTCCGGCGTCGGTCCGAAGATCGAGGCGACGTTGAATGAAATCGGCATCTTCACCTTCTCGCAGGTCGCAGGTTGGAAGAAGGCCGAGCGCGAATGGGTCGATGGCTACCTGAATTTCCGCGGCCGCATTGAGCGTGACGACTGGGTCAAGCAGGCCAAGGCGCTCGCCAAGGGCGGCGAAGCGGAATATATCAAGGTCTTCGGCAAGAAGCCGCGGTAAGAGGTGAAGCATGTTACAAGATAAAGACCGCATCTTTACCAACATCTACGGCCTCAAGGACAAGTCCCTGAAGGGCGCGATGAGCCGCGGCCATTGGGATGGCACCAAGCAGATCCTCGAAAAGGGCCGCGATTGGATCATCAACGAGATGAAAGCCTCTGGCCTTCGCGGCCGCGGCGGCGCCGGCTTCCCCACGGGTCTCAAATGGTCCTTCATGCCGAAGGAAAGCGACGGCCGCCCGCATTACCTGGTCGTCAATGCCGACGAATCGGAGCCCGGCACTTGCAAGGACCGCGACATCATGCGCCACGATCCGCACACGCTGATCGAAGGCTGCGTCGTCGCGAGCTTCGCCATGGGCGCCAATACCGCCTATATCTATGTGCGCGGCGAATATATCCGCGAGCGTGAAGCGCTGCAGGCTGCAATCGACGAATGTTATGATTACGGCCTGCTCGGCAAGAACAACAAGCTCGGCTGGGACATGGACATCTTTGTCCATCACGGCGCCGGCGCCTATATCTGCGGTGAGGAAACCGCGCTGCTCGAGAGCCTCGAGGGCAAGAAGGGCCAGCCGCGGCTCAAGCCGCCGTTCCCCGCCAATATGGGTCTCTACGGCTGCCCGACGACCGTCAACAACGTCGAATCGATCGCTGTCGCGCCGACGATCCTGCGCCGCGGCGCCGGCTGGTTCTCTTCTATCGGCCGTCCGAACAATGTCGGCACCAAGCTGTTCATGCTCTCCGGCCACGTCAACAAGCCGTGCACCGTCGAAGAGGAAATGGGCATCACATTCCGCGAACTGGTCGACCGCCACGCGGGCGGCATCCGCGGCGGCTGGGACAACCTGCTCGCCGTCATTCCGGGCGGCGCATCCTGCCCGATCGTTCCGGCCAAGGACATCATCGATTGCCCGATGGATTTCGACGGCCTGCGCGGTGTCGGCTCCTCCTTCGGCACGGCCGCCGCGATCGTCATGGACAAGTCCACCGACGTCATCAAGGCGATCGCCCGCATCTCCGCGTTCTTCAAGCATGAGAGCTGTGGCCAGTGCACGCCCTGCCGCGAAGGCACTGGCTGGATGTGGCGCGTGATGGAGCGCATGGCCAAGGGCAATGCCCAGAAGCGCGAAATCGACATGCTGTTCCAGGTGACGAAGCAAATCGAAGGCCACACCATCTGTGCGCTCGGCGACGCCGCCGCATGGCCGGTGCAGGGTCTGATCCGTAACTTCCGCCCTGAGATCGAAAAGCGCATCGACCAGTATACGGCAAGTGCGCTCGACCACGGGGCGGTTTTGGAGGCGGCTGAATAATCATGACGGACAAGGCATCCAAGAGTGGGAAGAAGGAAGAGACCGCCGATTTCGCGGCCGGCTTCGGCCGTCTTGCCGCCGAGATGCTGGAAAACGCGCAGGCAATGCCTGTGCATCCGCTGATGGCGCACCCTGCCGCAGCCTTTGCCGCCGCAACGGCAATCGGTTTCGGCCTCTCGACGCAGATGGCGAGCGCCTTTTTCGGAGCCTTTCAGGGCGCTCTGGAAACGACGGGCAAACTCGCCGCAGCCCTCGATGACACGCCGCCCGACGAACCGGCGCCCGCGGTCGATATCCGACCGGAAAATATCCGCCCGGCCGCCAAGGCTTTCCGCAAGCCCGCGGCCGACAATCCTGCGGTCGAGCGGAAGGCTGGGCCGAGGCTGACAGTCGTCAAGCCGGCTGCCGAACCGGTTCCGGCGAGCCGGCCAAAGCCGGCTGTGAAAGCAAAAGCCGCTCAGCGGACTGCAAAGGCCGACGATCTCAAGCTGATCGCCGGCATCGGCCCGAAGCTGGAGCAGGTGCTGAACACCAAAGGCATTCGCGGCTTCGCCGATATTGCCGCCTGGACCGACGAGGATATCGCCCGGCTCGACGCCGAGCTCGGCCTTAGCGGCCGCATCGCGCGTGATGACTGGATTGGGCAGGCGAAGGTTCTGGCCGGGCGGGGCCGCAGAAGGAAATGAACTGTCCGGCCGTGCAAACCGGCCGGAAATAGGGCGGATCGGCGAAGGGGTGGGGGCCTCACGCTGCAGATGCCGGTGCGGGTTCCGCGTCTGGAACGCGCGACAGACAATTTGGGCGACATCGGCTGCCGGCAGGACGAAAGATCCGGCTCGGCAAAGAGAATGTTGCAAAACAGGTTTGTTTGCCGCCTTCAGGCAAACGGGAAACAGGACTGAGCGACGATGGCAAAACTGAAGATTGACGGCAACGAGATCGAAGTTCCGGATCATTTCACGCTATTGCAGGCGTGTGAGGATGCCGGCGCCGAAGTTCCGCGCTTCTGCTTCCACGAACGCCTGTCGGTTGCCGGCAACTGCCGCATGTGCCTTGTCGAGGTGAAGGGCGGCCCGCCGAAGCCGCAGGCTTCCTGCGCCATGAGCGTGCGCGACATCCGCGGCGGCCCGAATGGCGAATTGCCGGAGGTCTTCACCAACACGCCGATGGTCAAGAAGGCCCGCGAAGGCGTGATGGAATTCCTGCTGATCAACCATCCGCTCGATTGCCCGATCTGCGACCAGGGCGGCGAATGCGACCTGCAGGATCAGGCGATGGCCTTCGGCATCGACACCTCCCGCTACCAGGAAGACAAGCGCGCCGTCGAGGACAAGTATATCGGCCCGCTCGTCAAGACGGTGATGAACCGCTGCATCCATTGCACGCGCTGTGTCCGCTTCACCACTGAGGTTGCCGGCATTTCTGAGCTCGGCCTGATCGGCCGCGGCGAGGATGCCGAGATCACTACTTATCTCGAACAGGCGATGACCTCCGAACTGCAGGGCAACGTCGTCGACCTCTGCCCGGTCGGCGCGCTCACCTCCAAGCCCTTTGCTTTCACCGCGCGCCCCTGGGAATTGAACAAGACCGAGTCGATCGACGTCATGGATGCCGTCGGTTCGGCGATCCGCGTCGACACCCGTGGCCGTGAAGTGATGCGCATCCTGCCGCGTGTCAACGAGGCGATCAACGAAGAGTGGATTTCCGACAAGAGCCGCTTCATCTGGGACGGTTTGAAGACGCAGCGCCTCGACCGGCCTTACGTCCGCCGCGACGGCCGCCTGCAGCCGGCGAGCTGGGCCGAAGCCTTCGGCGCCATCAAGGCTGCTGTCAGCGCCACCTCGGGTGACAAGATTGGTGCGATCGCGGGCGACCTCGCTTCCGTCGAAGAAATGTATGCGCTCTCCGAACTGGTGAAGTCGCTGGGATCGGCCAATCTCGACTGTCGCCAGGATGGGACGGCACTCGATCCGTCGCTCGGCCGCGCCAGCTACCTTTTCAACCCGACGATTGCTGGTATCGACCAGGCCGACGCGCTGCTGATCATCGGCGCCAATCCGCGCTTCGAGGCGGCTATCCTCAATGCCCGCATCCGCAAGCGCTGGCGCCGCGGCAAGTTCCCGATCGGCGTGATCGGCGAGCCCAGTGAACTGCGTTACAGCTATGACTATCTCGGCGGCGGACCTGACACACTGAAGGATCTGGTCGACGGCGGTCATGCCTTCGCGGACGTCCTGAAGAACGCCGCCAAGCCGATGATCATCATCGGCCAGGGCGCGCTGTCGCGCAGCGATGGCGCCGGCGTACTCGCAAGTGCCGCCAAGCTTGCCGGTTCGGTCGGTGCGGTCGTCGACGGCTGGAACGGCTTTGCCGTCCTCCACACTGCCGCTTCGCGCGTCGGCGGCCTCGACCTCGGCTTCGTACCCGGTGCCAAGGGCGTCAGCGCCGCCGAGATGCTGACGGCAATGGACGTGCTCTTCCTGCTTGGCGCCGACGAACTCGACTTCACCGCCAAGAAGGCCAAGCTCACCGTCTATATCGGCTCGCACGGCGATAACGGCGCCCACCATGCCGACGTCATCCTGCCGGCCGCAGCCTATACCGAAAAGTCCGGCACCTGGGTCAATACCGAAGGCCGTGTCCAGATGGGCAACCGCGCAGGCTTTGCGCCGGGTGATGCCCGCGAGGACTGGGCGATCATTCGCGCTCTGTCGGACGTGCTCGGCAAGAAGCTTCCCTTCGATTCGCTGAGCGAGCTGCGCGGCCGGCTCTATGCCGCTTTCCCGCATTTCGCCGCCATCGACGAGATCGCCGAAACCGATAGCGCCCAAATTGCCGCAGTCGCGAAAAAAGCCGGCAAGATGAACAAGTCAGGGTTTGCGTCGCCGGTCAAAGACTTCTATTTGACGAACCCGATAGCGCGCGCCTCGGCTGTCATGGCCGAGTGCTCGGCATTGGCCCGCAACAACTTCAAAGTCGCGGCAGAGTAAGGGCAGGAACTCATGGATTCTTTCTTCTCAACCTATGTCTGGCCGGGGATCATCATGATCGGTCAGTCGCTGCTGCTTCTCGTCTGCCTGCTCGTCTTCATCGCTTACGTGCTGCTTGCCGACCGCAAGATCTGGGCGGCGGTGCAGCTGCGCCGCGGTCCGAACGTCGTCGGTCCCTTCGGCCTGTTCCAGTCCTTCGCCGACCTTCTGAAGTTCGTCTTCAAGGAGCCGATTATTCCGGCCGGCGCCAACAAGGCGGTGTTCCTGCTGGCCCCGCTGGTTACGGTGCTTCTGGCGCTGTCGACCTGGGCGGTGGTGCCGCTCGCCGACGGCTGGGTGATCGCCAACATCAATGTCGGCATCCTCTATATTTTCGCGATCTCCTCTCTCGAAGTCTACGGCATCATCATGGGCGGCTGGGCTTCGAATTCGAAATACCCGTTCCTCGGCGCGCTGCGCTCGGCCGCACAGATGGTGTCCTATGAAGTCTCGATCGGCTTCGTCATCGTCACCGTTCTGCTCTGCGTCGGCTCGCTCAACCTGACCGACATCGTCAATGCGCAGCACAATGGCCTCGGCACCATGCTCGGCCTGCCGGCCTCGTTCCTCGACTGGCACTGGCTGTCGCTGTTCCCGATGTTCATCGTCTTCTTTATCTCGGCGCTCGCCGAGACGAACCGCCCGCCTTTCGACCTTCCGGAAGCGGAGTCGGAACTTGTCGCCGGCTTCATGGTCGAATACGGCTCCTCCCCATACATGATGTTCATGCTAGGCGAATATGCCGCCGTCTGCCTGATGTGCTCGCTCACGACGATCCTCTTCCTCGGCGGCTGGCTGCCTCCGGTCGATATCTGGATCCTCAACTGGGTCCCTGGCATCATCTGGTTCATGCTGAAGGCATGCTTCGTGTTCTTCATGTTCGCGATGGTCAAAGCCTTCGTCCCGCGCTACCGCTACGACCAGCTCATGCGTCTCGGCTGGAAAGTCTTCCTGCCGCTGTCGCTCGCTATGGTGATTATCGTTGCATTCGTGCTGAAACTGATGGGATGGGCGTAATGATGCCTGCTCTCGTTTCCGGCAAAATTGGAGGTTGAAGATGGCAAGCTTGTCCAGCTCCATCAACTCGCTGTTCCTCAAGGAATTCTTCGGCGCGTTCTTTCTGTCGATGCGCTATTTCTTCCGCCAGAAGGCGACGATCAATTACCCCTTCGAAAAGGGCCCGGTCTCCCCGCGATTCCGCGGCGAGCACGCGCTGCGCCGTTATCCGAACGGCGAGGAACGCTGCATCGCCTGCAAGCTCTGCGAGGCGATCTGTCCTGCCCAGGCCATCACCATCGAGGCCGGTCCGCGCCGCAACGACGGCACACGCCGCACGGTGCGCTATGACATCGACATGGTGAAGTGCATCTATTGCGGCTTCTGCCAGGAAGCCTGCCCGGTCGATGCGATCGTCGAAGGTCCGAATTTCGAATTTGCGACGGAAACCCGCGAAGAGCTCTATTTCGACAAGGCGCGCCTTCTCGATAACGGAGACCGGTGGGAGCGTGAAATCGCCCGCAACATCGCGATCGACTCGCCGTATCGCTGATTGATATCTGAAATGCTGTGATGGAGCCGCTCGCTCCTGTCGCGGTCAATATGTACAGGAGCTTTGCCGGCGAGTGCCGCGAAGCTTCATCGGGCAGGGAAACTCCCGGCTGCCCGGGGGAAGATGAAAAAGGCACCAACATGGGTCTGCAGGCTCTATTTTTCTATCTTTTCGCCTTTGTCGCTGTGGCGTCGGCGTTCATGGTCATCTGGGCGAAGAACCCGGTTCACTCGGTTCTGTTCCTGATCCTGGTGTTCTTCAACGCGGCCGGCCTGTTCCTGCTGCTCGGCGCCGAGTTCCTGGCGATGATCCTGCTCGTCGTTTATGTCGGCGCCGTCGCCGTCCTCTTCCTCTTTGTGGTGATGATGCTCGACATTGACTTCACCGAATTGAGGGCAGGCGTGCTCGAATATGCGCCGATCGGCGGGTTGATCGGGATCATCCTGGCGGCCGAGTTGATCGTCGTGATCGGCGGCAGCGTCATCTCGCCTGATATCGCCAAGTCAGTCGCCATGCCGATCCCGGCGCTCAGCGAGCGTACGAATACGGCCGCTCTCGGCGACGTGCTTTACACCAACTACGTCTATTTCTTCCAGATTGCCGGCCTGGTGCTGCTGGTCGCCATGATCGGCGCGATCGTGCTGACGCTGAGGCATCGCACCAACATCAAGCGGCAGAATATCTCAAGGCAGGTTGCCCGCACGCCCGCCACCGCCGTCGAGGTGGTGTCGGTCAAGCCCGGGCAGGGCGCCTAAAGGCAGGTCAAGGAACAAAGAACATGGTCATCGGACTTTCCCATTACCTGACGGTCAGCGCCATCCTCTTCACGCTCGGCGTCTTCGGCATCTTCCTCAACCGGAAGAACGTCATCGTCATCCTTATGTCGGTCGAACTGATCCTGCTTGCTGTCAACATCAACATGGTCGCCTTCTCTCACTTCCTGAACGACATTGTCGGTCAGGTCTTCGCGCTGTTCATTCTGACGGTCGCGGCTGCCGAAGCGGCGATCGGTCTTGCAATTCTCGTTGTCTTCTACCGCAACCGCGGCTCGATCGCGGTCGAAGACGTCAATATGATGAAGGGCTGAGTGGCTCATGTTCCTCTATAAGGCTATTGTCTTTCTTCCCTTGATCGGCGCCATCGTCGCCGGCCTTTTCGGCCGCGCCATCGGCGCCAAGGCTTCGGAATATGTCACCAGCGGCCTGATGATCATTGCCGGCATCCTGTCCTGGATCGTCTTCTTTAACGTCGGCATGGGCCATCTTGAAGGCGGGCCGATCAAGGTCGAGGTGCTGCGCTGGATCCAGTCCGGCGGCATCGACGTCTCCTGGTCGCTGCGCGTGGATACGCTCACCTCCGTCATGCTGATCGTGGTCAACACGGTCTCGACGCTGGTGCATATCTATTCGATCGGCTACATGCATACCGATCCGCATCGCCCGCGCTTCTTTGCCTATCTGTCGCTCTTCACCTTCGCCATGCTGATGCTGGTGACAGCCGACAATCTTGCCCAGATGTTCTTCGGCTGGGAAGGCGTCGGTCTCGCCTCCTATCTACTGATCGGCTTCTGGTTCAAGAAGCCTTCGGCGACGGCCGCGGCGATGAAGGCTTTCATCGTCAACCGCGTCGGCGACTTCGGTTTCGTGCTCGGCATTGCCGGCGTCTTCGTGCTGTTCGGCTCGATCAACCTCGATACGATCTTCGCTAATGCATCGAATTTCGCCCCGCATGAAGGCGGCGGCGAGGCGAGCGAAGTGATCCTCAACCTTTTCGGCATGCAGCTCGACAAGGCGCATGCGCTGACCGGCATCTGCCTGCTGCTATTCATGGGCGCGATGGGCAAGTCGGCGCAGTTCCTGCTGCACACCTGGCTGCCGGACGCGATGGAAGGCCCAACCCCGGTCTCGGCCCTCATCCATGCCGCCACCATGGTCACCGCCGGCGTCTTCCTCGTCGCCCGCATGTCGCCGCTCTTCGAATTGTCGCCCGACGCACTGACCGTCGTTACCGTCATCGGCGCGATCACCGCCTTCTTCGCGGCAACTGTCGGCTTGGTCCAGAACGACATCAAGCGCGTCATCGCCTATTCCACCTGCTCGCAGCTCGGCTACATGTTCGTGGCGCTCGGGGTAGGGGCCTATGGCGCGGCGATCTTCCATCTCTTCACCCACGCCTTCTTCAAGGCGCTGCTCTTCCTCTGCGCCGGCTCGGTCATCCACGCCGTCGATGGCGAGCAGGACATGCGCTACATGGGTGGCCTGCGGCCACACATTAAGGTAACGTTCTGGATGATGATCATCGGCACGCTGGCGATCACCGGCGTCGGCATTCCCTTCACGCCGATCGGCTTTGCCGGCTTCTTCTCCAAGGACGTGATCATCGAGGCGACCTATGCCTCGCATTCGCCGGTCGCGGGCTTTGCCTTCTCGTTGCTCGTCATTGCGGCTCTCTTCACCAGCTTCTACTCCTGGCGTCTGATCTTCATGACCTTCTTCGGCAAGCCGCGCGCTTCGCACGAGGTCATGCACCACGTCCACGAATCGCCGCAGGTCATGCTGGTGCCGCTTTATCTCCTGGCGATCGGCGCGGTGCTGGCGGGCGTGATCTTCGAAGGCCGGTTCTACGGCGAGGAATATGCCGAGTTCTGGAAGGGCGCGCTGTTTACCGGCGCCGAGAACGAACTGGTCGAGGAGTTCCACCATGTGCCGGCGCTCGTGGGCCTGAGCCCGTTCATCGCCATGCTGATCGGCTTCGTCATAGCCTGGTACATGTATATCCGCTCGCCGCAGACGCCGCGCGTCCTCGCCAAGCAGCACCGGGTGCTCTACCACTTCCTGCTCAACAAGTGGTACTTCGACGAACTCTACGACTTCCTCTTCGTCCGCACGGCAAGGGCGCTTGGCCGCTTCCTGTGGAAAAAGGGTGACGTCGGCGTCATCGATACCTATGGCCCGAACGGCGTGGCAGCCCGCGTTGTCGCCGTCACCGACCGCGTCGTCCGCCTGCAGACCGGTTACCTCTATCACTATGCATTCGCCATGCTGCTCGGCATTGCGGCGCTCGTTACCTGGATGATGCTCGGGAGTTCCTTCTGATGACCGATTGGCCTATTCTTTCAACGGTCACCTTCCTGCCGCTCGTCGGTGTGGTGCTCCTGCTCTTGATGAATGGCGACAGCGAAAGCGGCCGGAAGAACGTGCTGTGGATCTCGCTGATCACCACCGTCTTCACTTTCGTCGTCTCGCTCTTCATCTGGATCGGCTTCGACAATGCCAATCCCGGCTTCCAGATGCTCGAAAAGCATGATTGGCTCGGCACCGGCATCGGCTACCACGTCGGCGTCGACGGCATTTCCATGCTGTTCGTCATTCTGTCGACCTTCCTCATGCCCTTCTGCGTGCTCGCGAGCTGGCTCTCGATCGAGAAGCGCCTGAAGGAATACATGATCGCCTTCCTCATCCTCGAAACGATGATGGTCGGCGTCTTCGTCTCGCTCGATATCGTGCTCTTCTACGTCTTCTTCGAGGCGGGCCTCATCCCGATGTTCCTGATCATCGGCGTCTGGGGCGGCAAGGACCGTGTCTATGCGAGCTACAAGTTCTTCCTCTATACGCTGCTCGGCTCGGTGCTGATGCTGCTCGCCATCATGGCGATGTACTGGCAGGCCGGCACGACCGACATCACCGCGCTGCTCGCCTACAAGTTCCCGCCGGCGCTGCAGACATGGCTCTGGCTTGCCTTCTTCGCCTCGTTCGCGGTGAAGATGCCGATGTGGCCGGTCCATACGTGGCTTCCGGACGCCCACGTTCAGGCGCCGACGGCAGGTTCGGTGATCCTGGCCGGTGTGCTCTTGAAGCTCGGCGGCTACGGTCTCATCCGCTTCTCGCTCGGCATGTTCCCGGTCGCCTCCGACTATTTCGCGCCGCTCGTCTTCGCCATGTCGGTCATCGCCATCATCTACACCTCGCTGGTGGCAATGATGCAGGATGATATCAAGAAGCTGATCGCCTATTCCTCGGTGGCGCATATGGGCTACGTGACCATGGGCATCTTCGCCGCCAACATGCAGGGTGTTCAGGGGTCGATCTTCCAGATGCTCTCGCACGGCATCGTCTCCGGCGCGCTCTTCCTCTGCGTCGGCGTCGTCTACGACCGTACCCACACCCGCGAGATCAACGCCTATGGCGGCCTCGTCAACAACATGCCGAAATATGCCGTGGCGATGATGGTCTTCACCATGGCTAATGTCGGGCTTCCCGGCACGTCTGGCTTCATCGGCGAATTCCTGACGCTGATCGGCGTCTTCCGGGTCAACACCTGGGTCGCGCTCTTTGCCGCCACTGGCGTCATTCTCTCGGCCGCTTATGCGCTCTGGCTCTATCGCCGGGTGATCTTCGGCGCCCTGGAGAAGGAAAAGCTGAAGGCGCTGCTCGATCTTTCGAGACGCGAACAGCTTATTCTCTATCCGCTGCTCGCGCTGACCATTTTCTTCGGCGTTTATCCGGCTCCGGTCTTCGATGCGACGGCCGCCTCGGTGGATCTGCTGGTCAACAACTACACGGCCGCCGTGCACGCAGCGCAGAATGTTGCGCTGTCTATGAAATGATTACGGGACTTATCGGACATGACCGCTGAAACAATTCTCCTCAGTCTGCATCTTTCCGCGCCGGAGCTCATCCTCGCGGTCGGCGCCCTGGTCCTGTTGATGGTCGGCGTCTTCTCAGGCGAGCGGTCGGGCCTTGCCGTCACCGGCCTTGCCATCGTCCTGCTGCTCGCATCCGGCCTGTGGCTGCTCTTCGTGCCGGCGGAAGGCCTCGCCTTCGGCGGCGTCTATATGGCTGACGGCTTCTCGCGCTTCATGAAGCTGGTGGCGCTCATCGGTTCGCTGGTCGCCCTGTTCATGACCATGGGGCATGCCCGCGAAAATCAGCTCGACAAGTTCGAGTTCCCGGTTCTGCTGGTGCTTGCGACCCTCGGCATCCTGCTGATGATCTCGGCCAACGACCTGATCTCGCTCTATCTCGCGCTGGAACTGCAGTCGCTGGCGCTTTATGTCGTCGCCGCGATCAACCGCGACAGCCTGAAGTCGACCGAAGCCGGCCTCAAATATTTCGTCCTCGGCGCGCTGTCCTCCGGCATGCTGCTCTACGGCATGTCGCTGGTCTACGGCTTCACCGGCCATACCCATTTCGCCGAGATCGCCCAGGCGCTTTCGGTTGAAGGCGCGCGTTCGCTCGGCCTCATCTTCGGCTTGGTGTTCATCCTCGCCGGCATCGCCTTTAAGATCTCGGCCGTTCCCTTCCACATGTGGACGCCGGACGTTTATGAAGGCGCGCCGACGCCGGTTACCGCCTTCCTCGCCGCAGCCCCCAAGGTTGCCGCCATGGCGATGATGACACGCATGGTCATCACCGCCTTTCAGCCGGTCCTGGCCGACTGGCAGCAGGTCGTCGTCTTCATCTCGATCGCCTCGATGCTGCTCGGCTCCTTTGCCGCGATCGGCCAAAAGAACATCAAGCGGCTGATGGCCTATTCCTCGATTGGCCACATGGGCTATGCGCTGGTCGGCCTTGCCGCCGGCAACCAGACCGGCGTTTCCGGCGTCATGCTTTACATGGTCATTTACATGATCATGACGCTCGGCACCTTCGCGATCATCATGTCGATGCGCCGCAAGGACGGCACCGTCGTCGAAAACGTCAACGATCTCGCCGGTCTTTCCACAACCAACCCGTTCATGGCTGTGGTGCTGACGGCGCTGATGTTTTCGCTCGCCGGCATTCCGCCGCTCGCCGGCTTCTTCGCCAAATACTTCGTCTTCGTTGCTGCGATCGAAGCCAAGCTTTATGCGCTTGCCATCATCGGCGTTCTCGCCTCGGTCGTCGGCGCCTATTATTATCTGCGCGTCATCAAGCTGATGTGGTTCGATGAAGCGACCGGCGAATTCGCCCGTGTCTCCAGCGCCCTGCGTCTGGTCTTCGGTCTCTCCGGTCTCTTCGTCACCGCCTATGTGCTCATCGGCGGCCCGATCGGCGGCGCGGCAGAGCTTGCCGCTGCGACGCTCTTCTGATGGCCTCCGACGGACGACGCCGGATATCGCTCGGCGATATCAGGCATGAGGCTCTGTCGGAAACATCGTCCACCAATAGTGAGTGCCTCGCCCGAGCCCGGGCGGGGGATCCCGGCAATCTCTGGGTGACGGCCGAAAGGCAGACCGGCGGCCGCGGCCGTCGCGGCAGGCTCTGGGTTTCCGAACGCGGCAATCTCTACGCGTCTCTTCTGCTGATCGACCCGGCGCCGATGGAGCGCCTCGGCTCGCTGCCGCTGGCGGTTGCCGTTGCCGTTCACCAGGCCATCCGCAGGGTACTGCCCCCCGGCGGCGAACCGCTTGAGGTCAAATGGCCGAACGATATTCTCATCGGCAGAAAGAAGACCTGCGGCATCCTGGTCGAAGGCGAGGGGTTGCCGGATGGCCGTTATGCGCTGATCGTTGGCATCGGCATCAATGTCTCGGTCATGCCGGACAATCCGCTCTATCCCGTCACCTGCCTGCGCCAGCATGCGAGCGCGGCTTCGCCGGAGGAACTTTTCGCTCATCTTTTCGCGGCGATGGCGGATGTGCTCGAAATATGGGATCAGGGCCGCGGCATTGCCGAGATCACCGAGCGCTGGCGCGCCATTGCCTGTGGCATCGGGGAAAAGATCACGGTCAATTTACCGGACCGGTCGATTTCCGGACAATTCGCCGGGATTGATGATAATGGCTTGTTGATGCTCGGTACCGGCGCTGGCACGATCATGTCTATTGCCGCCGGTGATGTGTTTTTTAGATAGCGGAAAAAACGAAAATTATGGCGAAACAGGATGAATTGGTATTCCTGCCTCTGGGCGGCGTCGGCGAGATTGGGATGAATCTTGCCCTTTACGGCTACGGCCCGCCCGAGCATCGCCAGTGGATCATGGTCGATTGCGGCGTCACTTTTCCCGGACCTGACTTGCCGGGTGTCGACCTCGTGCTGCCCGATATCCGCTTCCTTGCCAGCGAGCGAAAGAATCTCAAGGCAATCATCATCACCCATGCCCATGAAGACCATTACGGGGCACTCGCCGATCTCTGGCCGGGCCTCAATGTTCCGGTTTTCGCCTCGGCCTTTACATCGGGTCTGCTTGAAGCCAAACGCAACTTCGAAAAGGCAACGATCGGCGAAGTGCCGGTGACGCCGTTCAAGGCAGGCGACACGATCAATGTCGGCCCGTTCAGCATCGAAGGTGTGGCCGTCAACCATTCGATCCCCGAGCCGATGTCGCTGATGATCCGCACGCCGGCCGGCAACATCATCCATACGGGGGACTGGAAAATCGATCACGAGCCCTCACTCGGACCTCTGACCGATGAGACTCGCTTCCGCCAGCTTGGCGACGAGGGCGTGCTGGCGCTGATGTGCGATTCCACCAACGCCCTGCGCGACGGTGTTTCACCCTCCGAGAAGGACGTGTCGGAAAGCCTGCGCAAGATCATCGAGGATGCCGAGGGCCGGGTGGCGATCACGACCTTCTCGTCCAATGTCGGGCGTATTCGCACCGTAGCCGAGGCTGCCGAGGCGGCCGGCCGCGAAGTGCTGTTGCTCGGCAGTTCGCTGAAGCGCGTCGTCGATGTCGCTAGTGACATCGGCCTGATGGAAGGGGTCAAACCTTTCATTTCCGAGGAGGAGTACGGCTATATCCCGCGCGACAAGGTCGTCGTCATCTTGACCGGTAGCCAGGGTGAGGCGCGGGCGGCCCTTGCCAAGCTCTCCCGTGACGAGATGCGCAATGTGGCCTTTGCGGCAGGTGATATCGTCGTCTTTTCTTCGCGTGCCATTCCCGGCAACGAGAAGGCGATCCAGGACATCAAGAACGGCCTCGTCGAGCAGGGCGTGCATATCATCACCGATACCGAGGCGCTCGTCCACGTCTCCGGCCATCCGCGCCGCAACGAGTTACAGCGGATGTATGAGTGGACCCGGCCGAAAATCGTCGTGCCGGTGCATGGCGAGGCGACGCATCTGACGGCGCATAAGGAGCTTGCCGAGCAGTCCGGCATCGCGATCGTGCCGCGGGTGCGCAATGGCGATATCCTGCGGCTGGCGCCAGGCCCGGTCGAGGTGATCGCGGAAGCGCCGCATGGCCGCATCTACAAGGATGGCCTGCTGATCGGCGATTTCGACGAAATGGGTATCGGCGAGCGCAAGAAACTCTCCTATGTCGGCCATGTCGCGGTCAGCATCGTGCTCGACGGGCGTTATGACATCCTCGGCGATCCCGACCTCGTCTCGATCGGCCTGCCGGTTTATGATGACGAAGGCGAGGAGATGGAGGATACGCTCTACGATGCGGCGATCAGCGCCATCGAAAGCATTCCGCGTGCCCGCCGCAAGGATATCGACATGCTGCAGGAGGCCGTGCGCCGTGCCATCCGCGCAGCCGCAAATCACGCCTGGGGCAAAAAGCCCGTTGTCACCGCCTTCGTCACCAAGGTCTGACCATGCTCGGCCGAGTGAATCATATCGCCATCGCCGTTCCCGACCTCGCAGCGGCGACGGCCGCTTATCGCGACATGCTGGGGGCCGCGGTATCTGAGCCGCAGCCTCTGCCGGAACACGGGGTCACCGTCGTCTTCGTCGAGTTGCCGAACACCAAAGTGGAATTGCTGCAGCCGCTCGGGCAGGACTCGCCGATCGCAACCTTCCTCGAAAAGAACCCGTCCGGCGGCATGCATCATATCTGTTACGAGGTGGACGATATCATCCTCGCCCGTGACCGGCTGGTCGCCGCCGGCGCGCGGGTGCTTGGCAACGGCCAGCCGAAGACCGGCGCGCATGGCAAGCCGGTGCTCTTTCTGCATCCCAAGGATTTCTTCGGCACGCTGATCGAACTCGAACAGGCCTAAATCAAATACAATCGGACAGGGTTTCGCTGCGGCAGAATGACCCGAAGAAGGCGAAATGTTTCGTTCGCTTTGAGTTGCACGCTATTCCGCCGTATAAGTGCGCCAGCTCCAAGCGGCACTGCGCTTCACGCGTTCTGTCGGCAAGACACCACCGGGAAAGATAATGCTCCAGACCTTCCTTCAGGGATTCGCCGTCTACTTCATCATCTGGTGGATGACGCTGTTCGCCGTTCTGCCGATCGGGCTGCGCACCCAGGCGGAAGACGACGATATCGTGCTCGGCACCGTGCCAAGCGCGCCCACCCGCTTTCGCGCCGCCTTCGTCTTTTCGCTGACGACGCTGATCTCGGCGCTGATCTATGGCATTTGGTATGTCTGCGACACCTATTTCGGCTGGGGCTTCGACGCCCTTCCACAACTCGGGCCTAGCTTCTATTGAGATAGCTTTTGCTCAAAGTTTGAGCATATGCAAATCTTATCATGGAAATCGAGCTCGTATATTGGCGTCATGCTGGCGCGTCAGAGAGCTCGCCTAACGGAATGAGATGCTTCCCTTACGGAAGCTGTCTGGAGCTTGAATGGGAGGAGAGGGCGAAAAGCCAAAAAAAAACAAGGCCAGAAGCCTTGTTTTAAGTATCGCGTGATCTGTAACCGTTGCCGGGGCTGCGACGAGCGCGCCTAAGATCTGATCCTCCCAAGACTTGACCGCGAGTACAGCAAGAATTTAGCTTCCTGCCTGTTTTGTGAGCTAAAGCTAGCTCAAAGATTGTGCTTTGTCATTAGCTTTTTTTGCATTTTTGCTACACCCTAGCAAAATTTTTCTGTTGACAAGATTTTCGTTCAAGTCCTTATAAACACGCGCTTTTTCACGCCCTTTCGTTTTGCGGGTGCGAACATGCGTATCCGGGAGGCGGCCGACAGCAGTTGCGGGTTTCCTTCCCGCCGCGAAGCGGCTATGAACGCTCCCACATTCACAAGTATCTTCGATTCCGCTCGCCGGCGGGATCTCAACTGCTCCGGAATCGCCATGCGTCTGTCTCGCTACTTCTTGCCCATTCTTAAGGAAAACCCCAAGGAGGCGGAAATCGTCTCCCACCGGTTGATGCTGCGCGCCGGCATGATACGCCAGCAGTCTCAGGGCATCTATTCCTGGTTGCCGCTCGGCAAGCGTGTGCTCGACAAGGTCAACGCCATTATCCGCGAGGAGCAGAACCGCGCCGGCGCCATCGAGCTTTCGATGCCGACCCTGCAATCGGCCGAGCTCTGGCAGGAAAGCGGCCGTTATGATGCCTATGGCAAGGAGATGCTGCGCATCAAGGACCGCCAGGACCGGCCGATGCTCTACGGCCCCACCAACGAGGAGATGGTGACGGATATTTTCCGCTCCTCCGTCAAATCCTACAAGGACCTGCCGCTCAATCTCTATCACATCCAGCTGAAGTTCCGTGACGAGATCCGGCCTCGCTTCGGCACCATGCGCTCGCGCGAATTTATGATGAAGGACGCTTATTCCTTTGATCTGACGCGCGAAGGGGCGGAGCATTCCTACAATAAAATGTTCGCCGCCTATCTCAGAACATTCGATCGGCTTGGCCTTCGCGCCATCCCTATGCGCGCGGATACCGGCCCGATCGGCGGCAATCTCAGCCATGAATTCATCATCCTCGCCGACACCGGCGAATCCGAGGTCTTCTGCCACAAGGACTTCGTCGGCTTCGATATTCCCGGCGAAAACACCGATTTCGACAGTGTCGAAGGCCTCAAGGCGATCTTCGACAAGTGGACCTCGCTCTACGCGGCCACCTCGGAAATGCACGACGAGCCAGCCTTTAACGCCGTTCCCGAAGCCGAGCGGCTTTCCGCCCGCGGCATCGAGGTCGGCCATATCTTCTATTTCGGCACGAAATATTCTGAGCCGATGGGTGCGAAAGTGCAGGGGCCAGATGGTAAGGAACATTTCGTTCACATGGGTTCCTACGGTATCGGTCCGACACGCCTTGTTCCCGCCATCATCGAAGCATCGCATGATGACAACGGAATCATCTGGCCGGCATCGGTCGCACCCTTCGATGTCGTCGTCATCAACATGAAGGCGGGCGATGAGGCCTGCGACGATACTTGTGAGCTGATCTACGCCGCGCTGAAAAAGGCCGGCAAGGATGTGCTCTATGACGACACCGACGACCGGGCCGGCACGAAGTTCGCGACCGCCGACCTGATCGGCGTACCTGTCCAGATCATCGCCGGCCCGCGTGCGGTCGCGAACGGCGAGGTCGAAGTGAAGGACCGCAAGACCGGCGCCCGTGAAACGATGACCATCGAAGCGGCGATCAACAGGTTCGTGGCTTAAGGAAACGGAGGCGAAATGGCAGAGGCAGCAGTGGACCGGAGTTCAAAATCCGGCTTGGGTCCGGCTGGCAAGCCATTTTCCACCTTTGAGCGCCTCGTGGCGTGGCGTTATCTACGCGCCCGCCGCAAGGAGGCCTTCATTTCGGTGATCGCCGGCTTCTCCTTCGTCGGCATCATGCTTGGCGTTGCGACGCTGATCATCGTCATGGCCGTCATGAACGGCTTTCGCACCGAACTCGTCTCGCGCATCCTCGGCATCAACGGTCATATGATCGTGCAGCCGGTCGATGGCCCCTTTACCGATTACCCCGACCTGACCGCCAAACTCGCGGCGGTGCCGGGCGTCAAGATGGCGCTGCCCCTGGTCGAAGGGCAGGTGCTTGCCTCAGCTCAGGCTGGCGGCAGCACCGGCGCTTTGGTGCGCGGCGCCCGCGCCGAAGACCTGACGAAACTCAAGACAATCTCCGACAACATCAAATCCGGCGACATGGTGGGCTATGCCTCTGGCGAGGGCGTGCTGATCGGCACCCGCATGGCCGATCAGCTGGGTCTGCGCGTCGGCGACCTCATTACCCTGACCTCGCCGGAAGGCGACATCACGCCGATGGGCGTCAATCCGCGCGTCAAATCCTATAAGATTTCCGGCCTGTTCGAGATCGGCATGTCCGAATACGATTCCTCAATCATCTTCATGCCGCTCGAGGAAGCGCAGCTCTACTTCAATGCCGCCGGGCTGGTGCAGTCGATCGAACTATTCGTCGATCATCCCGATGATATCGACGCCCTGAGGCCGAAGGTGGAAGAGGCGGCCGGCCGCCAGATCAACCTTACCGACTGGCGTCAGCGCAACCAGACCTTCTTCTCCGCACTCCAGGTCGAGCGCAACGTCATGTTCATGATCCTGACGCTGATCGTGCTCGTGGCGGCGCTCAACATCATCTCCGGCCTCATCATGCTGGTGAAGGACAAGGGCAGCGATATCGCCATCCTGCGCACCATGGGCGCCAGCGCCGGCGCCATCATGCGCATCTTCTTCATGACCGGAGCGGCGATCGGCATCGTCGGTACTCTTGCCGGCGTGCTGCTCGGCGTTCTCGTCTGCGTCAATATCGAATCCATCCGCCAGTTCTTCTCCTGGATCTCCGGCACCGTGATCTTCAATCCGCAGGTCTATTTCCTCAGCCAGCTGCCCGCCGAGATGGATATCAGCGAAACGATCTCGGTGGTCATCATGGCGCTCAGCCTCTCCTTCATCGCCACCATCTTCCCGGCATGGCGCGCCTCCAGGCTCGATCCGGTGCAGGCACTGCGCTACGAATAAGGAATGCCGCATTCATGAACCGCAACGTCGTCCTCAAGCTTACCGGCGTCGAGCGCCATTATGGGCAGGGCGATACGCTGCTCACGATCCTGAAGGGTGCGGATTTCTCGCTGTCTAAAGGGGAAATCGTCGCCCTTGTCGCCCCCTCCGGCACAGGCAAGTCGACCCTGTTGCATGTCGCAGGCCTGCTCGAGCATCCCGATGGCGGCGAGGTTACCATTAACGGCCTTGCCTGCGATGGCCTTTCAGATGAGAAGCGCACGGCGATCCGCCGACGCGAGATCGGCTTCGTCTATCAGTTCCATCACCTCCTGCCGGAATTTTCCGCGCTTGAGAACATCATGATGCCGCAGCTGATCGCCGGCCTGTCCTGGAAGGAGGCCCGGGAGCGAGCCGGCCAGCTTCTCGATTATATGCGCATCGGCCATCGCGGTTCGCATCGCCCGGCTGAACTTTCCGGCGGCGAACAGCAGCGCGTCGCGATCGCCCGCGCCGTCGCCAATGCGCCGACGCTGCTTCTTGCCGACGAGCCGACCGGCAATCTGGATCCGGAAACGGCAAGCTACGTCTTCGATGCGCTGGAGGCGCTGGTGCGCCAATCCGGCCTTGCCGCCCTCATCGCCACCCACAACCATGAACTTGCCGGCCGCATGGATCGGCGCGTCACGATTTCGGACGGCAAGATCGTCGACTTTTGAGACGGCTATCCATGGCTGTTTGGTTGACCACTTCACCCTAACCCCCTCCCCGTAAACGGGGCGAGGGGACTTGCCCCGCGAGAGGTAGGTGGGGAACGGAGGGGTCGCGGCCATCTCCCTTCGCCCCGCAAGCGGGGAAAGGGTGCCGGCATGCGGATGAGGGGCTGATCTCGCCGACCTCCTGGTCGGACATCAGGGAATAACCAGCCCACCGCGATAATCGAGCACATAGGCCTTCCGCTCCTCGACCATGATGCATTCCTGGCCGCTGAATCCCTCGCAGCCGCCTTCGCTGCGGTCGACATAGCGGCCGAACGGATGATCGAATTCCATTCCGCCGAGAAAGCGGCCCTCCCGATACATTGCCGACAGCGCCGCCTTGATCACCGTTCCGGCGGCTCTGCCGTCGATCAAATCGGACGCGACGACGCGGCCGAAATAATTCATGGCCCAGACGGGTTCGCCGGCAAACCAAATCACTTCCTGTCCGGCGAAGTCGGTGCCGCCGAAGTAGCTGTCGAGATAGGACCAGTCGCCGCGCTCGTAGCCGATATCGTGAGCACCCGGCCGGCAGGGCGGGCGAGGCACACCACCGCCGACATAGGTCGCGGCCTTCGCCTCTACGATGAAGTCGTTCAGCATCACGGTGTCGAGCATTATCATCTTCCTCCTGCCTCATCTGATACGGATATAGCAGAACGATGAGAACATAAGAAGAACGAAAGAGTGGGCATCGCCCGATCGACTTGGGGCAGGTGCATCAGACATCGAATGCGCTGTACGGATCCGTTCGGCAGGCGATGTCGAGCCGGTCGCGGAGCATGTTCAAAGCCAGCGCCGAGGGCGAGGTTCGATTCGCAGTCCGGAGCCGGCATTTTCAAACGCAAGCGCAAAGGAAAAGATTCCTGTTGACATCGGAACGTAGATGGAACAAATTGAAAACATAACGAGTAAAGGAGAGCCAGATGACTGACATGATCCGTGATATCGCAGCATTCACCTCCATCGCAATGTTCGTTGCCAGCTTCTCGCTGATCGTCATCGCGATCTAAAGTTTTCAGGGGATCGCATGGCAGTCATGCGGTTCGCAAGCGGGTCTTCTTCTGGACATCATTGCCCTCAATGCCGACAATGCATCCGATTCATTTCGGCTGATTGGGAAGGCATATCATGGCGGAGACGGAAAAGGGTTCAATGGGTGAGGCGACCGGCGGCACGCCGGGCTTCATCCACCTGAGGGTCCACTCCGCCTATTCGCTTCTTGAGGGTGCGCTGCCTCTGAAGAAGATCCTCTACAAGGCGACCAGCGACAGTCAGCCTGCGATCGCCATTACCGACACCAACAATCTCTTCGTCGCCCTTGAATTCTCCCAGAAGGCAATGGACGAGGGCCTGCAGCCGATCATCGGCTGCCAGGTCTCCATCGACATGGAAGACGGATTGGAAAGTGAGAAGCGCGGCGGTCAGCAGGCCCTGATCAAGCTGCCATCGATCGTTCTACTTGCCGCGACGGAGGCCGGTTACGAAAGGCTGGTCGATCTCGTCAGCCGCGCCTATCTCGGCGGCGATAGCAACCAGGCCATACATGTCAGAGCCTCCTGGCTGGAAGAGGCAGGCACGGAAGGTCTGATCGCCTTGACCGGCGCCCTGACCGGACCGGTCGACGCGGCTGTCAGGGAAGGTCATCCCGGCCAGGCGGAAGCCCGGCTGCTCACGCTGAAGCGTCTCTTCGGCGACAGACTCTATGTCGAACTGCAGCGGCACGGCACCTACGACAAGCGGCACGAGCAGAAGATCGTCAGGCTTGCCTACACGCATGACCTGCCGCTCGTCGCCACGAACGAGGCCTTCTTTCCGACCCGCGACGATTACGACGCCCATGATGCGCTGATGGCGGTTGCGCATAACGCCATCGTCTCGGACGACAGCCGCTTTCGCCTGACGCCGGATCACTATCTGAAAAGCCGGGCCGAGATGGCCAAGCTCTTTGCGGACCTGCCGGAAGCGCTTGAGAACACGATCGAGATCGCCAGGCGCTGCTCTTTCGTGTTGAAGACAAGAAAGCCGATCCTGCCGCGCTTTACCGGCGCCACCGAAGATGCCGAGGAGGCCGAACGCGCCGAGGCGGGCGAATTGCGCCGCCAGGCGGTGGAAGGGCTGGACATGCGGCTTGCCACGCTCGGCATGTCGCCGGGTTACGAGGAAAAGGATTATCGTGAGCGGTTGGAGTTCGAGCTCAGCGTTATCGAGCGCATGCGCTTCCCGGGTTACTTCCTGATCGTTTCCGACTTCATCAAGTGGGCCAAGCAGCATGATATTCCCGTCGGTCCCGGTCGCGGTTCGGGCGCCGGTTCGCTGGTCGCCTATGCATTGACCATCACCGACGTCGACCCGCTGCGCTTCTCGCTGCTCTTCGAGCGCTTCCTCAATCCGGAACGCGTCTCGATGCCTGACTTCGACATCGACTTCTGCCAGGACCGTCGCGAAGAGGTGATCCGTTACGTTCAGGCGAAATATGGGCGCGAGCAGGTGGCGCAGATCATCACCTTCGGTTCGTTGCAGGCGCGCGCCGCACTTCGTGACGTCGGCCGCGTGCTGGAAATGCCCTACGGTCAGGTCGACAAGATCTGCAAACTCGTGCCGAACAATCCGGCCAATCCGACGCCGCTCTCTAAAGCGATCGAAGAGGAGCCGAAGCTGCAGGAGGAGGCGGCGAAGGAACCGGTGGTGGCGCGCCTGCTCGACATTGCCCAGAAGATCGAAGGGCTTTATCGCCACGCATCGACGCATGCCGCCGGTATCGTCATCGGCGATCGGCCGCTGTCCAAGCTGGTGCCGATGTATCGCGATCCGCGCTCCGACATGCCGGTCACCCAGTTCAACATGAAATGGGTGGAGCAGGCCGGCCTCGTCAAGTTTGACTTTCTCGGCCTGAAGACGCTGACGGTGCTGAAGGTCGCCGTCGATTTCGTCGCCAAGCGCGGCATCAAAGTCGATCTTGCGGCCATTCCTCTCGACGACAAACCGACCTACGAGATGCTGTCGCGCGGCGAGACGGTCGGCGTGTTCCAGGTGGAAAGTGCCGGCATGCGCAAGGCGCTGATCGGCATGAAGCCGGACTGCATCGAGGACATCATCGCGCTGGTGGCGCTCTACCGTCCGGGCCCGATGGAAAACATTCCGACCTACAATGCTCGCAAGCATGGCGACGAAGAGCTGGAATCGATCCATCCGATGATCGACCACCTGCTCAAGGAAACGCAGGGCGTTATCGTCTATCAGGAACAGGTGATGCAGATCGCCCAGGTCCTGTCGGGCTATTCGCTTGGCGAAGCCGACCTTCTGCGCCGCGCCATGGGTAAGAAGATCAAGGCGGAGATGGACCAGCAGCGCGAACGCTTCGTCGTCGGCGCTGTCAAGAACGGCGTCTCGAAGCCGCAGGCCGACAACATCTTCGAACTCTTGGCGAAATTTGCGAACTACGGCTTCAACAAGTCGCACGCCGCCGCCTACGCCATCGTCTCCTACCAGACGGCCTATATGAAGGCGCATTATCCGGTCGAGTTCCTCGCCGCCTCGATGACGCTCGACATGTCGAATACAGAAAAGGTCAATGATTTCCGGCAGGACGCCAAGCGCTTGGGCATTGAGGTGATTGCGCCCTCGGTGCAGACATCCTTCCGACATTTCGAGACCGGCGACAACCGCATCTATTATGCGCTCGCCGCTTTGAAGGGCGTCGGCGAATCCGCCGTCGACCACATCGTCGAGGTGCGCGGCGACAAGCCTTTTGCCAGCATCGAGGATTTCTGTCTGCGCATCGATCCACGCCAGGTGAATCGCCGCGCGCTCGAAAGCCTGATCTATGCCGGCGCCTTCGATTGTTTCGGCACCGACCGCGCCCAGCTTTCCGCCGGCCTCGACCGCATCCTCGGTTATGCCCAGCGCGCCCAGGAAAATAAGCTGAGCGGCCAATCGGACATTTTCGGCAGCGCACTAAACTCGGGCCCGGAGAAGATCTCCTTGCCGCCCTATTCACCCTGGCTGGCATCGGAGCGGCTGCTCAAAGAGTTCCAGGTGCTGGGCTTCTATCTGACGGCCCACCCGCTCGATTCCTACAACAACATCCTACAGAAGATGCGTGTGCAGACTTTCGCCGAGTTTTCAGCGGCCATAAAACAAGGCGCCGCCAATGCACGCCTTGCCGGAACCGTCATCTCTAAGCAGGAGCGCAAGACCCGCACCGGCAACAAGATGGGCATCATCGTCTTTTCCGATTCTTCAGGCCAGTTCGAGGCGGTGCTGTTTTCGGAGATGCTGAACCAGTATCGCGACGTGCTCGAGTCCGGAAAATCCTTCCTGCTGACAGCGACCGGTGAGGAGCGGCCGGAGGGTATTGGTCTTCGCATTCAGACGATCCAGTCGCTTGAGGAAAAGTCGCTGCAGATGCAGAAGGCGCTGCGCGTTTATGTCCGCGATTCCGGGCCGCTGAAGATGGTTGCCGGCCATCTGAATGCTAAGGGTGACGGTCTGGTTTCCTTCATTGTCATCAAGGAGGAGGGCAAACGCGAGGTGGAAGTGGCGCTGCCGGAGAAATACCGGATCACCCCCGAGATTGCTGCCGCTCTTCGCGCCGCCCCCGGCGTCGTTGACGTCGAGCTTGTCTGATCAACCCAGTTGATGATCGACCCCGTTGATCTCGTCACCCACGGGTGATCGTGATGAAATCCGTGCCTTCGCCGGTTTCCCGGCCAAGGCCGGTGTCGGAGATCGTCAGCGTCGAGCCGGGCGCGATCAGTGCGTCGATCCTGCGGCGGGCCTCGTCGGGGATCGTGATGCGGCTCAGCGAAAGGGCAATCGGCTTGCCCATGACAATCGAGCTTTCCTGGCTGGTGATGCCGAGTCGTTTCATCGTCTCGCGGGAGAGGTTGTTGCTAAGTGTGACGCCGAACCAGTCCGCCGTTCCGGCCTGTTCATCGACCGCATGCAGCGTGAAAAAATGCGTGCCGAGTGCCAATCCCGGATCGGCGATCGTTACCGGCGCTTCGAAAATCGGCTTGAAGGCCTGCCGCACCATGATGACGCCGTTCGGAGGCTCGCCCTTGCCGGCTGCGGAATAGACCGATGTGAGAAGTCTGTCGGAGACCAGGCTCCTGTCGCCGGCAAATTCCGTCGGCCGCAGGATCTTGAAGGCGTTGATCGCCTGCACGGTCGACGGACCGAGCAGGCCGTCCGGCTCGCCGGCGGAAAAGCCGAGCTGATTGAGTAGCGTCTGGATGTCGATCACCGTCTCGCGCAGCGTGCGCCGCGTGACGAGCATGCTGATCGGTTCGGACGGCGGCCGGACCTCCAGCGCGGTAACCGGCGATGCCGCCGGCATCGGCGTTGCGGCGATGTCGTTCATGGCCACCTGCACCGGTGTCCCGGGACTGACGGGGATGGAGGGCCGCAGCTCGACATCCGAAAGGAGCGGCATCGCTGCCGGCGCATCGGGGCGGAAAAGGTTCGGATGGTCGATCGGCTGCGGCACCAATTCGTCGTCGCTGATGATGACGGGAATGCCGGGCTCGGTCATTCGGTAGAGCATTTTTGCGAAGGCGCCGGGCATGCGTACGCAGCCGTGCGAGGCCGGATAACGCGGCACGGAATTGGATTCGTGCAGCGCGATGCCGGACCATGTCAGCCGTTGCATGAACGGCATCGGGGCGGCCGAATAGAGGTTGGATTCGTGGTATTTCTGCTTTTCGAGCACCGAGAAAATGCCGCTCGGAGTCGTATGGCCGTCCTTGCCGGTCGAGACCTTCGAGGTCGCGACGACGTCGGTGCCGTCATAAACCACAAGCGACTGCTTGTTCTTCGAGACGAAGATCTGCAGCGTGCGTGCATCCGCGGCAAGAGCAGGGTGCACGAGTGCGGTGGCCGACAGCAAGCCGAGGCCGAAGACGAGACGCGAGAACATGATACCCAACCATACGCAATACTGGCCCGGCACATTATGAGACGAAGTTTAAGGAAGATTTTAAACCCCGGACTCATCGGCCTGCCCGGAACGGTGCAGCGGTTCCGCGCTGACGACACGCATACATAAAAGGCAAAGCATGCCGGATGAATCAAAGTTTGATCTGTTTGGTCTAAGGTATTGCTTTTATTTTGCATCTCTAACAAGCGCGCACCGCGAGATGTTCTAGTGATCGCGCTTGCCGCTGCCGAAGGTGTAGCCGGTTTCGACCGTATTCTTGCCGAACTTGTCGCGCAGCTTGTCCATCGCCGCTTCGGCCGCCGCCCGCCGGCCTGACTGCCGGTCGATCAGATCGGGCGGATCGGCGCGGGTGGCATCGCCGAGATCGGTGACGCCGATGCCGATCAGGCGGAATTTCGTACCGTCCGTTTCCTTTTCGAGAAGTTCGAGCCCGATGCGGAAGATCCTGTCGGCAAGCTGGGTCGGGTCCTCGAGCTTGCGGTTGCGGGTGCGCGTCTTGAAGTCGGCGCTCTTCATCTTCAGCACCACCGTCCGGCCGGCGATATCGTTTTTCTTCAGCCGCCAGGAAACCTTTTCGGAAAGGTTGCGCAGGATCGGCACCAGATCGTCGTGGCGCGAGATGTCGTCGAAGAAGGTCGTTTCGGCCGAAACGCTCTTGGCGGCGTCGTTGAGATGCACCTCGCGGTCGTCGATGCCGCGCGAGAGCCGCGCAAGGCGCTGGCCGATACTGCCGTAGCGGCGCATCAGGTCGTTCTCCTCCATCTGCTGTAGCTGCCCGATGGTGCGGATGCCGTCCGCCTCCAGCGTCGCGGCAAAGGCCTTGCCGACGCCCCAGATGGTTGTGACGGGACGCGGCGCCAGAAATTCCACCGCTTCTTCACGGCCGACGACGGAAAAGCCGCGCGGCTTCTGCAGGTCGGAAGCGACCTTGGCGAGGAATTTGCAATAGGAAAGCCCGACCGATACGGTAATGCCGATTTCCTTTTCGATGCGGCGAGCGAATTTGGCGAGCGTACGCGCCGGTGGATCATGATGCAGCCTCTCCGTGCCGCCCAGCTCCAGGAAGGCTTCGTCGATCGACAGCGGCTGCACCAGCGGTGTCAGATCCTGCATCAGTGCGCGCACCTGGCGCCCGACCCGGACATATTTTTCCATGTCCGGGCGTATGACGACGGCCTGGGGGCATGCCTCCAGCGCCTTGAACATCGGCATCGCCGAACGCACGCCGTGGATACGGGCGATATAGCAGGCAGTGGACACGACACCGCGTTTGCCGCCGCCGATGATGACCGGCTTGTCGGCAAGTTCGGGATTGTCACGCTTCTCGACCGCCGCGTAGAAGGCGTCGCAATCGATATGCGCAAGCGTCAGTCGATAGAGCTCGCGATGGCGCACCAGACGCGGGCTGCCGCAGGATAGGCAACGACGCGCCTCACACTTCTGCTCGGCAAGGCAGTCGCGACAGAAGCCGGGTGTCTTGTCAGGCGCGGGCGTCATGGTGAGAACAAAGGTTGAACGGCGCGACACTACGCCTTAAGCTTATGAGTCACAAGAGGACGGGAGCTTTGCCTTTGGATAAAGATCTTCGTTTCGAGCCGGTGACGACAGACCGGTGGGGCGACTTCGAGACTCTGTTCGGCCCGCAGGGCGCTTTTTACAATTGCTGGTGTGTCGCGCTGCGCTTGCCGCATGCGGTGAGGACGACGATGACGGCCGACGAGCGCAAGGCGCATATGCGCGAACGGATCGGGGCCGGGCCGCCGCCGGGGATCATCTGTTATGCCGATGGCGGACCGGTCGCCTGGGTGCAGGTCGGGCCGCGCCACGACGTGCCGCAGTTCAATTCACCGCGCACCGTCTCGCGGCCGCTGGAGGAGGATGATGCGCGTGATCCCTCTATCTGGGCTGTCAGCTGCTTCTTCCTGCTGCCGAAACTGCGCGGCAAGGGATTGAGTCATCGCCTGCTCGCCGGCGCGATCGACCATGCCCGGCGCCAGGGCGCGCGGCTGCTCGAAGCCTGCCCGATCGATCATGCGAAGCAGTCGAAATCGGTGACGCTCTGCATCGGCTCGACGGCAATCTTCGAGGCAGCCGGTTTCGAGACGATTGCCAGACGCAAGGACGGCCGTCCGCTCATGCGGCTGGAACTGCGCGGTTGATTGTGCCGGAAAGGAAGTGGGCCTCGATCAGCTCGGCCGCATGCGCCCAATCGGTGGCGCGGGTGATGTCGTCGGCTGCCGCCGGAGCGAAACGATGGACGGGCGAATCCGGCATCAGGTGAATGAGCAGGCAATTGGCGACGTGATCCCTGACGGAATGCAGATTGCGCGCCATATCGTCGATAAAGACAACGGGAAGGGAGCGGCTGGCATGCAAGGCGTGGACGATCGGCCCCTTGGGCTCTTCGCTGGCAAGCAGCGGAAAGAGCAGGCCCATCCTGTCGAGCAGGCGACGGCGCTGCTGCTGGAACCGCGGCTGCATGGCCGTCAGAAACAGGACATCGGCCTCGCGCGAAAGCCGGTCGAGCGTTTCGACTACGCGGTCGAGCGGCGTCTGCCACAGCTCCTGCGCCTCGAAGAATTCCTCGATCAACCGGCTGACCTGCTGGTTCCCGATCTCCGTGCCGTCCACTTTCGAGACGATGTTGCCGTGAAGCTTGAACGAGCGCGGCAGAAACGCGTGACCCTGGCTCTGAAGAAAAAGCTGGAAGGGGTCGATGAACCGCAGGACGACATCGTCGACGTCGCAGACGATCAGCGGCCGCTCGCCGAGCCGGATGTGCGAAACATCGAACTCTGTCACGCTCAGTATTCTCCCGAATCGAGCCCCGGCGAGGAGAAATGCCGCCAAGCGGCCGTCACCGTCTCCGGGCTGAGGCCACTCGCCGTGCAGAAGGCCATCGCCGTCGGTTCGTGGTTCATCAGGAAGTCCATCATGCCTGAGAGGAAACCCGGATCGTTGACTGCGTTGCGCACCTGCTCGGGCGCCACGCCGGTGAGTGCGAGGAAGCGGCCGAACATGTCGGGATCGGCGGCAAGCCAGCCGAGCACGGCGATCGCCGTCTCGTGCGGGTCGGCCGCCCGTTGTTTCGAAGTCTTGAAGTTGCTTTGCATTTCGAGGGGTAAGTTACCTTTTCTTCAACCAAATACCGCTAGCGTGCGCTATCGGTTTCACGGAGCTATTCATCCGCATGTGCATTTCTCATGGGACGAACGACTGCGCGAACGGACGTAGGGACAGCTTGTCATGCCCAAACAGGTAATGATTGTAGAAGATAACGAGCTCAACATGAAGCTCTTTCGCGACCTGATCGAGGCGTCCGGCTATACCACGATTCAGACGAGAAACGGCATGGAGGCGCTCGATCTGGCGCGCAAGCATCGCCCCGACCTCATCCTCATGGATATCCAGCTTCCCGAGGTCTCCGGCCTCGAAGTCACCAAATGGCTGAAGGAAGACGACGAGCTGCATGTGATTCCCGTGATCGCCGTCACGGCTTTCGCGATGAAGGGCGACGAGGAGCGGATCCGCCAGGGTGGCTGCGAGGCCTATGTTTCCAAACCGATCTCGGTTCCGAAATTCATCGAGACGATCAAGACCTATCTGGGCGATGCCTGACGCATCGGAAAGACCGTTATGACCGCGCGAATACTGGTGGTTGACGATATTCCAGCCAACGTGAAGCTGCTTGAAGCGCGGCTGCTCGCGGAGTATTTCGACGTGATGACCGCGGCCGACGGTCACGAAGCGCTGGCAATCTGCGAGCGCAACCAGGTCGACCTGATCCTGCTCGACATCATGATGCCCGGTATTGATGGCTTCGAGGTCTGCGAGCGGCTGAAGGCCAGTCAGAAAACCGCCCATATTCCAGTCGTCATGGTCACCGCACTCGACCAGCCGGCCGATCGGGTACGCGGTCTGAAGGCCGGCGCCGACGATTTTCTCACCAAGCCGGTCAATGATCTGCAGTTGATCTCGCGGGTGAAGAGCCTGCTGCGGCTGAAGACGTTGAGCGACGAACTGCGCATCCGCGCCGACACCGCTCATACGATGGGCATGGGCGACCTCATGCGGGCAGCCGAAGGCCGTGGCGACGAGGCCGGCCAGGTGCTATTGGTCGACGGCCGCGCCAATTCTCAAGAGCGCATCGTCAGGGCGCTGAAGCCCATCGCCGATGTGCTTGCGCTCTCCGATCCGCAGGCCGCCCTCTTCGAGGCGGCCGAGAACGCGTTCGATCTCGTCATCGTCAATGCCAATTTCGACGATTACGATCCCCTTCGGCTCTGCTCGCAACTGCGCTCGTTGGAGCGCACACGCTTCCTCCCGATCCTGATTATCACCGAGCAGGGCACCGACGACATGGTCGTCCGCGCGCTTGATCTCGGCGTCAACGACTACATCATCCGCCCCGTCGATCCCAACGAGCTCGTCGCCCGCAGCCTGACGCAGATCCGTCGCAAGCGTTATAACGATCGTCTGCGCGCCAGCGTCAAGCAGACGATCGAGCTTGCCGTGACCGATCCACTGACTGGCCTTTACAACAGACGTTATCTCGACAATCACCTGAACGTGCTCTTCAACCGGTCGATGGCGCGGGGCCGGCCGCTTTCGGTGCTGATCACCGATATCGACCGTTTCAAGCAGGTGAACGACACATACGGCCATGACGGCGGCGACGAAGTGCTGCGCGAATTCGCAAACCGCGTCCGTTCAACCATCCGCGGCGCCGACCTCGCCTGCCGTTACGGCGGGGAGGAATTCGTCGTGGTGATGCCGGAAACCTCGCCTGAAGTTGCCGCAGCCGTCGCCGAGCGCCTGCGCGCGGCTGTCGAAAGCGCTCCCTTTATGCTGAAGCGCTCAAGTGAAGCCCTGGCCGTCACTGCGTCCTTCGGCATCGCCTCGCGCTTCGGCGCGGTGCTGACGCCGGACCAACTGATGAAGCAGGCCGATCTAGCTCTTTACCAGGCCAAGAATACCGGCCGCAATCGCGTGGTCGCAGCGGCCGCTTGACGAATCACTTGGGACGCCATACGCGCCATTTCCGGTTTTCCACAGCGGTAAGCGATTTGTTACCGATTTTTAACTTTCGCCTGTGCGACGCAGGCCCAAATTTAGCAGCCCGGTCGCCCAAAAATGGACTCCCGGCGTTGCTGTGGATATGGTGCGGCGCGACAGTCTCCTGAATGCCGCGGCCCAGCCAAAAATGAAATGAAAACTATAAAAAACGCCCGCCTCCAACAGGGTCAAATAAAGTGTGGCGGCATCACCTCACGTAGGGGGAGGGGCTGCTTGAGTTATTAAGTTATATTGTCGAACTTCTTCTAGCCCTACGTCATTAGGCTTAGCCGTCAAGCAAAGCCGTCAAATCTTTGTATGTTCCAAAACTGGACTTTTAACCATAGAATCAAGCTCAGAAAATTCATCATTAAGAATTTGTTGATTTTCTTTCATTTCTGCGCAAATTATCGGCTCATAAAAGAAGCGCTCCGCAGAGGAGCTGTCGATACCCCATGATGCTCAGGTCCGCCGCATCTCCTGGGTCGTGGGGTCGGTCGGCTAGTAGGCAAGTCATAACGGTTCCTCGTGCCGTTTTGCATGCTGGCCGACCCCCTTTCAAGAAAGCGCCGCCACTTCCCGAAGATGGAAGGGCGGCGTTTGTCTGTTTGCGCTATCATTTTCGAAGGCCGTCCCAGGACAATAAAAAACGCGCAACCCGAAGGCGCGCGCTTTTTGAAATCCGTCAGGCCAAGTGATTACTTGATCTTGGTTTCCTTGAACTCGACATGCTTCTTAGCAATCGGGTCGTACTTCGTCTTCGTCATCTTGTCCGTCATCGTACGGCTGTTCTTCGTCGTGACGTAGAAGAAACCGGTGTCGGCTGTCGACAGCAGCTTGATCTTGATTGTTGTAGCCTTGGCCATGGTCGTCCTGCCTTTAAGAAAATGAAAGCCGTGGAAGCCGGATGGGCTCCACGGCAAATTCTGGCGCGAAACTACGAATCCCGCCCGAAAAGTCAAGTCCGTTTTCGAACGAACATCAATCTGATGCCGGAAAGTAGGGCATAAAGACCGAAGAAAGCGGCAATCGCCCAGGCAAAACCATTATTTCCGGCGACGTCGATTGCTGCGCCGATCACCTGTGGCCCAGCCACGGTTCCCACCGCATAGCAGAAGACGAAGGCGGCATTGGCCGCAGCCAGATCGGAGCCCGTCAGCCGCGAACCGAGATGGCTGAGGCCGACCGTGTAGAGGCCGGAGACGCAGCCGCCCCAGAAGAGCAGGATCCCGGCCATCAGCAGCCAGTTGTTGACGAGGATTGGCAGCGTCATCGAGCCGACAAAGCCCATCAGCGCCATCCCTGCCAGAAGCGGTCGCTTGTCGCGGATGCGGTCGGAGAGTAGGCCGAGCGGAATCTGGAAGATGACGTTGCCGACGCCCATCATCGTGAGCAGCAGCGCCGCCTGGGATTCGGTGAAATGGGCGCGCACGGCAAAAATCGGAAAAAGTGACAGCCCGCCAGCTTCGACCGCGCCGAAGATGAAGACGGCAGCCGTCGCTGTCGGCACCAGCAGGACGTAGCGCATGAAATGCAATTCCGGCTTTTCCTCGAGCACCGGGCTTTCGTCACGGGCGATGAAAATCGGAATGGCGGCAAGCAGGATCGCGCCCGCGCCGACCAGGAAGGGAAAGATGCCGTCGCTGCCGAGTATCGAAAAGAGCAGGGGTCCTGCGGCGAATCCAATGGAAAGCACGGTCGCATAAATGCCGAGCACAAAGCCGCGCTTGGATGGCGGCGAGGCGGCGTTGATCCAGAACTCGGAGAGGATGAACAGCGTCGTCGTTGCGCCATGGAAGGCGAAACGCAGCGGAAACCACATCCAGAAATCCTGGGCATAATAGAAGCCGAGTGCACTCAGCGCCGAAATCAGCACCGCCCAGAGCATCGTCGGCGCAACGCCGTATTTATGAGCGAGCTTTGTGGTAACAGGGGCCGCGGCCATCGCCGAAATCCCGGCCATCGCCGTGTTGAGCCCGATCAGCGTAGACGAGATGCCGCGTTTTTCGAGGATGATGCTGAGAAGCGGGAGTCCGAGACCGATTGCTATGCCGACGGCTGAAATGGACGAGATGGCTGCCACCAGAGAAGGCCAATGGATTTCTTCGACATCGCCCGGTGTGCCGGTTCTCGGCTGAGACATTTATCCATCCTTAGAAAGCTGCGCGAGCGAATCGACCTCTCGTCTCACATAGAAGGGACACAGATGTGCCAAATCCAGGTGACGGGCGGCGTTTCGCAGTATTTCCGATGTGATCTGCGGAATGTAAAGCCTGTTCAGACAAGAAAAGCTTACCATGTCAAGTCGTTGAAAGATCGTTGACTCCCGCGTGTCGGTAGTGGTCGGTGGAGCGCTGGCACTACACGCTAAATATGTCTGGAAGGTGAAGGCGCTCAATCCGGCCGGCGGGGAAGCTCGTAATCATCGGGAGTTTCGCTCTCGCCGCCGAAACCATGCATGCGCAGCGCCCATTGCAGGCCGATGACGCCGCCCTTGATCGGCTGGATCGAGGCGAGCGCGGCGATGACCGTGATCGGCGCCCATATGGCAAGATGGACCCATACCGGCAACACGAAGGTCAGATCGGTCAGCATGTAGCCGCCGACGATGACGTGGCCGAGGACCAGGATGACGATATAGGGCGGCAGGTCGTCGGAGCGATGGTGATGGATCGCCTCGCCGCAGGCGGCGCAATGATCGACCGGTTTCAAAAAGGCGCGGAAGAGCTTGCCTTCGCCGCAGGCCGGGCAGCGGTTCATCAGCCCGCGCATGATGGAACGCCCGAGCGGACGCTCGGCTTCGGCTCCGTTCCCGTAGCGGGCGACCGGATCGGTCGGTGTGTTCATTGCATCTTCCTCTTTCAGGCAGAAAGCATGAAGCGTCGCAATAGGACCATTGCTGCTTTCGGCACAGCGGCTTAGCGGCGTCCGCGCGGGGGACGCGTTCCCGGTTTCTTGCGGACCTGGCCGCTGTCGCGGCGGCCAGCCTTATGAAGGGATCGCACTGCCGTCGGCATCTCGCGTCCTTCGCTCAGCATCTCGAAGCGCAAGGCCCCGGCAAGCGGGATTGCTTCCGCAAGCTTCACGGTGACGCTGTCGCCAAGACGATAGCCGAGGCCCGTCTTTTCACCCGACAGTGCCTGATGCGCCTCGTCATAGATGAAATAATCGGTGCCGAGCGTAGATATAGGGACGAAACCGTCGGCGCCATAGTCTGGCAAGGTGATAAAGAGGCCGGACTTCGTAACTCCGGAGACGCGGCCGGCAAACTCCTCGCCGACGCGGGTGCTCAAATGATGGGCGATCAGCCGGTCGATGGTCTCGCGCTCGGCCGCCATCGCCCGGCGCTCGAAGGTCGAGATTTCGGCGGCGATATCGTCGAGCGAGGCTTCTTCGTCGGGAGTGATGCCGCCTTCGCCGAAACCGAGCGAACCGACGAGCGCGCGATGCACGATGAGATCGGCGTAGCGGCGGATCGGCGAGGTGAAGTGGGCGTATTTCATCAGGTTGAGGCCGAAATGTCCGATATTCTCGGGACTGTAGATCGCCTGGCTCTGCGAGCGCAGCACCATCTCATTGACCATGGTCTGATGCGCTGTACCTTCCGCTTTCGCCAGAATACCGTTGAAGCTGTTGGCGCGCACATTGCCGCCCTTGGCGAGCGAGATGCCGAGTGTCGCCAGGAACTCGCGCAAAACTTCCTGCTTGGCAAGCGTTGGACCATCATGGATGCGGTAGACCAACGGCTGGCGCTTCTTCTCGAGCGTTTCGGCGGCGCAGACATTCGCCTGGATCATCATCTCTTCGATCAGCTTGTGCGCATCGAGCCGCGGCGGCACGAAGACCCGGTCGACGGTGCCGTCTGATTTCAGCAGAATCTTGCGCTCCGGCATGTCGAGTTCCAGCGGCTGGCGCCGGTCGCGTCCGCGCTTCATCACCCCATAGGCATGCCAGAGCGGTTTCAGGATCGCCTCGAGCATCGGTCCGGTCTTGTCGTCCGGACTTCCGTCGATCGCCGCCTGCGCCTGCTGATAGGAGAGCTTAGCGGCACTCTTCATCATGATGCGATGAAAGGTATGGCCGATCTTGCGGCCTTCGCCCGAGAAGCTCATGCGCACGGCGAGCGCCGGCCGGTCGACGCCTTCCTTCAGCGAGCAGAGATCATTGGAGATGCGCTCCGGCAGCATCGGCACGACGCGATCGGGGAAATAGACCGAGTTGCCGCGCTTCAGCGCTTCGCGGTCGAGCGGCGAATTGGGGCGGACATACCAGGAGACGTCGGCAATCGCGACGGTGACGATGACGCCGCCAGGATTGTCGGGCGAGGGATCGACTTCGGCATAAACTGCGTCGTCATGGTCCTTTGCGTCGGCCGGATCGATGGTGATCAGCGGCATCTTACGCCAGTCTTCACGATGCGCCATCGTCGCTGGTTTTGCGGCTTCTGCCTCCGCGATCACGGCCGGCGGGAAGACATGCGGGATGCCGTGCGCATGGATCGCGATCATCGAGATCGCCTTTTCCGAGCCGACCGAGCCGACGACGGAAAGGACCTTAGCTCGCGGCAGGCCGAAGCGTCCGAGGCGCGCGACTTCGATCTCGACCAGGTCGCCGTCCTTGGCGCCGCCGGTGAAGTCGGGATCGATCACCATCTCTTCGCCGCGCCGTTCGATCGGCAACAGGCGGCCGCCACCGCCCGGCGCGCTGCGGAAAACGCCCATCGCCGCACCGCGGCGCCTGTCGATCACCTTGATGATACGCGCCGTATAAGCCGGTCCGCCGCGATCGACGGCCGGGAAGATCTTCGCCAGGATTCGGTCGCCGAGGCCGGCGACGGGTGCCTTGCCCTTACCCTGGCGGCCTGCGGGCGATTGCTGGCGGATGGCGACGGCAGGCGCCACACCCTGCTCCTCCGGCCATTCCGCCGGCCGGCCGATCAAGTCGCCGTCCTTGTCGCGCGTCGTGATGTCGAGAACGGTGACGGGCGGAAGAGCGCCGGGACGAATGAGCGACTTGCGGCTCTTTTGGAGCATGCCTTCCTGCTCGAGTTCCTGCAGCATGTGCTTGAGCTCGACGCGGCCGTCGCCTTTCAGCCCGAACGCCTTGGCGAGTTCACGCTTGGAAGCCTTCTGCGGATGATCGGCGATGAAACGCAGGATCACTTCGCGCGAGGGCAGCGTGCCATGGACGATGTTCAGCGGTTCGACAGCGGAAGCATCCCTGCCGGCGCGGCCGATCTTGCCCGGGCGCTTGCCCGCGAGGTTCGTTCTGTCGCGCGGTGTCCTGCTCACGTCAGCTCTTTTTCGATTTCGCGGGCGCCTTGGCCTTCGCTGCCTTCGGCTTGGCGGCCGTCTTGGTTGTCTTGGCTTCGGCGGCGGCCGCCTTCGGCTTGGCTTTCCCCCTGGCCGCCTTGCCCGCGGGAGCCTTGCCGGCCTTTTCCGTGATCAGCGCAAGCGCCTCCTCAATGGTGATCGCTTGCGGATCCTTGCCCTTCGGCAGCGTGGCGTTGACCTTGCCCCAGTTGACATAGGGGCCATATTTGCCGTCGCGAACAGTGATGGCGCCGCCCTCGGGATGATCGCCGAGGGTCTTCAGCGCCGCCGGCGTACCGCGCGCGCCCCGGCCCGGCGCCTTGTTGGCTTTTTCGGCAATCAGTGTCACGGCGCGGTTGAGGCCGACGGAGAAGACATCCTCAACGGTTTCCAGATTGGCATAGGAACCGTCATGCAGGAGGAACGGCCCGTAGCGGCCTATGCCCGAGGAGATCATCTTGCCCGTTTCTGGGTGTTTGCCGATATCGCGCGGCAGCGAGATCAGCGCCATCGCCTTTTCATAGTCGATATCCTCAGGCTTCCAGCCCTTCGGCAACGAGGCGCGTTTGGCCTCCTTGCCATCGCCGCGTTGGATATAGGGACCGAAGCGGCCGGAACGGAGCGTCAGTTCCTCGCCTGTCGTCGGGTCGGTGCCGAGGCTCTTCGGTTCGTTGAGCGAGACACCCTCCGCTTCTCCGCCATTTTCGGAGGAGAGCTGGCGGGTGTAGTTGCATTCCGGATAGTTCGAGCAGCCAACAAAGGCGCCGTATCTGCCAAGCTTCAGCGAAAGGTTGCCGGTGCCGCAGACCTGACAGATTCTCGGGTCGCCGCCATCTTCGCGTTTCGGGAAGACGAGCGGCGCCAGCGCCTCGTTCAGCGAATCGAGCACGTTGGTGACGCGCAGTTCCTTCGTGTCTTCGATCTGCGCGAAGAAGTCCTTCCAGAAATCGCGCAGCACCTGCTTCCAGTTCAATTCGCCGGCGGAAATCCGGTCGAGCTTCTCCTCGAGGTCGGCGGTGAAATCATATTCGACATATTTGGTAAAGAAGCTTTCGAGGAAAGCTGTCACCAGCCGGCCCTTGGCCTGCGGGATGAGTTTACGTTTGTCGATTGTCACATAGTCGCGGTCGCGCAGTGTCGCCAGTGTGGCGGCATAGGTCGAGGGACGGCCGATGCCGAGCTCTTCCATCTTCTTGATCAGCGAGGCTTCCGAATAGCGCGGCGGCGGCTCGGTGAAATGCTGGGTCGAATTAATCTTCTGCTTGGCGAGCGTCTCGCGCGCATTGATCTCCGGCAGACGGCCATCCTCGTCGCCGTCATCGCTCTGCTCGCCGTCCTCCTTCTGGTCGGTATAGGCGGCGATGAAGCCGTCGAAGCGGATGACCGAACCGACGGCGCGCAGGCCGGCCTTCTCGCCCTTATTGTCGGCGGTGATTTCGGCCGTGGTGCGCTCGATCTCGGCCGAGGCCATCTGGCTGGCGATGCCGCGCTTCCAGATCAGCTCGTAGAGCCGGATCTGGTCGGCATCGAGGAATTTGCGCACGCGGTCTGGAGAGCGGTAGAAATCGGTCGGACGGATCGCCTCGTGCGCCTCCTGGGCGTTCTTCGCTTTGGTGGAATAGAGGCGCGCCTTCTCAGGCAGGTAACGCTCGCCGAACTGGTCGAGGATGGCGCTGCGCGCAGCACCGATCGCTTCCGGGGCCATCTGTACGCCGTCGGTTCGCATATAGGTGATGAGACCGACCGTCTCGCCGCCGATATCCACACCCTCATAGAGCTTCTGGGCGATCTGCATGGTGCGTGAGGCGGAGAAGCCAAGATTGGAGGAGGCGGCCTGCTGCAGCGTCGAGGTGGTGAACGGCGGTCCCGGATTGCGCTTGACCGGTTTTGCCTCGACCGTATCGACGATATAGCTGGCGCCTTCGAGCAATGCCTTCAGCCGGCCCGCATCCTCGCCGTTGCCGATCGCCCGCGGCTGCAGCCGCTTGCCATGCGCCGAAACCAGCCTTGCCTCAAATTCGTCGCCGCGCGGCGTCTTCAGCAGCGCCGAGATATTCCAGTACTCTTCCGAAATGAAGCGCTCGATTTCGGATTCGCGATCGCAGACCAGACGAAGCGCGACCGACTGGACGCGGCCGGCCGAACGCGCGCCCGGCAGCTTGCGCCACAGAACCGGCGAAAGATTGAAACCGACGAGATAGTCGAGCGCGCGGCGCGCCAGATAAGCGTCGACCAGCGGCACGTCGATATCACGCGGATCGGCCATCGCATCGAGGACGGCCTTCTTGGTGATTGCATTGAAGACGACGCGCTTGACGGACTTGCCGTTCAGCACCCGCTTCTTGTTCAGCATGTCAAGGACGTGCCATGAAATCGCTTCGCCTTCGCGGTCAGGGTCGGTCGCGAGAAAGAGCCCGTCGGAGGACTTCACCGCATCAGCGATGTCCTTCATCCGCTTGGCCGAAGCGCCGTCGACCTCCCAGAGCATTTCGAAATCCTGATCGGGAAGAACGGAGCCGTCCTTGGCAGGCAGATCGCGCACATGGCCGAAGGAGGCGAGCACTTTGTATCCCGAACCCAGATACTTGTTGATCGTCTTGGCCTTGGCAGGCGATTCCACCACTACAACATTCATGATGATTCTCTAAAAAACAGCCACGCCGGCGTGGAAGCCAGCGCAACACGCAGCGCAACTTGGATACTGGCCCTCCGACATGGACAGGGAAATCGCTGCGGTCAAGGGGTTTGCTACAATTTTACCTCTTGCATCTGGTGCAATCGGAACAGGATTCGCAACGGAATTTAACTTCTGGGCGTAGAGCTATCTTTTTCGACACGCGGTCCCTGCGTTCGCAAGCCGCCCCCTCGTACCGCGCAAGCGTCAATCGGAAAGCGAGACGAAACCGCCCTGATGCCGGTGCAGCCTGCCTGATATGTCGAGTTCGAGGAGAATGAGATAAACCGCGGATGCCGATAGGCCGGTGTGGCGGATGACCTCGTCGATCTCGACAGGCGTCGGTCCGAGCGCGCCGATGACACGCATCCGGTCCGAATCGCCGGGCGGCATCGTTATTGCCCTGCTCTCGTGTGCGGGCTCCTCCACCGTCGACAAAGGGAAGAGGTCGAGTGGCGCAAGCGGCGCCAAGGCCTCGATGACATCGGCAGGTTCTGTAACGATCGAGGCGCCGTCCTTGAGCAGGCCGTTGGTGCCGTGACAGCGCGGATCGAGCGGCGAGCCCGGCACGGCAAACACCAGGCGGCCGAACTCGCCGGCGAGGCGTGCCGTAATCAGCGAGCCCGAGCGCATCGCCGCTTCGACGATCACCACGCCGAGCGCAATGCCGGCAATCAGCCGGTTCCGGCGCGGGAAATCGCGGGCGCGGGGCTCCCAGCCGAAAGGCATTTCGCTCACCGCCAGGCCGTTGCCGGCGGTTATCTCTTCGATCAGACGGATATTCTCCGGCGGGTAGGGCTTGTCCAGGCCGCCGGCAAGGGCGGCGATCGTGCCCGTGCCGAGGCTTGCCCGATACGCTGCCGTGTCAATGCCGCGCGCCAGACCGGAGACCACGGTATAACCCGCCCGGCCACAGTCGCGCGCCACCATCGCCGCGAATTTGGCGCCTGCGGCCGAGGCGTTGCGGGAACCGACGATGCCGACGGCCGGTCGTTTGGCGGCGGCAAGCGCGCCCTTGACGGCAAGGAGCGGCGGTGCACCGTCGATCTGTTTCAGCGCCTGCGGATAGTCCGGCTCGCCGATGCCGACAAAGCGGGCGCCGAAACGATGCGCCGCCTCCAGTTCCCGGTGCGCCTCGGCTTCGCTGGCAATGCGGATGCCCCGTGTCGCGCCGCCGCGCGCCGAAAGCTCTGGCAGCGCCGCGAGTGCCGCCTCGGCCGAACCGAAATGATTGATGAGATCGCGAAAAGTTGCAGGGCCGACATTGTCGGAACGAATCAGGCGCAGCCAGGCAATCCTCTGCCTTTCGCTGAGCACCGTGCCTGTGGATCCCGCGCACCGCGCATCCATTATCACTTCGCCCCGATCTTGCTTTCCGTTCCGCCCATCAGGCGCGAAATATTCGCCTTGTGCTTCCAGTAGGAGATGAGCGTCATCGCCGCCATGACGACCGCGACCTTTTCATTGCCCAATATCAACAGGGCAACCGGAATGACAAGCATGGCGACAAGGGCCGACAGCGAGGAATAGCGGGTGGTGACGGCGACCGCCAGCCAGATGGCGGCGAAGAGCACCACCATGATCGGCGCGACGCCGAGCAGCGTGCCGATATAGGTGGCGACACCCTTGCCGCCCTTGAAGCCGATCCAGACGGGGAAGAGATGGCCGATGAAAGCGAAGAAGCCGGCGATGATCGCGGCCTCCTCACCGAGGAAATAGCCGACGATCCAGGCTGCCGCCGATGCCTTCAAGGCGTCGAGCAGCAGGGTTGCCGCGGCGAGTTTGCGATTTCCGGTTCTGAGCACATTGGTCGCGCCGATATTGCCGGAGCCGATGCTGCGCACATCGCCGAGGCCGGCAGCGCGGGTGAGAATCAGGCCGAAGGGGATTGAGCCGAGGAGATAACCGATGACGGCAGCCGCAAGTGCGATCGGCAGCGTGATCTGCCATGACATGAGATTGGATAACATGTGCCCCCTCAGCCCTCCGTGGCTATCCTCAAGTCCGGCCTTTTCCCTCTGGGGATGAACGGCGATGGTGTCGATTCTAAACTGCGTGGACAAGCTTTCCCGAGACGTAAGTCCCAACCGCTCGCCCGCTGAAGCGTGCATCCTCGAAAGGCGTATTCTTCGAGCGGGAGAGAAGCATGTCTTTAGCGACAAGCCAAGGCTCATCGAGATCGATCAGCGTGATATCGGCCGCAGCACCCGGCTTCAGCGTGCCGGCCTCAAGGCCGAAAATTTGTGCCGGGCGGGTGGACATGGCGTCGATCAGCCGCATCAGGCCGACCTGGCCGCCATGGTGAAGCCTGAGGGCCGCTGCCAGCATCGTTTCCAATCCGACTGCGCCATCGGCCGCCTCTGCGAACGGCAGGCGCTTGGTGTCGACGTCCTGCGGGTCGTGCGAGGAGACGATGATATCGATCGCGCCGCGTGCAAGGGCCTCGGCCATGGCGACCCGGTCGTCCTCCGGGCGCAACGGCGGATAGAGCTTGAAGAAGGTGCGGTATTCGCCGATGTCGTTTTCGTTGAGCGCCAGATTGTTGATCGAGATGCCCGAGGTCACCTTGCCGCCGCGGCTACGGGCGCGTTCGATGGCCTCGACCGATTCCGGCACGGAGATCATCGCGGCGTGATAACGGCCGCGCGTCAGCTCCGCCACCCTCAGATCGCGTTCGAGCGGGATCAGCTCGGCTTCCTTCGGAATGCCGGAGAGCCCCAGCCAGCTGGCGAAAAGTCCCTCATGCATGACGCCATTGGCGCCGAGATCTTTGTCGCGGGTCTCGCAGGAAATGACGGCGCCGAATTCGCGCGCATAGGTCATGATCCGGCGCAGCACCTGCGTGTTGTGGACGCTGGAATGGGCATCGGTAAAGGCGACGGCGCCCGCCTGCATCAACAGGCCGATCTCCGTCATCTCCTCGCCGGCAAGACCCTTGGTGAGGGCGGCTGCCGGATAGACGTTGACGCTGGCCGTGTCCCGCGCCGTCTTCCTGACGAATTCCACCAGCGCGATGTCGTCAATGACGGGATCGGTGTCCGGCATCATGATGATCGAGGTGATGCCGCCGGCTGCCGCCGCCCGGCTCGCCGAGGCGATCGTCTCGCGGTGCTCGCCGCCGGGCTCGCCGATATGGACGCGTGCATCGACGAGGCCGGGGGTCGCCACGAGGCCGGTGCAGTCGCGCACGACGGCGCCTTCCGGCGCGCCCTGGTTCTGCGCCCCGCTGCCGGCGGCAAGAATCACGCCATTTTTAGCGATGATCGTTCCAATCTCGTCGAGATCGCGCGAGGGATCGACGATGCGGACATTCTTGAGGACGATCGAGTTGCTCATGCCATCATTCCGTCGGTTCGGGGACCTTGGTTCTGTGAGACGAGCAGCGTCTCCATGACGGCCATGCGCACGGCGACCCCCATTTCCACTTGTTCGGCGATGACGCTCTGCGGACCATCGGCCACCTCGGAGGCGATCTCGACGCCGCGGTTCATCGGCCCGGGGTGCATGACCAGCGCATCGTCCTTCGCTGCTTTCAGCGTTTCTGCGTCGAGTCCGTAGAAGTGATAATACTCTCGCACCGACGGCACGAAGGCGCCGGACATGCGTTCGCGCTGCAGTCGCAGCATCATCACGACGTCGGCGTCCTTCAATCCTTCCTTCATCGAGTGAAACACCTCGACACCCATCTCGGCGATGCCGGCGGGCAGCAGCGTGGCGGGCGCGACGACGCGCACGCGTGCGCCCATCGCGTTCAGCAGCAGGATATTGGAGCGCGCCACGCGCGAGTGCAGCACGTCGCCGCAGATCGCTACGGTGATCCGCGAAAGCTTGCGCTTGGCGCGGCGGATCGTCAGCGCGTCGAGCAGCGCCTGGGTCGGATGTTCGTGCTGCCCGTCGCCGGCATTGACGACCGAGCAGGAGACTTTCTGGGCTAGAAGCGCGGCCGCACCGGCGCTTGAATGGCGGATCACCAGCACGTCCGGACGCATCGCATTCAGCGTCATCGCCGTATCGATCAGCGTTTCGCCTTTCTTCACCGAGGAATTGCCGACCGACATGTTCATCACGTCGGCGCCAAGCCGCTTGCCGGCAAGCTCGAAGGAGGCCTGTGTGCGGGTCGATGCCTCGAAGAAGAGGTTGATCTGTGTCAGTCCGCGCAGCGTCGACGTCTTCTTTTCTCGCTGGCGGCTGATCTTGACGGCTTCGTCCGCCTTGTCGAGAAGATAGGTGATATCCTGCTCGGTGAGGCCCTTGATGCCAATGAGGTGGCGGTGGGGGAAAAAGACCATGACCCTGCCTCTTGCTGTCTCTTGCGGGTCTATAATGAGTGCCGCCCGCCGGGGCAAGCACGCGCTGTGGGCAAAGGCTTATGTCCCCATGCATTTTCGCCCGAATTCCGATAGAGCAGAATGAAGCGAATCATAACTTCCGGTTTTCCTTGCCGGGTTCTTGCACTAGAAGCGAACAATGACCTCCGCAAACCGGACTGACGACAAACTCGCAGAACTCAACCAGCCGAGCCTGTGGTCCGGCATCAATGCCTATCGATCCGATCCTCTGATTGTCGATCTGACGGCGACCCTGCCGCGCGGCATCCGTGAAGACCTGGAAAATATCGGCCGCTACGTCACCTCGCCGGAGGCACAGGAGCTGGCGCGCATGGCAAACCAGGGGGCGCCACAGCTGCGCACCCATGGTCCGCGCGGCGAACGTCTCGATGTCGTTGAATTCCATCCCGCCTGGCACGCGCTGATGCGTCGCTCCATGTCGGTCGGCCTGCATTCCTCCGTCTGGGATCCGCAGGCCGATATCGAGGCGAAGGACGCAGGCCACAAGGTCCGCGCCGCGAGATTTTACCTGACGGCACAGCTGGAATCTGGCCATCTCTGCCCGCTGACGATGACGAGCGCTTCGGTGGCCGCGCTGTCGGCGTCCCCTGCGGTGCAGAAGGACTGGGCGCCGAAGATCCTGTCGCGCAAATATGATTCGTCCAACCGGCCCGCTATGCAGAAGTCTGCGGTGACGATCGGCATGGGCATGACCGAAAAGCAGGGCGGCACCGATGTCAGGGCCAACCGCAGCGCTGCCGAAAAGGTCAGTGAAGGCATCTACCGGCTTTCCGGCCACAAATGGTTCATGTCGGCTCCGATGAGCGATGCCTTCATCATGCTGGCGCAGACGAAGGAGGGCATGGGCTGCTTCCTCGTGCCTCGCTTGCTGGAGGACGGGTCAGCGAACGGACTGCAGTTCCAGCGACTGAAGGATAAGGTCGGTAACCGGTCCAACGCATCTTCAGAGGTGGAGTTCACCGATACCTTCGGTTTCCTGCTCGGCGGCCCGGATGCCGGCATCCGCACCATCCTCGACATGGTGACGCTGACGCGGCTTGATTGCGCACTGGCCTCCTCCGGCATCATGCGCGCCTCGCTGGCCGAGGCCGTGCATCACACGCGCGGCCGCAGCGTCTTCGGCAGGATGCTCGTCAATCAGCCGATCATGACTCGCGTGCTGGCCGACATGGCGCTCGATGTCGCGGCCGCCACCGCGCTGTCCTTCCGTCTTGCCGATGCTTTCGACAAGGCCCGCGGCAATGCCGAAGAAGCGGCCTATGCCCGCGTCATGACTCCCGTCGCCAAATACTGGTGCTGCAAGATCGCGCCCGCGCTGATCTACGAGGCGATGGAATGCATCGGCGGCAACGGTTACATCGAGGAGCGGCCGATCGCCCGTCATTACCGGGAGGCTCCCGTCAATGCCATCTGGGAGGGCTCCGGCAACGTCATGGCGCTGGATGTGCTGCGCGTGCTCAACCGTGGCAAGGATCTGTTCGAAACGGTTTTTGCGGGCCTCGCGCGCGATCTCGGCCCCGCCGGCAAGAAAACGATCGACGTGCTACGCGCCGCAATCGCCCTCTGCGAACAGGACGAGGGCGCGGCACGCCTGCTCGTCGAGCAGCTGGCTCTTGCCGCCGGCGCCGCCGAGCTCTACCGGCTCGGGGCAGGGCGCATTGCCGATGCCTTCATAGAGACGCGCCTGGCTGGAGGCTGGCGCTCCACCTACGGCATGCTCGACTCCCGCTTCGACGCCAGCTATATCGTCGATCTGCTCTATCCCCCGGCCGCCTGATTGTCAGCGGGGGATTGACGTATCTGGTCGAGGTCGCCTTCCCAGCCGATCCCTGCGAGATATGCGATCGCATTCTTCTGACGGTGCCTGTCGACGAGGCTTCGCAAGGCTTGTTCGATCGTGGCCTTTTTCGTCGCCAATCCCGTGGCGGCCAATGCCGCTTCAAGCAAGCCCCTATCGATATCCAGAGTCGTTCGCACGGTCGCATCCCATGTGTGTGATCTCAATAATACACGTACTCGCGCTGCCTTGCTGAAAATCGATGCTGATGCCGCCGCCATAAACGAAAATCCGGCCGCGTCGCCGCAGCCGGATCTCATCATTTACGTCCGAAAATCAGCGTTCAGAAGAAGCCACGGCGCTGCCACCAGCCGGCTTTCTTCGGCTTGCCTTCGTCGCTTTCGCCATTTTCGGTACGGGCGGATTTCACCGTCGGCTCTGAGGAAGAAATATTGGATTCGCGGTTGGCGCGAACCGGCTTTGCTTCTTCCTGGGCGGGCGTTGCGAGATCGGCGGAGGCTTCGACCACCTCCGGTTCGGCTTCAACGGCGGGTGTTGCTTCCGCTACTGGTTCTTCGATCGGCGCTGCGGCGGGCTTGCGGCGGCCGCGGCCACGGGCAGGCTTTACCTCTTCGGCGATGACGGCCATATCCTCGACGGCAGCCGTTACAGCTTGGCTCTCGCCGGCCTGTTCGGGAACCGTCTCGACAATTGCGGCTTCACCTGGAGCGACGTCATCCGAAATGCCGTCGTCTTCATCCTCGCTGCCGCTGCCTTCGCCGGCTTCATTGGCCGTCAGCTCGGAGCCGTCCTCCCGATTGCGGCGACCGCCGCGCTTGCCGCGGCGACGGCGCTTGCGGCGCTGCGATTCCTCGTTTTCGGCGCGGCTCTCGGGTGCAGCGGCGGCGGTTTCGTCGCCCTCAGTGCCCTCATCGTCGCCATCTTCCTCTTCGTCGCCAGCTTCGCCTGCAGCGGCTGCCGGCTGCTCGGCATTGCCGTTGCGGCCACGACGGCGGCGGCGACGCTTGCGCTTGCGGTTGCCTTCACCTTCGCCTTCCGAACGCGCCGCAGCGGGACGTTCGGTCGCGGCAGCCTTTTCCTCGAGTTCTTCGTCTTCGTCCTCATCAGCCTCGATGACGATGTCATCGTCCTCATCCTCGGGGATGGCTGCGAAGTTGAAGAGGCTTTCGATCTTGACTGGGTTTTCGACAGGCTCGCCGCGGTCGATCGCAAAGTGCTGTGCGCCGACCGAACCGTCGGCATCGATGATGATCGCTACGCCAAAGCGCGCTTCGTAATCGACGATCGTCTGGCGCTTGTGGTTGAGCAGGTAGAGCGCGATGTCGGGCGTGGTGCGCACGGTGATGTTGTGCGTCGTATTCTTCAGCAGATATTCCTCGATGCCGCGCAGCACATGCAGGGCGACGGAGGACTGCGAACGGACGTGGCCGGTGCCGCCGCAATGCGAGCAGACCTGGGTCGTCGATTCGAGAACCGAAGCGCGGATGCGCTGGCGTGACATTTCGAGCAGGCCGAAATGCGAGATCCGGCCGACCTGGATGCGGGCGCGGTCGTTCTTCAGGCATTCCTTCAGCTTCTTCTCGACGGCGCGGTTGTTGCGCTTCTCTTCCATGTCGATGAAGTCGATGACAATCAGGCCGGCGAGGTCGCGCAGGCGAAGCTGGCGGGCGATTTCTTCAGCGGCTTCGAGGTTCGTCTGCAGCGCGGTGTCCTCGATCGAGTGTTCGCGCGTCGAGCGTCCGGAGTTGACGTCGATCGAAACCAGCGCTTCCGTCTGGTTCATGATCAGGTAGCCGCCGGAACGCAGCGTCACCTGCGGCTGCAGCATGCGGTCGAGCTGGGCCTCGATGCCGGAGCGCGAGAAGATCGGGTGGATATCGCGGTAGGGCTGAACCACCTTGGCATGGCTCGGCATCAGCATTTTCATGAAGTCTTTCGCTTCACGATAGCCTTCCTCGCCGGCAACGATGATTTCGCCGATATCCTTGTTGTAGAGGTCGCGGATCGAGCGCTTGATCAGCGAGCCCTCTTCATAGACGAGGCAGGGAGCGGTGGACGCCAGCGTCAGCGTGCGGACATTTTCCCACAGGCGCATCAGATATTCGAAATCGCGCTTGACCTCGACCTTAGTGCGGTTCGCACCGGCGGTGCGAAGGATGACGCCCATGCCTTGCGGCACTTCGAGCATGCGGGCGATTTCCTTCAGGCGCTTGCGGTCCTGCGGATTGGTGATCTTGCGGGAAATGCCGCCGCCGCGCGCCGTGTTCGGCATCAGAACCGAATAGCGGCCTGCAAGCGAGAGATAGGTGGTGAGAGCGGCACCCTTGTTGCCGCGCTCTTCCTTGGCGACCTGCACCAGCAGGATCTGGCGGCGCTTGATCACTTCCTGGATGCGGTACTGCTTGCGCGGCTTGCGCTGCACGCGGTCCGGAACTTCTTCCATCGCGTCTTCGGCGCCGACGGATTCGATGACTTCCTCTTCACCGTGATCATCGTCGTCATCGTCGTCATCGTGGCGACGCTTGCTGGTGTCGATGTCCTCGGAGATCGTGTCGGTTTCCACCATCGCGGCCATCGTGCCGCCGGCAGGGGCGTCATCGTCGTTGTCGACGCTTGCAGCGCCTTCGGCTTCGACGTCAGTCGGAACGGCATCCTCGGTCGCGGTCGTTTCAGCAACCTTCTTGCGGCTCCGGCGCGGCCTTGCCTTCTTGGCTGGCGCTTCCTCGGCGGCTTCAGGCGATGCTGCCACCTCTGCCGTTACGGCAACCTTTTCCGCCGCGGCCTCTTCCGTTACGGCAGCCGGTGCCTCTGCCGGCACGATGCCGACATCCGGCTGGTCCTGGGTCGAAAGATCGACGACCGGTGCGGTTTCGACGTGTTCGACGTCTTCGTCGCGGCGATGCTCCTCGGCTTCGGCTCGAAGCAGTGCCTGACGGTCGGCGAGCGGTATCTGATAATAATCGGGATGGATTTCGGCGAAGGCCAGGAAGCCGTGCCGGTTGCCGCCGTAATCGACGAAGGCGGCCTGCAGCGAGGGCTCGACCCTCGTTACCTTTGCAAGATAGATATTGCCGCGGATCTGCTTCTTGTGCTGCGACTCGAAGTCAAATTCTTCTATGCGGTTCCCGCGAACGACAACGACGCGCGTCTCTTCCTCGTGAGACGCATCGATAAGCATTTTGTCTGCCATGTAAGCTGTGCTCCTCGGCGTGGCCGCGAGAGCGCATTCCCGACTGCTGTTGAAACAGAAAGAATGCGGTCCACCGTGGCCGCGCCGGATATTGAAAGTCGCGCTTGACGCGAAGGGAAGAGCAGCAGCCAGACCGCAGCCGGAACCGTTTCGGTCCGGGGCCTGTACACTTCAGATAAAACCTGCTGCGAAACCATCAACAACCAAGCGTGATCGACAAATACGAAGACCCGGTTCGGGTCCGATGAGGGTTGCTCCCTGAGAGCGTGGTGGCTGATCCACCAATGAAGTTCCGACAGAAGCCGGAAAATCAGGATCCAGTTCCCGGGTTGAAGCGCATGAGACGGCGGACGATGACCGATGTGGCGCCAGGTCCAGATCTGGCTGGCAGCCCTTGCGGCGACTCTATCCCGTCAACACTTCTACCCTAAAATGCGTTGTATGTTTTCTCTGTCACAATAGCAAGGGAAAAGCCAAATGTGCCATAATATTGATGGATTTCGAATCGCATAGAAACTGGGGGCAGGTGACCGCGATTCGGCAGGTCGCAAGGCGTCTCGCTATCGAGCGTCGATCCGGCCATATCAGGTCCATCGCGGTTACAAATAGGGTGTGACGGTTTATTGTTTAAGAGGGCTCGGATCGCGGCGCAGTCCGCAACGCGGCGATCGACATTCGCAAGGCGGGTTCAGACGGCGGTGCTCATTGCAGGTTGCCTCCTGCCCGGCCTCGCGGGTTCGGCCGAGACGAAGGATCCGCTGCTCGCTTATGGGGCGCGCATCATCGGCGATGACGCCAGGACGCGCATCGTCATCGATTTCGACCGCGAACCGCGTTTCTCCGTCCATTATATCGCCAATCCGGAGCGGATCGTCGTCGATCTGCCGGCCACCGCCTTCGGTTTCCCGGGGACGGATTTGGCCGCTCGCGGCCTCTTCAAGGATATCCGCTACGGCAAGATGGATGAGGAGAGCGCCCGCATCGTGCTGACAGCGGCAAGGCCGGTGAAGCTCTCGCTCGCTAAGGTGCAGGCCGACGAGGCGGGTAGGGTTCATCGCCTGGTGCTCGACGCTGAAATGATCGATAAGGAGGCCTTTGCCGAACTGGTGAAGACACAATCGTGGGATGATCGGACCGAGGCGGCTCAGACGACGAGCGCCATTCCGACGCCGGAGAAAGCCGCCCCCGGCGATTTCGTCATTGCCGTCGACGCCGGCCATGGCGGCATCGACACCGGCGCAATCGGCGTCGATACGAAGACCGAGGAAAAGCAGGTGACGCTTGCTTTCGCCAGGGCTCTGGCCGACCGGCTGAACAAGGAGCCGGGCATCAAGGCGTTCCTGACGCGCAGCGACGACGAGTTCCTGTCGCTTTCCCAGCGCGTGCTGATCGCCCGCCAGAACCATGCCGGCCTGTTCATTTCACTGCATGCCGATACGCTGAAACAGAAGGATATCCGCGGCGCAACGGTCTATACGATTTCGGACAAGGCCTCCGATAAGCTCGCAGCCGATCTTGCCGAGCGCGAAAACCTTTCCGACCAGATCGCCGGCAAGGAGGTAGTCGCCGAGCCGCCCGAGGTCGCCGACATCCTGCTCGATCTGACGCGGCGCGAGACGCAGGCCTTTTCGATCTCGCTGGCCGAGAGCGTGCTGAATTCCTTCAAGGACCAGGTCGGCACCATCAACAATCCGCACCGCCACGCCGGCTTCCGCGTGCTGCAGGCCCCCGACGTGCCGTCGATCCTGCTCGAGCTCGGATTCCTGTCGAATGCCGAAGACGAAAAACTGCTGCTCGACGAAACCTGGCGCACCAGGATCGCCGATCTCCTGACCGAGGCGGTGAAGCGATACCGTACCGGCGTTGTGGCGAATGGCGGATAAGAGCGTCGCCCGAAGATTCTGATAGTTCGCTCAAGCGAAATCCATGAAAACAGAGACTTGGACGCCATCAGATTAATCACGTTCTGAACGCCGTGCTTCGGCTTGTCGGCGGGCAAGGGCGTTGCTTGGATGTGACAGTCCCGATGAAACGCTGCCGCGGCGGTGATTGCGGCGGGCAGAGCCCTATTTTGCTCACATTCGCGCCGTTACTCCGGCTTATGTTTCCTAGCTTGAGGCGCGGAATCGGCTTGTGGCGGTAGCGCTCATGGAGTAAGCCGCGCGCAACGTGCAAATTGTCCAGATCTGTGCAATCGTTGCGTCTGCGCCGATTGCGGATCGAAGAGACCGGTAGCTGAAAATATGCTTAGACTTCTTGGATATTTCTTCGGAATGGCCTGCGTCCTGTTTCTGGTCGCTGCGGCGGGTATTGCTATCTATCTCGCCAATGTCGCCAGGGATCTTCCGGACTATGCCGTTCTGAACAGCTACGCGCCGCCGGTGACGACCCGCGTCCATGCCGGCAACGGCGCTCTCATGGCCGAATATGCCAAAGAAAAGCGTCTTTTCCTGCCGATCCAGGCCATTCCCGACCGCGTGAAGGCCGCTTTCCTGTCGGCGGAGGACAAGAATTTCTACAACCATCCGGGCGTCGACCTCACCGGTCTCGGCCGCGCAATCCTCGTCAACCTGCAGAATTTCGGTTCGGGCCGCCGTCCCGTCGGTGCTTCCACAATCACACAGCAGGTGGCTAAGAACTTCCTCTTGAGCTCGGACCAGACGATCGACCGCAAGATAAAGGAAGCAATCCTCTCCTTTCGTATCGAGCAGGCCTACAGCAAAGACAAGATTCTCGAACTCTACCTGAACGAGATTTTCTTCGGGATGAATTCCTATGGCATCGCCGGCGCGGCGCTGACCTATTTCAATAAGTCGGTTACGGAGCTGACTGTCGCCGAGGCCGCCTATTTGGCATCGCTTCCGAAGGGCCCGGCCAATTATCATCCGTTCCGCCATCCTGAGGCGGCGCTCGAGCGTCGCAACTGGGTTATCGATCGCATGGTCGAGAACGGCTATGTCAGCCAGAGCGACGGCGCGGAAGCCAAGAAGCAGCCGCTCGGCGTCACCGCCCGCAGCAACGGTCCCTCGCTCTTCGCGTCCGATTACTTCGCCGAAGCCGTGCGCCGCCAGCTGATCGATCAATATGGCGAGAAGGTTCTTTACGAGGGCGGCCTTTCCGTGCGCACTTCGCTCGATCCCCAAATGCAGCTCGCCGCCCGCAAGGCGCTGCAGGATGGCCTTGTGACCTATGACGAGCGCCGTGGATTCCATGGGGCCATTAAGCAGATCGACTCCAGCGGCGATTGGGGCAAGGCGCTTGCCGATATCCCCGCGCTAACCGACGTTCCGGAATGGCGGCTCGCCGTCGTCCTCGCCGTGTCCGACAACAATGTCGATATCGGCCTGCAGCCGGCCAAGGACGGGAGCGGCAAGGTTGCGGCGGACCGTCAGCGCGGCACCATCGACGCCAAGAACATGCAATGGGCCTACCGTTCGGCGGATGGCTCCCGCAAGACGGCGAAATCGCCGGCCGGTGTCTTGAGCCCGGGCGATGTCGTCTATGTCGAGAAGCTCGGTGACGACGGGTCGACCTCCTATCGTCTGCGCCAGCCGCCGAAGGTACAGGGCGGGCTTGTCGCCATGGATCCGAAGACCGGCCGCGTGCTCGCCATGGTCGGCGGCTTCTCCTATGGCCAGTCCGAATTCAACCGCGCCACTCAGGCGATGCGCCAGCCGGGCTCCTCGTTCAAGCCTTTCGTCTACGCCGCGGCGATGGATAACGGTTATACGCCGGCCTCCGTCATCATGGACGCGCCGATTGAGATCGTCTCGGGCGGCCAGGTTTGGAAGCCCGAAAACTACGGCGGCGAAGTCGGCGGCCCGTCGACGCTGCGCTCAGGCATCGAGCATTCGCGCAACCTGATGACGGTGCGACTCGCCAACGATCTCGGCATGAATATCGTTGCCGAATATGCCGAACGCTTCGGTATCTACGATCACATGCTGCCGGTTCTCTCGATGTCGCTCGGCGCCGGCGACACGACAGTGCTGCGCATGGTCTCGGCCTATTCGGTCATTGCCAATGGCGGCAAGCAGATCAAGCCGACCCTGATCGACCGTATCCAGGACCGTTATGGCAAGACGATCTTCAAGCATGAGGAGCGCCTCTGCGAGGGCTGCAATGCCGGCGACTGGCAGAACCAGGAAGAGCCGAATGTCGTCGACAACCGCGAAACGGTCCTTGACCCGATGACCGCCTACCAGATCACCTCGATGATGCAGGGCGTCATCCAGCGCGGCACCGCCGCCGGCAAGATTGATCTCGGCGGTCGCGACGTCGCCGGAAAGACCGGCACCACCAATGACGAAAAGGATGCCTGGTTCGTCGGTTTCACGCCGGATCTCGTCGCCGGCCTCTATATGGGCTTCGATACGCCGGCCCCGCTCGGCCGCGGCGGCACCGGCGGCGGTCTATCCGCCCCGATTTTCAACGAATTCATGCAGGCCGCCGTCAAGGACATGCCGGAATCGAAGTTCGTCATTCCACAGGGCATGAACCTGATCCCGATCGACCGCAAGACCGGCATGGCCGCCGCCGACGGCGATCCGAACACGATCGTCGAGGCCTTCAAACCCGGCACCGGACCTGCCGACAGCTTCTCCGTCATCGGCATGGACAGCACCATGGCGCCGGAGGAGATCCTGAAGACCTCGCCGCAAGCCAACCAGGCCGTTCAGACCGGCACGCCAGGACTCTTCTGAGTCTTCACCCAATTTTGGAAACCCGCCCCGGCTCTTTACATCCGCGGCGGGCGTCTCTATGTCACCAGCACTTGAAGAAGACCGTTACAGAGAAGCAGGAAAATGCGAGCGGAAATCGAAAACGTGGTCGATGAAACCAAGCAGGCTATCACCCTGCTGAGGAGGCATCTTTGACTGGGACCAGGCAATAAGACGACTGGACTGGTTGAACAACAAGGCAGAGGATCCGAACCTCTGGAACGATGCGCAGGAGGCCCAGAAGCTGATGCGCGAGCGTCAGCAGCTCGATGACGGCATTAACGGCGTCCGGCAGCTGGAACAGCAGCTGAAAGACAATGTCGAGCTGGTCGAACTCGGCGAGGAAGAGGGCGACGAAGGCATCGTCAAAGAGGCCGAGGATGCCTTGAAGGCACTGAAGGCCGAGGCCGCGCGCCGTCAGGTGGAGGCGATGCTCTCCGGGGAGGCCGACAGCAACGACACCTATCTCGAAGTCCATTCCGGCGCCGGCGGCACCGAAAGCCAGGACTGGGCCAACATGCTGTTGCGCATGTATACCCGCTGGGCGGAACGCCAGCGCTTCAAGGTCGAGCTTCTCGAAGTCCATGACGGCGAAGAGGCGGGCATCAAGTCCGCCACCCTGCTCGTCAAGGGCCACAATGCCTATGGCTGGCTGAAGACAGAATCGGGCGTACATCGTCTGGTGCGCATTTCCCCCTACGACAGCAATGCGCGGCGCCATACGTCCTTCTCGTCGATCTGGGTCTATCCGGTCGTCGACGACTCGATCAACATCGACATCAACGAAAGCGATTGCCGCATCGATACCTATCGTTCGTCAGGCGCCGGCGGCCAGCACGTCAACACGACGGACTCGGCCGTGCGCATCACCCATATCCCGACCGGGATTGTGGTGGCCTGCCAGCAGGAACGTTCGCAGCACAAGAACCGTGCCAAGGCCTGGGAAATGCTGCGTGCCCGGATGTACGAAGCAGAGTTGAAGAAGCGCGAAGAGGCTGCCAACGCCGAAGCCGCTTCCAAGACGGATATCGGCTGGGGTCATCAGATCCGCTCCTACGTGCTGCAACCCTACCAGCTGGTCAAGGACCTGCGCACAGGCGTCGCCAGCACCGCTCCGGATGACGTGCTCGACGGCGATCTGAACGAATTCATGGAAGCGGCCCTTGCCCACCGCATCAGCGGCGCCGCCGATGCGGTCGTCGAGGATGTCGACTGACAATCAGCATCATGGAAATCAAAGCCCCGGAAACGGGGCTTTCTTTGTTCTGCCTATCGCGCCGCCATCGCCGTCATGAAACAGCGCTGCGGAAAGAGCGGCAATCTCGTCATGAACGGCCCCCCGCTCGATGCCCGGCGGATCGGTGAAGAGCTCGGCGGCAAAGGCCATGCCGAGCCCCGTGCCCTCCGGCACAAAGACATAATGCCCGAGGCCGCCGCCGAAGATTTTTAGCGCGCTGCGTGTCAGGCGCTCATGCAGCCAGCAAGAACATTCCTCAGCCGGTGCCGCCTTGTCGGCATCGCCGACAAGGATAAGAGAGGGCGCCACGACAGCTTTCAGGCTATCCGCGCCGAAGCTGAAAACGGAGCGACCCGGCGCGCAGAGGACCGCCGCTGTGATCCTGTCGTCCCGATAGGATCGCGACATGCGGAACCATGATTCGCGAAAAACATCGCTGGTGCGAAGCAGTGAGGGAATATGATCGGCGAGGTCGGGAAATTCCCTCGGGCCGCGTGGACCACCCGGCTTCAGCCGTGACCGTTCGAACTGCGAGAACTGGGTGACGGCGCCGAGAAGCAGCATGACGCTATAGGCTCCGGCCGAAAATCCGACCGCGAATGCACGGTCCGCATCGATCCGACCGGCAAAATGGCCAAGCCAGTCGCGACAGCGGTCGAGCATCAAGCTCAGATCTGGCGCCCGTTCCCAGAGACAGGCAAAACCTTCGGCGCGATAGGGCTCACTGCCCGTATTGCCGTGATGATCGACGCCGAGCGCTGCAAATCCGCGATCGACCAGGCGTCGCGCCAGCCATTCCAGTCCGGCCGCAGATCCACCAGTGCCATGTGACAGCAGGACGAGGGGATAAGGCCTGTCTGAGGGCCGAATCGGTGCGTCGCGAGCGACCGCCGCCTTCCGAAACCAGCTTCTCTCCTGGATCTCGCATTCCTGCGCGTTATCGGCAGCCGGATACCATAGCGACCAGCGGACTGGCCTTGGACCGGCTGCGTCCCAGTCCAGTCTCCGGTCGTCATAGAGGATGCCCTCGCGAAAGCCGAGTTTCATCTTCCTCGCCTGTGCGAACAGCGTCTCGCTGCTCAATTGGTCGCTTTCTCGATGGTGATGTCGCCGAGTTCGTCAATCAGCACGGTCCAGCCGTCCGGCTCGGCTGCGGGATCGGTCTTCAGATAGATCGTAGCGAAGAGGCCGGGTTGCTTGATGATGCCGCTCGAGTTTTCGGGGCGTATATCGGTCACGTATGGCTTCAGGTCGCTGATCTCCTGCAGCTCGATGGTCGAGGCAATCGCCGGACCGGTCTCGGTCTGGGCAATCTGCTGAAGATAGACTTTCGATGTCCTGTCCGGCTGACGCACGGCAAAGAGCTTGTAATAGCCGTGGCGCTTTTGCTGAGGGGCGGACACGCTTTCGGCAGCGGTGGGCGCCCGCTCGACATCAGGTGCGTTGCCGTCATCCTCCCAGTAGCCGGTGCTGGTCGCGAAAATCACAGAAGCCGGCAGGATGACGTCCTGCGCGGGAGCGGCGATCGCGGCCGAGCATCCAGCGAGGAAAACCGTGGCCATCAATGTCAGGCGCATTGCCATCATTTCAATCCTTGAACTGCTCGGCGAGAATGCGGTCGGACCAGGAGCGGTCCGGATCGGAGAGGATACGCGCCGTCATATGCTCCGACTGGGCGATGCGGACATGCAGCACCGATTTGACCTCCGTATTGTCTGCCACCGCATTCACCGGCCGCTTCACCGGTTCGAGCACGTCGATATCGACGGTCACCTTGTTCGGAAGCAGGGCGCCCCTCCAGCGCCGCGGCCTGAAAGCGCTGACCGGCGTCATGGCGAGCAGTGGCGCCTCGAGCGGCAGGATGGGGCCATGGGCGGAAAGATTATAGGCCGTCGATCCCGCTGGGGTGGCCACCATTAGCCCGTCGCAGATCAGCTCCTCCAGACGCACGCGCCCGTCGACCACCACCCTCAGATTGGCGGCCTGATAAGACTGACGGAAAAGATAAACCTCGTTGATGGCGAGCGCTGTGGAATTCGTGCCGTCGGCATTGGCCGTCGTCATCTTCAACGGGCGGAAGGCGTTTTCGACGGCGACGCAGATACGCTCCTGAAGCCGTTCCGTGCTGTAATCATTCATCAGAAAGCCGACCGAGCCGCGATTCATGCCGTAGACCAGCTTGCCCGAATTCATGGTGCTGTGCAGCGTCTGCAGCATGAAGCCATCGCCACCCAGTGCGACGATGACATCAGCCTTGTCCTGAGGCACGTCGCCATAGATGCGAATCAGCTCTTCTCGCGCTGCGAGCGCCTCCATCGTCGGCGAGGCGATAAAGGAAAGCGTCTGGAATGAACGGCCCATACAATGCCCTTTGTGAAGCTGCTCTAGCTAAAGGATAAATGGCAGTTGCGACAAGGCCGTTTTGCAAGACAAGGCGTTTTGAATACGCGCAGACTTGTCGGCGCTCCCACGGATTTTCCTTTACAGGATCGCAGAATCTGTTAGTTGGGCAGCTATTGCCCTTGTAGCTCAGTTGGTAGAGCACCTGATTTGTAATCAGGGGGTCGCGGGTTCGAACCCTGCCGGGGGCACCAGCCTACGCTCGTGAGCTTCGGCTCGGCGAGCCGAAGAGAGCGGCCAAGCGAAGGCTGTCGCGTCGTAGTTTCGTTGAGAACGAAGGCGGACTGGTTTCGATAATGCTCCGGCGCGTTTTTCCTTAATGAACCCCGTCCGAAGGACTGTTTCAGCGGCAATTCAGCCGCGACGGCGCAGTGTCTCCCCATCCTCAATGAGGAACCAGCCATGAAGTTCGCGGATATTTGCTGACCGCAGCCATTTCCCTCGAGTGGTGCCAATATGATCGCGACATGCCCTGGTTCTATTGCAGCTGAAGACAGTCGGTCTCAGCTACCCGTCGTTCCGGTTCAATGCGCGAGGGGTTCGTTGATTTTGGCCTCGATCCTGTCGCCATTACCGGTCTGTCCGGCACCGGAAGGTGACATCATCGCGATGCTGAGCACCGAGGCGACCATGACGGCGACGATGGCGATCATTATGCGCATAAGCGTTCAATCCTCGTTCGATCGGGGATTAACGCGCGATTGCCGTCCGCGTTCCTCTCGGCCTATTGCACCGGCCCCGGCGTCGCGGGGCCAGGCGCCGTCGGCGACAAGGGATCGGCCTGGTGAACGGGATGCGACGTGTCCACCCAAATGATGCTGAGAATGATTCCCACAAAGGCCGCGATGAAGAGGATACCGAAAATCAGCGGTCGAATGGCCATGATGGGAATCGCTCCTTCTTGCTTATGACCGGTCGCTACGGATCGATCGCCGCCCGATCATAATGCTCCAGAAGGTCATTCCAAGGCAAAAAGTGGATTTCTCCGGCTCGAGCCATGCGCCGGGATCAGTGGCGCACGAGCGAAAGCGGCTTGCCGCCTTCTTCTCTGGACTTGTCGAAATTGCCGTCGGCGCGCATGTCGAAGCTGAGCGACGAACCGTCATGGCTCATCAGCGTCAGCCCGAAACCATCGATATCCCATATGGTGAGCTTGAGCCCGGCGACATTGGCGGCGCAGTCTCCGGAAAGCGATAGGGGTGCGTGGCCGTCCGTATCGACGGTGCCGTCGAGTGTCACGTTGCAGAGCTTTTCGCCGCCCGGTCTTTGCATTGCCCATGTCCCGGCAAGGCTCCAGAAGGTCGGCAAGTGATCGACACCATCTGGTGCCGAGATCAGCAGGAGCGGTGTTTCGTCTTCCGTTTTCATCGCTGAACCCTCGTTCTCGACGAAACGGGCGATGACCTTGCGCATTGCATCGATCAGAATGAGGCCGCCACTGCCGTCGAAATTCCAGGCATAGGACTCGGCGAGCGCCGGCAGTGGCGTAGTGCAAGACTCCTGGCCAGAGAGCGAATAGCCGCCGATCGCCGTACCGGTTTCAAGCGTCATCCGGCATCCCGCGCGGCCGTCTTGCGGGGCAAAGAGATAGGTCCCGGCCTGCGCTTTAACAATATCGGCATCGATCTCCTGGCCCTGGGCCAGGCCACAAGCAAGGAGGGCTGCTGCCGCAGCCGAAAGCCGGACGACGAAACGGATCATGACACTTCCCCCCTGGCGCGATGACTGCGGTCGCTTGAATTGAGCTGGTCGCTTGTTGGCCCACCTATGGCTTCAGATAGAGCCGCGCCGCATAAAGCGCGATCGCCGCTGCATTCGAGACGTTCAGCGATTTGATTGCGCCCGGCATGTCGAGGCGGGCAAGTGCGTTGACGGTTTCGCGCGTCTTCTGCCTGAGCCCCTTGCCCTCCGAGCCGAGCACCAGCGCCACCTTGTCGCCTGAGAAGGTGCCTTCGAGCGGCGCCGGCCCTTCCGAATCGAGGCCGATGGTGGAGAAGCCGAGCCTGTGCAATTCGCCGAGTGCATCGGCGAGATTGGTGATCTGTATATAAGGTATCAGTTCCAGGGCGCCGGAGGCGGATTTGGCGAGCACGCCTGACTCGGTCGGGCTATGTCTCTGGGTGGTGATAACGGCCCCGGCATTGAAGGCGACGGCCGAGCGCATGATCGCGCCGACATTGTGCGGATCGGTGACCTGATCGAGCACGAGCAGGAGAGGGCTGTCCTTTAGCGCTTCGAGCCGGCGCATCGGTAGCGGCCGCGTTTCCAGCATGACGCCCTGATGGATCGCCTCGGGACCCAGCACCTTGTCGATCTCGTGCGGCGAGACGATTTCGAAGGGAATGCCGAGCGTCTCGACGTCGATTTCCAGGCGCACGAGCGCATTCTGTGTCGTAAACAGCTTGATCTTCTTGCGCTCCGGATTGTCGAGAGCGGCGCGCACTGTATGGAGGCCATAGAGATATACCTGGTCGGGCGCGAGCGCCGGCGGCTTCCAGTCCTCAGCTCCACGCCGGCGCTTCTGTGGCTGGGGTGTCGGGATCTCGCCGCGTTCGCGCTTGGCGTCACGGTGGGCGCGCCTCAGATTGGCGTAGTGCGTATCCTTGGCGGATGGCTCTGTCGCGGCCTTGCCGCCGGATTTGTTGTCTTTGCTCATGCGGCTTTATAGCCATGGCGTTCGCTGCCGCATAGGCTTTCTTTCAAATGCCGGCTTTCGGCGGCGAATGAAATTTTTCGTGTTTTTTCCATTGTCATCGTGTTGACAGACGGAAATGCTCCGGTCATATACGCGGCGCAGACGACGGGCGGCAACGCTTCGAAGTCTGACGAACTTGGTCTTCAAGATCCGGACGAAAAACTGGAGAGATGCCCGAGTGGTTAAAGGGGACGGACTGTAAATCCGTTGGCTCAGCCTACGTTGGTTCAAATCCAACTCTCTCCACCATTCGTCATCGGATCTGACCATCCCGCGGGTATAGCTCAATGGTAGAGCAGCAGCCTTCCAAGCTGAATACGCGGGTTCGATTCCCGCTACCCGCTCCAGTCTCCCTTAAAGCCAGTTGACGCGATCGCAGTCGCGATCGTCACGCGCGCTGTTTCCAGCCGTGGCTGAGACGCCGGCCGCCATTGCCGCAGGCGAGGGATGTCAATGCCGGCGGCCGCGGCTCATCCTTGGTGATCCGTGCGATTTTCTCTGAGATTCCAGCGATTTTTGGAGGGGCCGCGGCGAATCGCCTTGCAGGCGGCGAATTGTCTCCCATATGCGCTGTCACGCCAAGATTGGCGTCTGCAATTAAGTCTTGCGCAATTTCGCCGAAAGCCTTAAACGGCGGCACTAAACCGGTTCGCCGGGGCCACCATTTCGTTCACAGGAAGCATTCAAATGGCAAAGAGTAAGTTTGAGCGCAACAAGCCGCACGTCAACATCGGCACGATCGGCCACGTTGACCACGGCAAGACGTCTCTGACGGCAGCGATCACGAAGTACTTCGGTGAGTTCAAGGCGTACGACCAGATCGACGCGGCTCCGGAAGAGAAGGCGCGCGGCATCACGATCTCGACGGCGCACGTCGAGTATGAGACGCCGGCCCGCCACTACGCGCACGTCGACTGCCCCGGCCATGCCGACTACGTGAAGAACATGATCACCGGTGCGGCGCAGATGGACGGCGCGATCCT
>NZ_JAQJCJ010000041.1:0-21902 GCF_030182485.1 Rhizobium atlanticum
TCTGGCACTCGCTTCGTTCCGGTGCAGAGATTGGCGATCCCGCTGGGGGCGTTCCGGTGTCGTGTCGATGAACTGTTGCCGCAGATCGCCATAGCCCGCCAAGCCTAGCCTTTGAGCCAGCCTTACAAGATTTACCGGCTGAACATTGGCCCGCCGCGCGATCTCTCGCATCGAGTAATAGGGAACTTCGTCGGCGTTGTTGATGACGTAATGGGCTGCATCCACCATCTGCCCCGAGAGCTCGACGCATATCGTCTTAATTTGATCGATCAACTCAGGCCTGGTCATACGTCTTCTCTGGACCATCAACGCTTTCGAGCCCCCAAGTCGGTTCTGTCGTCGCTGGGTACACCCGGCGACCTAACGAAGAATTCCCGAGTTTCGCGAGAGGTTCGCAGGAAATGATGGTTCAGAGGCAATCCCTCCATCACACTCATACAGAACCGAATCCCCGTCATCGCACGACGTTGCGCAGGACGCCCACATTCTCCAATTCCACCTCTACCGTGTCACCCGGCTGCAACCACATCGGCGGCTGCCGCTTGGCTCCGATGCCTTGCGGGGTGCCTGTCGTAATGATGTCGCCGGGAGAAAGAGCCAGAAAATAGGAGATATAACTGACCAAATCGCGAACGGGAAAGATCATCAGATGGGTATTGGATGATTGGACTTGCGAGCCGTTAACTCTGGTCTGGATGTCGAGGTTCTGGATGTCTCCGACCTCATCCAGCGTAACAAGTGCCGGGCCGACCGGCGTCGAGCCATCCACGGCCTTGCCTGCCAGCCATTGCGTTCCGCGATACTGCAGATCTCGCGCCGTAATGTCGTTTAGGACGGTCACGCCGGCAACGAAATCAAGTGCGTCCTCGGGCGAAACGGAACGGCATTCCTTGCCGATTATGATCGCCAGCTCGCCTTCGAAATCAAGGTTCGGCGTGATATTTGAGCACGATATCTCATCGAAAGGACCGATCAGAGAGCTTGCAAATTTCGCAAAGATGTCCGGATGCGACGGCAGGGCCCGTCCAGTCTCCGCGACATGATCATTATAATTGAGACCGATACAAAGGATTTTCGAGGGATCGGTGACCGGCGGTCCAAGGCGCACTTTGTCAAACGGCCCCACCTCGGCCTTCCGATCCATCTGGGCTGCCGCCGTCAGTCGCGCGGACAGCTCTGACAACGCTCCTCCGTAGTCCCGAAGAAGTTCGCGGACCGATGAGACCCGCTTAGCGCTCTCCCCAGATCCTCCGAGGAGTGTGTCAACGTCGAAAATTGACGAACCTATCACAACGCCGGCTCTCCATGAGCCCGCCGAGTCATACGTAACGAGTTTCATTGGTCCTCCCGCACCACACCGGTGCTTTCAAGTCGAATTCGAGATGTAAAAAGCTCAGCCACTGGGTAATGCGGCATAGAGCCGGTCGACCGCCGCAACGTTATCGCGCCGTGGAAATTGCACATGCCGATCCTAGATCCGGTTCCCCTTCATGAAGTCCGCAGCGCGCTCGCCAATCATGATCGCCGGGGCATTTAGATTGCTCGATGAGACGAACGGCATGACGGACGTATCGGCGACCCGGAGACCGTCGATGCCATGTACGCGCAATTGAGGGTCGACCACGGCCATCTCGTCCGTGCCGATCTTGCAGGCGCCGCTCAAATGATATGCCCCCTGCGAGTACTTCCTGACGAACTCCTCGAATTCCGCACGGGTCTTCATCGGCTTGGCAGGCAAATGCGGCTCGCTGACGAACTTCTTCATCGATGGTTGCTCCATAATCTCCTGCCCAAGGCGAATCCCATCGACGAGGCGATCCACGTCATATGGATGACTGAGATAGTTGGGGTCCACGATAGGCGGAACATTCGGATCCGATGAGCGAAGAGCGATCCGGCCGCGAGATTTCGGCCGGCAGGCATACACATTCAACGTGCATCCATTGCCGCTTGCCGTCGTTTCCACACCTTCCTCAATGCCGGCACCGGCCAGGAAGTGATATTGCAGATCTGGAGTCGGATCGGATTTATCGCCCCACCAGAAAGCCCCGCCCTCGCAAATATTCGATGTAATCGGACCAGACCCGAAAAGCGCATACTGAGCTGCCGCGGCCAGCTGCCACCGCAGCTTCTTGTATTTGTCGTAACTCGTGTTGGACTTAAGGTTATAGATGAGGAAGCAATCAGTATGATCCTGCAGGTTTTGCCCAACGCCTGGCAGGTCGTGAACCACCCGGACTCCCGCCTGCTCGAGCTCGGCAGCCGGCCCTATTCCCGATAGCAATAGGAGACGAGGAGATCCCACGGCTCCGGAAGATATGACGACTTCGCGTTCTGCCCGCATCGTCGCAACGCGGCCATTTTCCACATATTGGATGCCTACGGCACGACCGCCCTCAACCAGGATCCTCGTAACCTGTTTACCGGTAACGATTTTCAAATTCCGACGCTTTCGGGCCGGGTGAAGATACGCATCGGCCGAGCTGCACCGACGTCCATTCTTCGTCGTCAGTTGATAAAGCCCGGCTCCCTGCAGTTCACCAGAATTGAAATCCGGATTATACGGAATTCCCGCCTCCTGACAGGCCTTTACCCATGCTTTGGTTAGCGGCAATGTGTGCTGCTGGTTCGAAACGGTCAACGGTCCGTCCTGACCATGGACATCGTTCGAATAAACCTCGTTGCTTTCTGCTTTGCGGAAGTAGGGGAGCACATCGTTGTAGCCCCAACCCTCCGCTCCATGGTCGACCCATCTATCGAAATCAGATGGTGCGCCCCTCATATAGATCATCGCGTTCAGCGAACTGCCGCCACCTAAAACGCGTGCTTGTCCGACTTGTGGCTCGGTACCATTTTGATGGTGGAGCTTCTCGACCTTGTACCAGTGAAGCAAAGGCCCCTTGAAGGATTTATAGAAAGTTACAGGAAAGCGGATCCAGATGCTGCTGTCTTTCGGCCCGGCCTCAAACAGCGTCACCGATACATCGGGATCTTCGCTCAAACGACCCGCAATAGCGCATCCTGCGGAGCCGCCACCTACCACGATAAAATCGGGCATCACATCATCCTAATCCACTAACCGGAAACGGCCCGAGTACGAAAATGTGACCGGGCGCTGAACAGTGCTTGTCGCCCCTATCGAATGCCCGAGAAGAAAGCATCAACTTCTGCCTGGCGCATGTCGCAGAACCAGCATTCCACAATCTGCTCGTTTTCGAAGCGATAAGCCGCGAGGCGGTCGGTGCGAACTTGTTTGTCACCACGCGCCCAAATCTCATGGACCATGATCAGAATGGCCTCGTCCGATTCTGCAATAAGCTCGTCGTGTCCAGCCTCACCGCCGACGATCCACATGTCCGTATAGGCGGCGACCTTGTTCACCCAACCTTCGACAAAGCCTTTGGCACCGTGAAAGTCGCGGGAAAGAACGGGGTGCGTTCCTCCCATATGCACGACGAGATTGTCTGCATAGTAGCTGCAGCCCTTTTCGACATCGCCGCTCGACCAAGCCTCGTGATACTCACGAAGAATATCCTTTGCGCGCTTCTTGCTCATGTTAATCTCCATTGAACCTTAGACAGGCATTCCATCGCACTCAGCCATAAAGAAGAGCTACGCGGTCTTCCGTCTTGCGTCGGTCGACTGAATGTTTTTTCCATCGGCAGAGATCGCGACACCATAAATGTCGAGTGCTGCCTGCCGGGACACGACGCCATCGCGGACGTCGCGTAAGACGGAAGCAGGGTCGCGCTTGTGCGGATGTCCCCAACCGCCACCGGCCGTAGCCTCGATCACAAGATGGAGCGGCTTAACCTCCTCGACGCCATAGGGCGGGCAATATAGCTCCTCACCGGTCGCTAGATCGAAGGCCTTAATCGACCCCTTCTCACCCCAGTATCCGCCGTTGACCCCCGCGGCGGTTTTCTTGCGCGCGCCTTCACCCCGGAGCAGATGCTCTCCACCCGCCAGGACATCGACCACGTAATCGACGCCGGTTCCACCACGGTACTGACCAGCACCGCCCGTGTCGCAGCGCATCTCGTAGCGATGCACGCGGATCGGATAGGACTGCTCGTAGGTTTCTACATTCGGGATAAACATCCCGCCGAGCGTCATCTGATGGCTGGACGTTGGAAATCCATCACGCCCCTTGACCGCGCCGCCGCCGGAACTGCCGTGCCAGTGATAAAGAACGAAGACATTCCCGTCAGGCTTCGTGCCCGACGAGATGCCGAACACCGACTTGCCCCAACCCGCGCAGGCGCGCTCAGGGTCCGCCTGGGCCAACGCCCCCCAGCATGCATTCATGATGTCAATGGCGGGGAACACCGTATTCATCGTCATGGGTGCTGGCGGCAGGGCGTTCACCACGCTGCCTTCGGGCGCGACAATCTTGACACAACGGTAGGTGCCTTCGTTGTGTGGGATCGCGGGGTCTAGAAAGGCGGAAAGAGCGCAATAGACCGCAGAATGCGTGTTGGCGATTCCGCTATTCTTGAAACCCTTGATCTGCGGCGACGTTCCCGTGAAATCAAAAGTGATCGTGTCATCGTCAATGGTCATCTTTATATGAGTTTCGATATCGACGAGCTCGAAGCAGTCGGTATCGCTGAAGTCCGACGCATGCCACACCCCGTTCGGAAGCTCTGAGATCGCCTGACGCATCCGCCGTTCGCCGTAGTCGAGAAGAGCATCGAGGTACGCACGGCCTTTCTCGATACCGAGTTGGGCAATGACGTCAGCCAACCGCTGGCCGCCAATCCGCGTCGAACCGATCATCGCTCCAAGATCGCCTTCCAGCAGGTCGGGGCAGCGCGAATTCAGGAGCAGCATGCGCCACAGGTCGTCGCGCAGCTGGCCCTTTTCGATCAGCTTCAGGACAGGCAGGCGAATTCCTTCATGGAAAATTTCGGTCGCCTTAGCATTGTAGGTACCGGCCGCGCCGCCACCGATATCGGATTGGTGGGCACGATTGCTGCAGAAGCCGACCAATTGGCCTTCCACGAAAACGGGACGAATGAGGGTCCAGTCTGGCAGATGATTGCCGCCTGCCGCGTACGGATCGCTCAAGATGAAGACGTCTTCAGGCTCGATACGACCGGAGAAATCCCGCAGGACCGCGCGTACCGCAAATCCGCCGCTGCCGGAATGGATCGGCAAACCATCTGCCTGAGCGATCGTTTCACCATCCGCATTGCTCAAGAAGCACGAAAAATCATGGCTCTGGCTGAAGATCGGGCTGCGTGCAGTCCGAGTCATGATGGTGCCCATCTGCAGACTGATGTGATCCAGCTGGCGCTGAAGAATCGCAATGAGAACCGGATCGTATTCAGGAGACAAAACAGTGCTCATAATTTGACCTCATCAATTCTTGCATTAGACAATCCGCCCTGCGGGGCATTTGGCCGCTGCCGCACCAACGATGCGATGGTCTTCAGATCGTACCCGACGACGCTTCGGTTGTTCATGCTGCCTCGCCCTGCAGAATGTCGACGTGATAGTTGCCTGCATCGGTCATCGTCAGCTTATCCCCGGCCCCGAGAATGAGGGTAGTCGTCGCTTCTTCGATGATCGCAGGTCCGGTCAGTTGCTGACGCGGGGTCAGAACCGTGCCATCGTAAACAGGCGTTTCAACGAAGCCCAACTCCTTATTGATCCAAACCGGCCGGCGCGAAATGGCCGTCGGATCGGATACCGTTGTGGAAGCCGCCGCAACTGCCAATGCATCCAGCTTGCCGATCGCCGCCATTCGCAGATTGACGACCTCGATTGCACCTGCCGGCTGCACATAGCCAAAGAGACGTCTATAGACCTGCTCGAATGCCGCCCGTATGGTCACCGCATCCGTTGAGGAACACTCCACGGGGATAGTCCATTGCTGACCGAAATAACGAAGGTCATAGGCACGCTTCAGAAGCGTCTTGTCTCCCGTGAAGCCTTCGCGCGTCAGAACATCACTCGCTTCCGCCTGCATCTCAACGAAAGCAGCTTCGAGTTGATCCGGTCTCGAACTTTCCAAATTGTCCAGCTCTTTGAGCCAGCTTCGTACATAGTCATGGCGAAGGTCAGAGTTGCACATCCCAAATGCGCAGAACACGCCTGCGAGCCGCGGGATGTAAAGGCTTGAACAGCCGAGCAGCCTTGCCGTCGAAGGGCCGTGCAAGGGACCTGCTCCGCCGCAGGCTACGAGCGTAAACGCCCGTGGATTGTAGCCCTTCTCAAGCGAGGCCTGCTCCACGACGTGGAGAATATTTTGCTCGACGAGCTGAATGATTCCGGCGGCTGCATCGGTGACGCTCAGACCAAGAGGCTTAGCGACATGCGTTTCAATCGCCTCGACTGCCTTTTCCATGCTGAGGGTTATCACTCCGCCCGCATATGGACCCGGCTTGAGCCGTCCGAGCACGAGCTGCGCATCGGTCACGGTCGGTCGAGTGCCGCCGCGACCGTAGGATGCCGGGCCGGGGGTCGAGCCCGCGCCTTCCGGTCCAGCCTTCAGGAGCCCCGCACCGTCCACGGAGGCGATCGTACCTCCCCCGGCGCCCACAGTGTGGATGTCGACGGACGGGATGTTCAGATGGTAACCATCCACGACGATCTGATCGGTCATCGAGACCATTCCGTGCTCCATCAACGTGACGTCGCAGCTCGTGCCCCCAATCTCGATCGACATGAGATGTTCCGAGCCTGTGTCCTGCCCGAAGAACTTTAAGGAGCCGACACCCGCAGCCGGTCCCGATAGAACCAGACTTGCCGGCGCATGTCCGATCTCGTCGATGGAAATCGCCCCGCCATTGGACTGGATCATCAAAAGCTTGCGCTTCAGGCCAAGCGATGAGAGCCGCTGCGAAAGGCTTTCAAGATAAGGGACGACGCGGCGCGCAACGTAGGCGTTGACGACTGTCGTCGACGTGCGTTCATACTCCCCGATCGTCGGGGCAATTTCCGACGATGCGGTCACCCAGACATTTGGAAGAAGCGACTTCAGAACCGCCTTGGCAGCTCTTTCATGGGCCGGATTTGCGTAGGAATGCAGGAAGCAGATCGCAATCGCCTCGACGCCTTCCTCCTCGAAGACGCGCGCTGCGTCCGCGACGGATTCCGGATTGAAGGGTATCCTGACCGTGCCATCCTGCTCCAGGCGTTCGACGACCGGGAGGCGAAGATAGCGAGGAACCAGGACTTCGGGAAAGGGTTTCCGATGGTCCCAAACATATTCGCGCATGGAACGCCGGATCTCCAGCGAATCGCGGAAGCCCTCCGTGACCAGGAGGCCAACCTTCGCACCCTTCTTTTCAAGCAGCGTGTTTGTAGCGATGGTCGAACCATGAACAAACAATTCGGTGTTGGACAGGAAGGTTTCCACGTCGATGGCCAAGCTGCCAGCTGCCAGTCTAATCGCCGAAAGCACGCCTTCTGTTGGATCGGAAGGCACGGAAGGTGCTTTGAACGCCCGCACGGTTCCTCTGGAGTCGACCATGACAAGGTCGGTGAAGGTGCCGCCGATATCAACTCCGACGCGGTAGGGTGCAATTAACATCGGCTGTCCACTCATCGCTGGTTTACCATATCCTTCAATCTTCTGTCAGAGGCTCACTGAACGCGCTTGCATCAGATGGCTGCAATCCGGCGAGCATCCAGTTCTCTTTCGACGACCCGCACCAATTTGTCCGCTATCGAAAAGACCTCGACTTCGGTCATCGGGCTGGAAAGCGACCCGGAGCAATTGGGCGTCAGGAGAACGTTTTCATCCAACATGGCCAACTGAATCCGGCGGATGAGCTTTGCGGCCTCCGCACTCGGAAATGCACTCCGATAGCCAGTGACTTTGCCCGCTCCGAGATGAAGCCGGAACAGCGATCCCATTCCGGTGACCGTTGCGGCCACGCCAGCATTCGCAAGCCCCTGGCTGATCCTCTCGCGCAAGGCGTCACCGAGTTTGTTAAGCCGCTCCACGACTGGGCGTGAATAGTGCTCCAAGGAAGTCAGACCCGCAGCCATGCTGAGGGGGTTGGCACTGAACGTGCCCCCCATAGACACTCTCGGTTTGCCGGCGGAATGATCGAAGACGGACATGCAGTCGGCGCGCCCCGATACGGCGCCGATCGGCAATCCGCCGCCAATGATCTTTGCCGTCGTGATCAAATCCGGCTCGAGACCGAAAAGAGGGGAAGCCCCTTCATAAGACAGGCGGAAGCTGATCACTTCGTCGGCAATGAGAATGATGCCATCACGACGGCAAGCCTCTTGTATGACGGCAGTCGTTTCTTTCGACATTGGCACGGTGCCGGCCCGCGAAGCGTTGGGATCAACGATAACCGCCGCCAGCGTGGCCCCTTCACGACGAAGGATATCGGCACAACGCTGGGGGTCGTCGTAAGGGAGCACTACGACCTCCTGCAAAACCGAGTCGGGCGTGCCCGCATTGCAACGGACAGATGCTGGATTGCCATTCTCGTCGTTCCAATTGGAAGGCGTCGGATCAAGACTTACCTCTACCCAATCGTAAGCTCCATGATAGCAACCTTCGAACTTGGCAATCCTGTGCCGGCCCGTCAGGCCGCGAGCACCCTTGATTGCGGCCAGCACAGCCTCGGTTCCCGAGTTGCAGAAACGGGTCTGCTCCATCCGCGGGTTTCTGGCAGCCAGCGCTTCGGCAAGAAGGATTTCGCTCTCGGTCGGCATACCGAAGGCCGTACCTTTGGTCATCGCCTCGCGCACCGCATCCAGAACGGGACCAAATGCGTGGCCATGAATAAGCGAGAAGAAGTTGTTCGCGCAGTCAAGAAGTCGACGTTCATCAAGGTCGACGACCCAGCACCCTTCACCACGTGCCGCATAGGGCGGATGCGGCTGGAACCACGACGCCGCACGCATCGACCCTCCCGGAACCACCTGCCGCTCGCGAAAAAACGCAGCTTTGGAACGCTGGCCGATAACGGAACCTGATTCAACATTTTGATGTTCCGGCTCGAGTTTCATCTTGTTCTCCGTTCACTCCTGGGTGAGGAGCAATAAACACCATGATCCAAACATGTGTCAACAGGATCATGTGATCCAAAGTTCTTTTTGCTGCAGCTTAGCTCGGACGCCACTCGGTCCACATACCGGAGTGACCAACGCGGCAGCCAGTTTCGAGCCAGCTTGATCGCTCGTTCTAAGGGAAATTAATCGGAGACCAAGCCTCCACGCCGGGGAGCCCCTGCCCGTTGAGTTGCCGCCCCCGGCGACCGCGCTCATTCTGAAACAAAACACTGGCATTGGGTCATGCGCATCGATCGGCAGTTCGTGTCATCTGTGTGAGCGCAATTATTCCTCGGGTTCTCGACGAACGCCGGCGCCTGGAAGGCCTGATGAATTCTCAAGCCTGCCGCATAAACAAAAATCCCTGATGGATCACTTGATCCTATTGACATATATCTGGATCATGATGTTGATTACAGTCGATCAGCGAAAAAAGCGCCCTGCCCCAAGGCGGTCTTGCACAACACGCGATTCAAGGCGGCCGACCGCTGCGACGGGCGCGCAGGAATGGAAAAAGTTGCCGGCGGTCGACAATCGGTAGTGCAAACAGGATGCCATCGAGTGCGCAAGGAGGAGAGCCCATTGTGAAACGACGGCAAAAGGCAAGGTCTTCCTTGTCACTGAGAAAACGCAACAAGGGATAAGCGAACGCACTGCCGATGGAATCGCCGGCACAAGGCTTCCGTGGCGTAAGGAAAGCAAGCGACGCTGCGTCGATGTTGCCGATTCTGCACAGTACAATTGGTCGATTTCCATGATTTCCAAATCGCGACTGGCACTCAGCATAGAATCCGGCGCCAGAGAGACTGCGTAAGATTTAAGGAGTCCGTTAGATGAGCAATGAAAGCCGAACTGTTTTTGACGTTGTGATTGTAGGCGCCGGCCCGTCCGGAGCTGTCGCCGCCAAACGTCTAGCGGAAGATGGAATGTCCGTCATCTGCCTTGAGCAAGGCAGTTACCCTGACTACACCAAGCTTCGGCACGCGGGCCTCGAGTTCGAACTGACGAAGCAGCAGCATTTTGCGACGAATCCAAATCGTCGGAAGGCGCCCTCAGACTATCCGATCAACGTCAGCGATTCAGATATCGAGCCACTGATGTGGAACGGCGTTGGCGGAAGCTCCGTACTGTACGCGGCTGCCTGGCATCGGCTCAAGCCGAGCGATTTCCGAGTCCGGACGGTTGATGGGATCGCCGACGACTGGCCTCTCAGCTATGCGGAACTCGAACCTTTCTATGCCCGGGTGGAGAATGATTTCGCGGTTTCCGGCGTCGGAGGGGATCCAGCCTATCCGCCCGGCTTCGACATCCCGCTGCCCCCCTTTCCCATGGGAGCGATGGAACGGAAGTTCTCCGCGGCTCACGATCGTCTTGGCTGGCACTGGTGGCCAGGCAGTAACTCGATCGCGACCGTAAAACATAACGGTCTGCTGCCTTGTGTGCGGCGTGGCGCATGCACGTGGGGCTGCTTCGACGGTGCCAAGGCTTCCGTCGATCGCACGCACTGGCCGACCTGTATCAAGCTTGGCGTAAAACTCGTCAAGAACGCGCGCGTATTGCGCGTGGAAACCGGATCCGACGGCCTCGCCATCGGCGTCACCTACGTGGATCGGGAAACGGGAACCACGCATTTTCAGCCGGGCCGCACGGTCATCGTTTCGGCCAACGGCGTGGGAACGCCCAGACTGCTCCTGAATTCCGCTTCGAACGACCATCCAAATGGATTGGCAAATTCTTCCGGCCTGGTCGGCAAGCGATTGATGATGCATCCCTATGGGACGGTGAGCGGCCTTTTCGACGATTTTTTCGAAAACTGGCAAGGACCTTACGGCCAGCGCGCCTACTCGCTGGAATTTGCTGAAACCCGCAAAGATACGAATTTCTACCGAGGCGCAAAATGGCAGTTGATGGGAATGGGCGGCCCCTTGGCATCAGTGGGCAGTTGGCCGTGGGGCAGCAATGCTGACGTCTGGGGTGAGAACTTCCATGCAACGGTGCATAAGCGCTTCGGCCGTTCGGCCTATTGGGGGATCATGGCCGAGGATCTTCCAAGTGAGGAGAATATGGTCGCGCTCGACCCTGATGTTACGGATGCCGACGGTATGCCCGCCGTCAAGGTAAGGTACAAGGCATCGCAGAACACAATGGATCTCTTGAATTTCAACCTGTTGCGCGCTTCAGAATCCATGAAGGAAGCAGGCGCCTATGAGGTCTCGGGAACGCCGCTGATGCGAGAGACCGGCTGGCACATACTCGGAACCGTACGTATGGGTAACGATCCCCATACCTCTGTCGTCGACTCCTTTGGCCGCTCGCACGACGTACCAAACCTCTTCGTGATGGATGGAAGCGTCATGCCGACTTCGGGCGCAGTCAATCCTACCGGCACCGTCACCGCACTGGCGCTGAGAAACGCCGAATCCATCATTGAAAACAAGCGCTCCCAACCGGTAAGCCGGGCTGTCGAAGCGCAAAAGGCAGGGCTCTAAACCATGACTTACGACATCAACGACTTTCAAACCAGGATCGCCTGGATCGCCGATGCCCTCATCCCTTCAGACGTTGCGCTCGGCATGCCCTCCGCCACGGAAGCCGGCATGCTGGAACGCCTCCTGCCCCACGCCTTGAAGGCGCGCGACGATATGGCCCCCTCTTTCTTTCAAGCGTTGTCGCGACTGCCCGAGGCCTGTCCCAACGATCCGCTTGACGCAATCCGCGCACTCGGTGCCGATGACTTCTATGTGATCTCATTCCTGATCGCCGGCGCATATTTCCTGGACGAAGCAATCACCAGTAAGCTGCATTATCCGGGCCAGGAAGCTTTGTACGAAACGCCCGACTACGAAGAGATCATGGAGACAGCCGAGCGGGTGCAATCAAGAGGAGCGGTTTACCTGGACGTGCCGGAATCCGCATAGAGCATGGCGCGCAAAACTCTGCAGCGGTTTTGCGAGAACGACATGCGTAAAAACCAAGATCTAAAGCGCGAGAAGCGAATCTGAAAGATCGCCAAGCGCTTTAGACGCGGGGTTGAACAGACAGCAAAAATCCCATTCGCCACACGTCCACTTTACGGTTTTCGCGGACTTCAGGCGAACTGCCTTGCTGGCGGACACCAGACGCAAGCGAGTCGAGGACCGGACATTTTTACAGACGCATGATCTCCCAAACGCCCTTGACGGCGGGCATCGGTGCCCCTGAAGAAAACGCAGTTCGAGCGGCGCCGCAACGGCGCGGCGGGAAAATTGACCGCATAGTCGTTGTCCGTCATCATGCTGTCTACATAGAAGACAACCCCGCCCTCAAAGAGCGATGCGACCTTCTGAGGTTGGCCTCATTCGCCCGACTATTGAGGAATTACTTTGCCGGGGTTGAGCAGCCCGTTAGGGTCGATCGCCGTCTTTATCCTCTTCATCAAATCGATTTTCCCTTCGGCGCCGTACTGCTGGAGCAAGTTGAGCTTGACGCGCCCTATTCCATATTCGGCGCTGAAGGTCCCGCCCATTTCGTACGCTAACTGGTAGATCTCTGGAGAAATATCCTGCTCGACATCGCATTTGAAAATTCGTTTGTCCGCGCCCTCAGGGGGCACAATGTTGAAGTGGACGTTGCCGTCGCCCACATGACCGTAGACCGACAGCAAAGCATCGCTACGATGCCTTCGAACAAGCTGACACGCCGCTTCGATAAACGCCGCGAGGCGGGAGGTTCGGACCGCAATGTCGTGCTTGACTGATCCGCCGTGGTAAACCTCGGCCTCGGGAATATTTTCGCGGAGACGCCAAAGGTCCGCCCGTTGCTGCTCGCTTGCAGCGATGGTGCCGTCGCTAATCAATTCGGATTCGTAGAGTTCCGCAAGAAGCGCACTTATACATTCGTCGAGGTTGAGAACCGGAGAGGCGGTCGTGGCCTCCAGAATAACATAATGTTCACTTTCTTGCTCAAGCGGATGCCGACGGTGGCTCTGAGCACTGAGGAGCAAATTCAAGGACGCTCTTGAAATATATTCAAACGACGTAATCGCCTCGCCACTTTTTGTTTGGGCGGCATCAAGTATCATGGCAAGCGAGCCGATGTCGCGCACAGCCAGAAAAGCGGTAATCGTCTGCCGTGGTCTCCTCACCAGTTTGAGCGAAACGCCGGTGATAATCCCCAACGTTCCTTCCGCACCTATAAAAAGCTGCTTCACGTCGTATCCGGAATTGTTCTTCCGAAGCGGGTTCAATTCGCTAAACAGCGAGCCATCCGGTAAGACGACTTCGAGCCCGAGCACCAATTCACGCGCCATGCCGTATCGTACGACGTTGATTCCGCCAGCATTTGTCGAGAGGTTGCCGCCTATCCGACAGGATTGTTGTGAACCGAGCGCGAGCGGCAGCATCAGGCCCGCATCATCGGCGGCGCTTTGCAACTCGCTGAGTATCATGCCCGCGTCCGCAGTGACGGAGAGATTCTGAGGATCGAGTTCGCGGAGCGTATTCATTCTTTCCAGGCTGATGAGCAACTCCTGCCCATCGGCGTTTGGCGTTGCCGCCGTGCAATAGCTCGTGTTGCCGCCTTGGGGTACGATGCCAACCGTGTGCTTCGCGCACGCACGGATAATGGTCTGGACTTCTGCCGTATTGCGCGGACGTAACAGGGCGGTTGTCGCTCCGACGTACTGTCGGCGAAAATCCGTGACGTATGCGGATATGATGTCGTGATCCTTGGTAACCAGGTCCACAGGCAGATCCAAAAGCACGCTATCGATACGTCGCATCGCTCAATGTTCCGTTCGTCGAAGTCTGGCCTGGCGTATTTTTCCACCTACGGGTCAGCGACAATCGCAAGCCCGAAAATATAGCTTTAACGCGACACGGCGGTTGCCAATTCCAAGCGTATGATCGGTCGATCCCGGCAGGCCCTGGGCTAGAGGCCAGGGCCCTTCCCGGCTGCAACGGCAGATCGGCTGCTCACGCGTAGCTATGCATTGCGGGTTACAAGATCCGGAAGGACCTCTCCCTCCAGCGCCCGTCGCGCCCGTTCGACGGCTTGCTCCTGCAATGCATCCAATGACGTCGTGGAACGCCAAGCAACATGAGGGGTGAACACCGTATTTGGCGCGTCGCGTAACGGATGACCTGCCGGCAACGGTTCCTGAGCGAAAGTGTCGAGACCCGCCCCGGCAATGGTTCCAGCACGAAGGGCGGCGGCGAGCGCTTCCTCATCGATCAGGCCGCCGCGCGAGACGTTGATAATCACCGCGTTGCGACGCATGCGCTTCAATACCTCGGCTGAGATAAGGTGACGAGTTTCCCCAGATAGAGGTACGTGGAGCGAGACGACGTCCGACTCCTCCAGTACTTGTTTCAAGGTTGCGGCGGGGACGTCTGAGAACGTCGACATCGGATCGAAGGCATGGACCTTCGCGCCGATCGCAGCCCACCATTTCGCGACCAGCCGCCCGATGCGGCCCATTCCGACGACGCCAACCTGCAGGTTCGAGAGTTTGGGCGTATCCAGTCCGATCACTCCCGCCCACTCGCCTGCCAGAACGGCTGCCTGCCCCTGCGGAATCCGCCGAGCCAAATTCAATCCCATCGCCAACGCATGCGATGCGACTTCCTCGGAGGCCGTATCGGGAACAATGGTCACAGGCACGCCCACGTTGTTGGCCGCCGCGACATCGATGTTGTCGTAGCCGACGCCGTAGCGTACGACGGCCTTGCAGCGCCGCAACATCCCGAATTCCTCCACCGTCATTTTGGCGTAGGGCGTGACCATCACGATCTCCGCCTCAGCCATGCGACTGCTGAATGCCGCCTGATCGTCAGCAACCACGATCTCCCGACCGAAGCGTTCTGCTAGTGCACGCTCCCTGTTCAGGTTGGGGAATCGGTGGGGAGCGACGAGAATGATCCCGGCCTCGTTCGACATAGTCATCTTACCATTTCTCCGCATTTGACATGAAATCGGTGGATGGCTTGGCAATCGATGCAAGGCTTGCGCCGCGATCACCGGAAACCAGTGGGTTTTAAAGAACTTCAGCCGATTGTATCGAGGTCGATGAGTTCGATCTTGTACCCATCGGGATCCTCGACAAAGGCGATCACGGTCGTACCGTGCTTCATCGGTCCTGCAGGTCGTGGAATCCGAGCGCCGTTCGCAGCCAGTTCATTGCAAATATCGTAGATATTCCTGACGCCGAGTGCGATGTGGCCATAGCCGGTCCCGAGATCATAGGCGGATTCTTGGTCCCAGTTGTGAGTCAGTTCAATGACCGCGTGGGATTCTTCCGGACCGTAACCCACGAAGGCGAGCGTGAATTTGCCTTCAGGATAATCCAACCTGCGCAACAATGTCATTCCCAAAAGCCGCGTGTAGAAATCGATTGAACTGTCGAGGTCTTTCACGCGCACCATTGTATGCAGCACCCGAAACTTGGGTTCACTCATCCGTCATTTCCTCTCGATTATCTATCTCGTAGCAAGTGCCCGATGGCCTACCGTGGGCGTGCTGGCAAAAGCTTGCTTCCAGCGTCTGCCTCACGCACGACGAACCTCGTCATTTCTATCTCTGTGGCGCCTGGGCAACGGCACCCCTGGCCACCACTACCGTGTTGGCATCAACTCCAATCCCATTGCACCCAATCAATCTTGAGGTCAGTGAACACCATGATCCAGATATGTGTCAATAGGATCATGTGATCCATACCTATGTTTCTTTTCATCGCAGCAAAAGGCAGTCGAATGCGACACGCCGCATTGCGACGACCGTCATCTCCGGAATAGAGAGCGCGAATTTTTCGAAGCCATTGCTATTGGTCTGGCTCGAGACTTGGATCGGCGTGCCGCCCCTCGCCTTCTCCTCGAACATGCTCACGCTAGTTCGAACCCGACGACACAGATCCCTACGACAGTCCACGTGGATCAGTGATCCGGGCGGTAACGCCCTCTTTCTGGACGCTTTTGTCTCCTCGTCGAGGCGATAGCACCCGATCAGGAGGTAAAATAAATTGAGTGGATCACATGATCCTCTTGACATCAATCTGGATCATGGTGTTCACTGATCTCAATAAAACGGGAACGGGGCGAGAGAGCTGGGTCTTTCGCCTTACAGCGATTAGCAGGGTAAACATCCGCAAGCGCTCCGGAGGCAGATTGTCCTTCGGCTCATTCAGTTCGCCAGCAAGATGACCCCTGAAGGAGAGCTTATGACTTCAGTCACTTTCGCAAATGTCTGGAAGCAATTTGGTACGCACACGGCCATTGAAGATCTCAACCTCGATATCAAAGATGGCGAGTTCATGGTGTTCGTTGGGCCTTCCGGTTGCGGAAAGACGACGACGCTGCGCATGCTTGCCGGTCTGGAAATACCGACATTCGGTAAGATTTTGCTTGGGGACGAGGATGTCACGCTGACGTCGCCGGGACGCCGAAACATCTCGATGGTTTTCCAGAGCTATGCGCTCTACCCGCATATGACCGTTCGCCAGAATCTGGCATTCGGTCCGCAAATCCGTCACGAAAATAAATCCGAGATCGCCGCTGGTATCGACAGGGTGGCCAACCTTGTCGGACTCCAGGCGCTGCTGCACCGCTTCCCGAGCGAGCTCTCTGGCGGACAGCGTCAACGCGTGGCTCTCGCTCGCTCAATGATCCGCCGGCCGCGCATTTTCCTTCTCGACGAACCTCTTTCAAATCTGGATGCCAGCCTGCGAACGCACATGCGTACTGAGATTGCGGAGTTGCAGCGGCAGCTGGGCGTCACGGCAGTGTATGTCACGCATGATCAGGTCGAAGCGATGACCATGGGGCACAGGATAGCGGTGTTCGATCACGGTCGCATTCTCCAGGTCGCAACGCCGGCGGAACTTTACCGCGCACCGGCTAGCAAGGTCGTTGGCATGTTCATTGGTTCACCGCGAATGAATATCCTACCGGCCAGGGTAAGCAATGACGGAAGCCTGGTGAACATACATTGCCTGGGCACGACCTTCTCCATGGAAGCACGTCATTTCGTCCGGGATCGAGTGTCGGAAACAATCGAATTGGGGATCCGGCCAGACGAAATTCAATGGGTAAAAGATGCCCCCTCGAGATGCACCGAAAAGATCACCGGCGTCGTGACGTCTCTGGAAACAACGGGATCCGACACGTTCGTCGTAGTCGATGTTGAGGGAACACAAGTGAATTCCAAATTTCCGAGCTTTGCTCCCGTAAAGCGCGGAGACACGGTCGATTTGATCTTTGATCCTGCGGATCTCCATTTCTTCGATGCGGGAACCGGAGCGAGCCTAAAGGTCAGGCCGGCCAACAACAACTAACGGAACGCAAATCAAACTGGGAGAAAGAGTTTATGTTGATATACCGAATTGGACCGGCTTCCTGCGGAAGGGATCATCAGGCCGGCGATCAGGCAAAGGGCCATCGAACGGCTATAAAACGAGTGTTGCGCGACTACGCCTTGGCGGCCCTGATGGCGACAACGGCTTTTTCCGGCGCATGTGTTGACGCTGCCCACGCCGCAAATGTGAAGGTGGCCTTCAGTCTGAACTGGACCTTCGCTGATCCCAAACTTGCTCAAAAATGGTTTGCCGATATTAAGGCTCAATTCGAGAAGAAGCATCCGGGGGATACAATGGAGCTGATACCAGTTCCCGGCGCTTATGATGACTTTATCACCAAGTTGAGCCTGCTTTACAACTCACCCAAGACCAAACCTGATGTGATCCAGTATTTCGACATCAATGTAGGTCAGTTCGCCGGGAGCGACCTTCTTTCGCCCATTGATGACAAGGTCGCCGACACCGCGTGGTGGAAGGATACCCCGGATGCCGTGAAGGATGCGGGAAAGTATGACGGCCAGGTCTACTCCGTCGCGCAAGGTATCAATACCTACGGCATTCTCTTTGACCGCACTCTGACCGACAAGGCCGGCCTGCCGAAGGACTGGAGCCCAAAGAGCTGGAACGACATTCTTGATGCCGCGCGAGCGATCAAGAAAACGTCTCCCGATGCTTCCCCGCTCTATGTCATAACCGGCACATCGCAAGGCACCTTCGGCGTAGTGGCAGGACCCGGCCTTCTGTTGTCCGCATCCAGCACGCCGACGATCTATGATCCAGCCACCAAGAAATGGGTGGTCGACAGCAAGGGCATCAGGGAAGTCCTCGATTTCTACAAGACTGCTGCCGCTGAGGGCCTCCTCGCACCCACCTCGCAGATCATGGATCCCAATGGCGCCACTCATCCGGCGGAGGCTCTGCACGGTCACAAATTCGGCATCACGCTGACCGGCAATTGGATCCCGATTTTCTGGAGCAAGGATATCTGTGCGCCTTGTTGGGATGACAAGGAAGAAACGATCGGATTCGCCAAGGTGCCGACCTCACAGGGTCAGGCACCCGGTACAGGAGCAAGCTTCAACGGCGTCGTCCTTTCGATGTCCAAGAATCCATCCGATCCGGAACTTGCTTGGTCCGCAATCGATATCATGCAGCAAAAGCAAAATATGTTGAATATCGCGGCCTGGGTGGCGGTTGCTCCGCCCACAACTGGGCTGACGACCGATGCGAGCTATCTTGCTCTCAGTCGACCACCATTCCAGAAGGCTTTCGCCGACCTGGCTTCAAGTTCGCGAGCCATGCCCTCCCAGCCGGAATTTCCAATCTGGGGCAACGCTTTCCAACAGGCTACGCAAGCAATGGTGCTAAAGCCAGAGACGACGATCGATCAAGGCGTCGAGATACTCCGATCCTACATGGCAACTCAGGTGGGCGAGGATAATTTGGAGACCCTCCCTTGACTTCAAAGCACTCATTGAGCACCACCCAGGAGCCGGTCACCCTGACCGGCTCCAAGGCGGAAAGGAGTAGGGTTAACCAGTCGAGCGCACGCGTACGCCTGGATGAACCTCGAGTGGATCCAGTTAACTTTGCCTTGCTCTCTCCTGCAGCGCTCCTTATTGGGACGCTTTTCCTGGGACCGGTAATCTATGCGATCTATCTCGGCTTTACCAATCTGCAGCTTATCGGAATCCATGCGGTTAATTACCGCTTCACGGGGCTGAGCAACGTCGCGTTTCTTCTCGGCGACGCGGTCTTCTATAAATCCCTCTGGCTCACCGTGATATTCGTGGTTGGATCGGGTGCAATCGCAACGACCGCACTCGGTCTTGTCTTGGCCCTTGCATTGCAGGACTGTCTTGCACCCATCAGATGGATCAGTAGCGCCGCGGCGATCATGGCCTGGACACTTCCTCCCACGACCATCGCTTTCCTTTGGATGGCGACGAGCACGCAGTCAGGTCTCATTGCCATGCTGGCCGGCAATATGCGTCTTGATCTTCTCTACCAGCACGCAATGCCAGTTGTTTCTACGGCTAACGCCTGGTCACTCGCGGGCCTTGCGATGACGATGTTTTCGGCCGCTCTTCGCAACATACCAGGCGACTTGATGGAAGCTGCTCAACTGGAAGGCGCCTCGTCGGCGCAGACGTTGACACGGATAACGTTGCCCATGCTGAAACCGACCATTATCACCTGCGCCCTGCTGATGATGCTGATGACGTTCGGCAACTTCACCCTGATATATCTGATGACTGGCGGGGGGCCCGGTAACGACACGAATATTCTGCCCGTCTATACGTATCTCCAAGGCTTCAAGTTTCATAACCTTGGATACGCCGCGCTTCTTGGAAATGTCATGGTGCTCCTTTCGGCACTTCTCGGGGGCCTGTTCGTTTGGGCCACCAAGACTCGCCGCTAATTTCGAAATCCTTTGGCCGGGGCTTCAGACCTCAATGGAAGGTTATTCGCAATGCAGACACTCACAGCCGCGCATGCCTCCAGATCCCCGTCAGGATTAAAGCTCAATAAGCCAAAGAACATTACTACTGATCGGGTTGTGAGCAATATCACCGCACTCGTACTGGCAATTTTCTTTGCGTTGCCTATGTTGTGGATGATACTCGCATCGGTGGACCAGGGTGCGACAAACCAGTTAAGAGCCCCCGAACTGACAGCCGAACATTACTGGGTTGCCTTACAGGCAGACAACCTTGCTGCACTCGGTAACAGTCTTCTCATATCGACGGTCGCCACCGTAATAGGTACCGCCGCAGCGTTCACAGCGGCCTACGCATTCTCCAAGCACAACATTCCCTTCAAGAACCCGCTTTTATTGACAGTGTTATTTCTGTCCGGAGTGCCGATCTCGATCCTGATCGTCCCTGTATACAAGATGTTTGCATCACTCGGATGGCTATCCATCGTCCCGACTGGCATCTTGCTTGGAGTGACCGCCATTCCTTTTCAGATTTACCAGCTGAAGAACTTCATCGACGCGATACCAGCGGAGCTGGAGGAAGCGGCCACTCTCGAACAGGCAAGCAGCCTGCAGATTCTCTATAGAGTGATCCTTCCGCTGACCAAACCTGGCCTTGCGTCCTCGGCGATTTTCGGCTTCGTCAATGCATGGGGCAATTTCCTGATGCCGGTGGTTTTGATCAACAGTCTCGATGATCAGCCGGCGCCGGTACACCTATTCGGTTTTATGGGGTCGAACTCGATCGACTATGGCGCGATCGCGGCGTATTCGATTATCTACTCCCTGCCGGTGGTTCTCCTATTCTTGGGCATGGCCAGTCAGTTCAAAGCAGGGTTTTCACTGGGCGGCGCCGTAAAATAATCGGGCATTGCGACTGCCCGAGCAATCTGTCCGATCTGCATTAGGTATAGGGATGCCAGCATTCACACGACGTACGCCACACCCCGCCGGGAACAGTCCTTCGATCCGCCATACGCGGCAGTGTCGATGGGAAAAAGCGGATTGAAGTTGGTAGGCGAGCTAATAACGACGCGCGGCCAATTCGCGTTCGGTCCGTTATGCCAGCGATCCAATCCGGATGGACAAACGACTTGACGAGAGCATCCTGGCCAACCACAGAGTTCATCCAGCGTAATCCTTAGATCATGGGTGTTAGGTCAAGTGTGCGATGTCAGTTTCAATACGCCAACCGGAGAGCGCCGATATTTAGCAATGCATCCGGGGTCCATTCGGAGACCATTCGTACTCTGCCCTTGCGGACAACATGCCCGCCTTTGAGAAACCGAAGCCTTTTTGTTCCGGAGAAGACGTATGACCAGGCCTGAGTTGATCGATCAAATTAAGACGATATGCGTCGAGCTCTCGGGGCAGATGGTGGATGCAGCCCATTACGTCATCAACAACGCCGACGAAGTTCCCTATTACTCGATGCGAGAGATCGCGCGGCGGGCCAATGTTCAGCCGGTAAATCTTGTAAGGCTGGCTCAAAGGCTAGGCTTGGCGGGCTATGGCGATCTGCGGCAACAGTTCATCGACACGACACCGGAACGCCCCCAGCGGGATCGCCAATCTCTGCACCGGAACGAAGCGAGTGCCAGACGCTCCGAAAGTCTATGTCATGGGCCGGCGAACGGCATTCACACCTGCCTATACGCTCGCCTATACCCTGCAGAAGGCCCGTCCGAATATCGTCTTGCTCGACACGCCTGGAGGAGCGCCGGAGGGTGCTTTGGACGACATCCGGCCCGGAGATGTGTTTGTCGCGGTCACCTTCGCACCATTCAATCGCCTCGTGCACAGATTGACCGAAAAGGCGTCTCAGTCGGGAGCGCACATCATCGCAATCACCGACAGCTTTGCCGCGCCCATCAGCAAGTTTGCCGGGCTGCTGCACTTCGTGGCGCAGTCGTCCGGCCGGGCTTTCCCCGAATCCACTCTCGGTGCGATTGCCATCGCCAACATCCTTGCCGCACTGACTATCAGCCGGCTCGGCGAGGCCGCACAGCGTCGAATTCGTGACAACGAGCACTTCCTGGTCAACTCCGGCGAATATCTCCTGTCAGCCGGCAC
>NZ_JAQJCJ010000042.1:0-20779 GCF_030182485.1 Rhizobium atlanticum
GGGGCATGGCATGAGGTCGGGAGGAACGATCGAGCATCGCCTCTCGACCACCGGCCTTGAAACGCTCGACCCAACGGGCGACGATCTTGGCCGCGACGCCATAGGCCTGTGCTGCCTGAGCCTGGGTCAGATGCCCTTCGATAACAGCAAGCGCCATTTGTTCCCGGCGCAACGGCGTCAGTCGGGCATTCTTATGAATGTTCATTCGCGGCGATCCTTCCGACTCGAGGTGTGATAGCTCCAGTCTCCTAAATCCGCTTTGAATGGACAACCTCCCGAAAGCTCACATCTAGAGCCTGCGCGCTCCGAGTACGCCAAGTGGCGGAAACGCGAAGCTTTCATCTCGCGCAGCGTTGGAGCCGGTTGCGGCAATGGTATCTGCATCACGTGCCCGGGTCTGGTCCGAGCGATGAGTGCGGCCGGAAGTGGTTGTAATCGTCGGCCCAGCAATGGCGCTTCGGGCATAATCGCAGCCGAGGAACAGGCTTTGGTTGACCATCTCGTCCCGCATCCGGCCGTTGAAGCTCTCGACATTAGCGTTTTGCATCGGCTTCCCGGCGTGATGCCGTGCGACTCGACACTATGATCCTTCGACCTGGCAAGGATGGCATTCGAGGTGAATTCCGTGCCGTTGTCGGAGACGATCATCCCCGATTTGCCGCGCCGTTCGATGAGGACCGACAGTTCGCGAGCGACGCGACGACGCAAGATCGAGGTGCACGGGATCGCCGCCAGGCATTCGCGGGTCACGTCTTCGACGAAGTTGAGCACGCGAAACCGCCTTCCGCAAGCGAACTGGTCGTGAACGAGATTCAGCGAGCTTCGGGCATTGGCCTTCGCTTCGACCAGGATCGGGCCACGCGTGCCGACAGCGTGCCGCCCCGGCTTTTCTGCTTGCGAACGGAAAGTCCTTCTTCGCGATAGAGCCCGTAGATGCGGTCGACCCCAACGTCGCTCCCCCCCCCGCCGAAGCCGCCGGTCGCCGGTCGCCGGTCGCCGGTCGCCGGTCGCCGAAACGCCATCGCTCATTGGCGAGGTCGCGCAATAGGGCGACTTCTTTATGATGTGGGCGCACCTGCCCGACCAACGCTTCGATCTTTTGTCGCGCGTCATGCATGACCATGCACTCATCGGCGGCTCTAAACTGCGTGATGTCGTAGAGACAGTTCGGTTCTGCGACACCCAAACGATCGAGCTGCGCGAGCGCGCCGACCGTCCGGCGCGGCAGGCAACGTTGTGCCTGCGCTTCGGCCAGGCGACGATCAGGCAACCGCAAAACCTGCGCGAAGAAGGGCTGCCCGACGGGGTTAGGCTCAGTTGGGTCGAGGTCGTCGAACCGGACGCACCCGACGGTGTCGAGCCCTTGCATTGGCTGCTCTTGACCACCCATGCGCTCTCCAGTGCGACTGACGCCTGGCAGATCGTCGCTTGGTACAAGCAGCGCTGGATGATCGAGCAGTTCTTCCGGGTGATGAAGACGCAGGGCTTCAAGATCGAGGACAGCCAATTGCAGTTAGCGCCGCGGCTGGAAAAGCTCGTCGCCATCGCCGCCAAGGCCGCGGCAATCGTCCTCCAACTCGTGCAGGACCGCAGTGGCGGCGATCCTCACCCGGCAAGCCTGGCAGTCAGTCCCCACGAGATCAACACGCTCGCCGCCCTCGAAAGCCGCTTCAAGGGCAAGACCAAGCTGCAATCCAATCCCCATCCCAAAGCTTCGCTCGCCTGGGCCGCTTGGATCATCGCCAAACTCGGCGGCTGGAACGGCTATGCCTCCTCCAAGCCGTCTGGACCCATCACCTTCTTCAACGGACTCAAATACTGTGCCGATGGCTGGGCCTTGCGAGATAGGTATATGCCTCAGTCGTTCGGTGGAGAAATGTTCCACTGGATCATTTGCTTTTGGTCACGAACAAAATCCAGCGACCAGCGGGCAGAGCCTTCGCGTTGGCCAGGATCGGTGCGCGCGTGCCTGCAAGTTCGCTTACGGAAGGGGGTTTCGCGTGCTCAACATCGTCGATGACGCGACGCGAGAATGCCTCGCGGCGATCCCCGGACACCTCGATCTCCGGTCGTCGCCTCGCTCGAAACTCGCAATGATCTCTCCGACAACGGCACCAAACTCACCTCGAATGCCATTCTTGCCTGGTCAAAAGACCATAGGGTCGAGTGGCTCATTGCGTCACCTCGCCCAAGATAGCGGTTGATGAATTCTCCCAGTGTTGTGGAAGTGCCGCCGCGAATCAGCCCCGTAGATTCCGGGGCTGCGGATGGCAGCAGGTACTTGTTCCTATTGCGTCCTATCCATGCGGCGCCATCGCCCACTCGCGATTAGCCGGCACAGCCGGCCGCCTTGCGATTTGCCGCGCCGGTGCCAATGAATTGATGAAAGGCGGCTGCCATTTCGTGCGAAGACTTCGCTCCTGGTCTTGTTCGTGCGCGACCTTGGGCGCGTTCGTATTGAGATCACGGTCTACTGTTCCCCTAAGAGGCGTCATTTGGCTCGGGAGCCAGACGGTAACCGGCACAATGCCTGCGACAAGCCGCCTTTGAAAGTTGGTGTTTTCCAAGGGGTTAGCTTGGTGGTCAGCTGACCACAACCGAAATCCTCAACGGCAGGAATAACGATCAGCCGCACTTACCCAGCCCTCAAACCGCCTTGCCCGTTGGCCTTCAACAACGCCATTATCATCGGGCCAAGCGAGAATTCACCGCGCTCACTTCGGCGCGTTAGATCCCGCAGATAGCCTCCAGGAGAGTTGATGAAGTTAGCCCTTTCCAGGATGCACGCAATTGCCACCGCAGCATTCTCCGGTCCTAGCGCCTCGCAGGCATCCTGGTAGGCGGAAGGGCTTACCCCCAGCATAGATCGAACCACCACAGCGGCAGACATCAGATCTCGCCAGCTCCCCACGCCGCGCGGTGCATAGTCGCTGATCATCGGGCACGCCTTGAGCACCAATCCCAAGGGGAACGCCCTTTGCGATTCATTCTTCGGCTGATGGCTCAAGCTCGCCTTTGCCCCCAGCTCCTTTTCGGAGCGTGGTTCAGATTCATTTACGGATTCGGGTTTTGAATTCTGTATGTGCTGCTCGATATGAGCAGCATTGGTGCTAATTTTTTCAGCATTCTCGAGGTTTTCCAAACGATTAAGCACTTCCTCACGGAGCATCTCCATTTCATTGAGAACGCTAGTGACCCCTTCAAGGGTCGGAACGCGCGGAATTCTGCTCGCGAGCGCAATGTAGATGTCCTCGGTCGTCTTCCAATCGCCGTCGGCGCCCTCGACCATTGCAGCAGTAATAAGTTTGCGAACATCCCGCCGGCAAATTGTAAGGCTCTCTTTGGCTTTCCTGAGCGAGGCTCTCTCGGCCGCCACTCTTTGCGCCAACATCGCCAACTCTTCCGATCGCGCCAGGAGGGGCGACAGGTCGAAGCCAAAAGCATTCTCGATCTGGCCATCGTCGCCCTTGCGGGCGAAGCGCTTGCCATTGGCGCTATCCTTACGGGCGATCAACCCCGACTCCACCAGAATGGCAATATGCCGCCGCAACGTTGCGCCCGCCATTGCATGCGCCCGAAGCGCCAGTTGGGCATTCGAGGGGAAGACAATCAATTGTGCATCCTGACGCAACTCATTGTCAGGATAAAAACTCAAAAGTGCGTCAAGAACAGCCAGACTGTTCGACTGGATCTTGAGCAGTTCCATCGCGGCGGAAGCGTCTCTCAACACTTTCCACTTATCGGCAGCTTTTCCATGCTTGATTTCCATTGCCGCCTGGCGCCGCACGAGCGCAAGCGTCATTGGCCGCCGCCCGAACGGCGTCGCTACATTCCCCGACTGCATTGTCTCTCACCTTTCAGCAGGCAAAGGAAATTCGCTCACCAAAACGGCGCCAAAGACTCTTGACGAGGATTCGAGGAAATGCGATTCTGTTCTTGCTACAGAGACAGAAGGGCTTCCACGACGGCGACGTTGAGGGAGCTCTTTTCTTTTGCGGGTTACACTCCCTGTTTCCGTTGATGCTTTGCGCGATGCTCCTGGTAAAGCGCCGGCAAATGCTCGAGTACGAAAGCCGCGAAATCCGGCGTGGCTTTCCTGTCAATGGTAATTTCTAGCTTGCTCTTGCTCTGCGTGACCTGCGCAAGCCTGTCGCCATCGGGGGTCGACAGGACGTCTGGCAACCCGCGCGCAGTCCGACGCGGTTTCAGATGGTCGATCACTGCCTTGAACCGTTCCGACGACGGCAGCGCCTGCACCTCCTCCGAGGCAGCATATTTCGCAGCGCCTGCCGGAGGCGATGCTTTCTCAACCAGCTCTGCCAATTGCTGCCAACTTGGGCGTCCAACGCCTGGAGCGGCGCCGATGGCATCGATCAATTCAGAGGGGAGGGCGTCAACAAGCAGGAGCATCTTCGACAAGTTGCTTTTATCGATTGACATAGCCGCGATGACGATTTCTCGTGGAAACTGCTTGTTTAGCTTGTGTGCGAAACGTGCCTTTTCGATGAAGGTGAGGTCTTCGCGCTCATTGTTTTCCTGACCCTGTGCGACAACCAACTGCTCGTCCGTCAAGTCTCGAACAACCGCCTTGACCGGCAGTCCTAGCTCCGAAACGGCGCGCAGCCGGCGATGTCCAAAGGCAACTTGGTAGTGCGCGGGTTTAACGGGATGAGGTCTCACAAGGATTGGGACCTGCTGTCCTTGCTCGCGGATGGATGCAAGAAGTCCTTCGATATCACCTTGCATGCGATCCTGAACGAAGGACGGCTCGATTGACGACGCGTTCAGTTCAACCACGGCCTGACCTTCGGCGAGACGCCGCTCGATCTCCTCGGCACGACCAAGACGATCATTTTGCTCGCGCAACGCGTTACCGATGTTTGCAGTCAGCTTCGTCGCTGGATCTCGTTCTTTTCTGGTCACGCCGAGAAGCGGCATGGAGCGAGTCTTTGCCGCTCTGTGTTCAGCAGCTGATGAGCTGTCGGGCGCGTCCGTGGTGACGTCAAGGAGGTGCTTCCGACTCATGTGGTTCTACCCCATGCTTTTTTGATTAGAGTTTCGATCTCGTCGTTGACGGCGTTCATCGCCTCTAAGGCCCGATCATAGGTCGAGCGCGTGAACTGTCCGCGCTCAACCTCAAAGAGGGTTTGATTCGTCAGGCCAGCGTCCGAAACGGCGGTCGTCTTGAGCATCGGAAAATTGAGGACATTTTCGCCAAAGATCGAACGCAGATAGCCCACCATCTGGTTCTGCGGGCCATCGCTCGGTTCAAAACGAGTGACGAGGTAGCGCATCCAATTGAACTTGAACTGGGCGCCTGCGTTCTCGATTTCCCGAAGGAGATTCGAGGTCATCGCCAGAAACTGGTTCATCGACATTACATCCAACATCTGGGGATGGACGGTGACGAGGATCGAGGTTGCGGCGGTCAGAGCTGAAAGCGTGAGATAGCCAAGTTGGGGAGGGCAATCGATAACGACGACATCGTAGTTGTCCGCGATGTCTTCGATGACCTGACTGATCCGACCGTAAAAAAGCGTGTCACCTTCCTTCCGGTTCATAAGCGCGCGCGGGGTATCGTGCTCAAACTCCATCAGTTCAAGATTGCCAGGAATTAGATGAAGATCCGGGATGTACGTTCCTCGGACAACCTGCTCGATTGGGACCTGCTCGTCATCATACCGGATGGCGCCATAGAGTGTTTCGTTCGGACCAACGTCAGTTTCTGGCTGACTGCCGAAGAGTGCGGAAAGGCTTGCTTGGGGATCAAGATCAATCGCGAGAACCCGGTAGCCACGCATTGCCAGGTACTGTGCCAGATGCGCGGCTGTCGTCGTCTTGCCCGAGCCGCCTTTGAAATTCATCACCGAGACGACTTGAAGCTGCTCCCCCGTGCGACGATGGGGCAGGTAGCGCCGGTTCCCGCGGCCAATCAGGTCCAGGTGCTTACGGATTGAATGAATATCTTCGATCGTGAACGTGCGTCGACCGCCAGGGCTCATACTAACGTGCAGTTCAGGCATTTCCGAAGCAGTTTGTCTAAGATAAGACTCACCGATGCCAAGCAATTTTGAGGCTTCTGACGGTGCAAAGGATCGAATGCCCTTTTCGGACGTCGGCGGGAAGACCTTGAGATGATGTGCTTGAAGTTGGCTGGAGAGAGCGTCAGCATGACGCTCCATCAATGCGGTCAACCCTTCGACGACCGGCGCTGGTTTTGCTGCGGTTTTCGCCATCTCAAAATCCATTTCCTGCAAGTGGCGGAACTTTTCGCGAAACCGCTAAAGTTCCGCCACTAGCTATTAGAGCCGATTCTGCATTTTGAGCAAGGGGTTTTAGGTTAACGAAAGGCTAACGTGGATAAACCCGGAACGTAGAGTAAATGGATTTTTCCGTTTATATCCTGCAGCTTAGCAAGACCGCGGTACCGATTGGTCATGGTGTGTTTTATTGTGAATCCTACAAATGTGCCCCGGCGATTTAGACGAAAAGCAGAAGACCTCGGCAAAGTCGGTGATCCCCTTGCCGCGACTCACTCGCACAAAACCGTAAGCATTCGACAACGGACGCCCGATTCCAATTCGTGCAGAGTTCCCGGCGCCTAACGGCGGCGGAGAAATTCATGCAGGTATTCGCGATCTCGACACCAAAAATTTACTACGAAGCGTAGCTGCTTCAGGACGATCATAGGCTACGTGCGAGGATCTTTTCCACTCGCACTTGGGATGTAGAAGTAGTCGACGAGTGCGAGGCAGATGGGGTTGACGCTCTCGCCCCGACTGCCATCCTGGATGTCACCGCGGCTGGACCACTTGCAGGATGTGCACGCGATTTGTCTGCGATGGGACCGACCATGCTGGTAGACGTATTTCCGTCTCTGCTCCCGAAGGGTCGCCTGAACGCCAATCCCCTGATGGTCTAGAGTTCTCGCTTTTGCGTCGACACCTCGAAGAGTGGAGGGGAGGGGAGGGGAGATGGTTCCGTTCACGAGGCAACGCTGACCTTGTTCGCCGGCATCGTAGAATGGTGCCTGGGAGGTGGTCTCAGCGAAGTCGTTGCGGTAACGGATATCAGGTTCGAGCGAACTCTTGCTAGCGTCGAATGGCCTCTCCCGCGCTTGGGGCAGCCAGAGAAGATCGTTGCCACCACCGCCATCGCAGGCACGCGTCCAGCAAACGCTGAGACCTTTCTGATGTTGCGGCCGCCCAACTACCGATCTAGTTGCCGTCATCCTTCTCGGTGCGACTCGGATTGTTGGTCTGTTCGGTTCGAACCGGTGCGCCACGAAGGATGAAGCTTTGGACGATGTGGCGATAGGCTCTTAGGAGGGTTCGCGCGGGCAGATGAGGGAAGGCGACATGGCATCTTCGCAGAGATGAGGATGGCATCGAAGAACGGGCTGGTAAACCGCGGCTCGTGTTTGAGGCTGGTGGCATTGACGCGGCCCAAGCGCTCCACTCTACCTTCAATAGTTTCGTCGCTCCTTGCGCAAGGGAACACTTCTGCCGCTTGAAACGTCCTTTGCCGTTTGCGCCGACGATATCTCCGAGAAGCTTGTCAAGACCCAGGACATAAGCAAGCCCGCCAGCAAGGCACGTGATTTCATCAGCTTTCTGACTGCCGCCTGTGGTTGTTGGCTAGATTCTGGATGCAAGTAAGTGTACATATTAGGATAGTCGGTGTGTCGGGGAGCGAGAGGTCTCGTATGGAGGTTCGTGGACTCGTAATTACTTGCCCCCGCAAGGTTGAAGAATGGACATTGTCGGTTCCACTCGCCGTATCGTCCGAAGTCGGTGTGCGGATAGAGTTGTGTGGACTCTGCACACCGGAGCAACGCGTTTATCGGGGCGCCAAGCCGACTTACCCCTATTGGGGCGGGCACGAGTTGTCAGGCACGATCGTGTCTCTGCCGGACGATGTACCGGATGGCCTGCGCGTAGGAGACCGCGTTGCGGTGCTTTTAATGCGCAGATGCGGCCAATGTCGTGCCTGCCGCCTCGGACTGGACAACCACTGTGCATATTTAAATCCTAAAGCGAGAGGAGGGGTGCCGCAGGGGCCGGGGGGATTGGCCAATTTTGTGGGCGTACCCGCCTATCAGGTTTTTTCCGTACCTTCCTTTTTGGCTCCCGAGCGTGCCGCGTTAGTTGAACCTGTCGCCTGCGTGGCACGCGGCATAAATAGGGCGCGTGCAAAGGCTGGAGACACTGTGGCCGTCATCGGCGGAGGCACGATGGGCCTTCTCCATTCGATACTTCTGACAACCAAAGGATGCGACGTTTACCTTTTCGATGACGACGTGGCAACGCATGGGCCTGTGATGTCGACCGGCGCCCATGCAACGGGGTCAGTTCATTCTCTGTCTGATCCGAAACTCGTCGAGAAATTAACGGATGGCTGGGGCTTCGACTGCATCTTTTGCACGCGCTTCGGTGTCAGAGGCATTCAGGGGGCCATAGCTGCGGCGTCACGCGGTGCCAGGATTGTACTCTACCAATCGATTCCGACGTCCGATTTGTTATCGGTAGGCCCTAACTTTCTGCATTACCGGGAAATTGAACTGATCGGCACCATAGCCCAAAGCGCGGACGACGTGAGAAATGCCATCCGAACCATCGTTGAACACGCCGCACGCTTCGACGTGCTGCAGGTCAATCTTTGGCCCTCGTCAAACGCCCAAGAGGCATTCGAGCAGGCGCTCGATCCACGTGTTAATCGCGTGATGCTAGATTTCAGGTAATGCTTCTCAGCGTGCCTGCAGCGCGCCTGCAATTTCGTTGCCGATCGAGACTACTTCGACACTGTCGGGGAAATTGTCGGTACGTCCGACGCTGTCGGTCACAACGATGCGGTCGATCTGAGACCGTCCCCAGTTTTCGTTCAGCGACGGCGTGAATATGGCATGGGCTGCGGCAAGGGTTATCTTGCGAGCGCCTGCCGCTTTGAGATGTGCGGCGGCTGAAAAAGCCGTCTGACCACTGTTGATTTCGTCGTCAATCAGGATGATCGTCCGGCCAGCAACGTCCCCCAGAATCTCGACGCTCTCCCGAAAGTCATCATCGTCTCTGCGGTGCTTGCGCATGACAGCGAATGGGCAGCCGAGCAGGGCCGCCAAGTGCTCAGCTCGCTTCGCTCCGCCGAAATCCGGTGAAACGACCATGTCGCCATCGACGGCCGCAGAACCGAGATGGCGAACTAGGGCGGGAGCGAACTGAAGATTGACGACAGGACAGGCAAATGCGGCGCACAGCTGAGGAACATGGAGTTCGAAAGTTATCAGCCGATCTATACCGAGAGTTTCGATAATCCCCGCAAGGATTCGCACCGGTACAGGTCCGCCGTCGAAGGCAGGGCGATCCGAACGCGAATATGGGAGGTAGGGAAGAACAGCGGTAATCGTGCGGGGACCCCGCGCCCGCACGGCACCAAGCGCTAGGAACAACTCGAAAAGACGATCATGAACGCTGTCAGGAAATGTTTGCACGACCACCACATTTCCGCCAAGCCCGCCGTCGCGCGGAGTGACAGCCATCTGGCCATTGCTGAACACCTGCGTGTTTAGGATCGTTATTCCTGACCGCGTGAGGGCCCGATGGACTGTTGACGCAAACTTTGCAGAGGTTTCGGTTGCTGCGATACGAAGGTCGTTCGCCGCAGGATCTGTACGATATGGTGACTCGGGCGCCATATTTACGCCAGCTCAAGATCGTTAACAGTGGGAATAGACAGCAGTTTGGGCAACACGTCGCCCCAATCATGTTGAAGTGGTACCTCGGTTTGATCAGGTCGAATGAGCTCTAGGAACTCGGACGGTATGTCTATCCCACAGATGCGCTTCATCTGCGTCAGGACGAAATATAACGCCGGCCTCATCTCGTATTTGTAACCTATCGCAGCGACCTCCGCCCAGCTAATATTCGCCATTTCTTTGTGTAGAACCGCATGAAGATCGCCGAACATCAATAGTCGAAGCGAATTATAAAGGAAGGCCTCGTGATAAAGCCTGGCCGAAAGGAACCAGACGGCGCCAGTCGCGGATTGGACCTGCAATATGCGGCCTAGACCGTTTGCAAGACGCACGCCTGACCATATGTCTTCGACATCGATGCCGACGGAGAGATTTACATGCATATCAATGAAGATGGGCATGTGCAGCTTCTTCGCGGAATCGATGTATCCCTTTACGTGGCGGTAGCGCAGCTGGCGTGGCACCGCGGGACCAGGGAACGGAGATTCAACGGATTCTATCCTTACAAACACCGGCAAGGAATAACTTTCGCGGAAGGTTTCGTCATCGAGTTCCTTTCGTTCCGGATGCCAGTTGCCATTTGAAGGGTCGAAAATACCGTGCCGGTAGCCGAGATCGAACATGAGCCGCTGCACGCGCTGCGCGTCAGCGGGCTTGACCATGATGTCGAGATCGGTCATCGGCCGTAGGAGTGGATCGGGATAGTGGAGAAGCGCGAGATCTGGTCCCTTCACCAGGAACCAGGCGATGCCGGCCCGATCCAGCGCATCCATGATTTCTGGCAGATTGCGAAATTCGAGTGCGGACCTGACCTTTGACATGACAGTCCAGCACTGAACGTAATGCGCCGCCTCAGTAGGCAATAGTGTCAACAAATCGAGGCGGCGCAAGTGATTCTCAAGCAGCGGCACCGTCCGATTATGCTCGGCGCGCCATACCACATAGGGCCAGTTGACAGGCTCCTTGCAGAGACGGACCAAACGCTCTTCATCCTCGGGTCGTAGGTAGGCCCGGCAGGTGATCAGCAAAATAGAGTCTTCTGGTGACAACCGAAGCATCGCGGAGACTCCTGCGGCTGCGTGATTTATTTCGAACTTTCCGGGCTGCCGAATTCGGCTAGTGTCTGCCTCAGGTCGGCGAACTGTTGTTCGAAGGAAGCGAAACTCTGGTCGACGTTTTGTCCAAGCAACTGTTCAAGGCTGAGCGTTTCTTCAGCGCGTTCCTCTTGTCCAGACATAAGCTTGTAAACCGAACTTACCGGCAGCAATCGCGACAAGAGTTCACCACCGCGGCCCGTCTGGGCGCTGTCCCGAATTTGCCGGATGCAACTTTCGGCAAGCAATCCGTCAATCACGATTACCAGCTTGCCATCCTCTTCGTCAACGGCGTAGCCAAACAGTCGGGAACTAGCCATTGCCGCTACCTCTGAACCTTCTTGAGGTCTTCCACTTCACTGCGTATCTGCAGCAATTGTGCCTGAGCCGAGAGAAGTTTGGCGAATGCGGCGGTAACCGCCTTTGCCGATTGTGTGTCGGAACCAGTCATCCTAACCGGTCCTCGCCCAATGCGGCGTCCTACAAGACCTGAATCGGCGGCGCGCGGCCAATTGGCTTTGCCAAATTTCTTCGAGGCGGTTATATCAACGTAGTAGTCTTGTAGTTCGCCGTTAGCAGCGAGTGAGCCGGATTTCGACCGTTGCGATCTGCGTGACACCTTTAGCGATTGCTCTAATTTTACAAGGCCAGCCGTCAATTGCTGAGCTTGGTCATCCAAACCCGCCTGCAGCCGGGCGAGTCCTTCCGCGAGACGAGAAATCACCTGGGCTTGCTGGGCGGCTGCTTTGTTGCCGGATCGTATCGCGTTGTTCGCAAGTGTGTGCGCCACACCCGCCGCACCTCGGAAAGCTCTGCTCATCCTCAATCCTCCACGTTATTTTTGTTGACCTGGTTAAATTACGTCGTCGACACAGCAATTATTACGTCGCGCCTCCTGCGTTAGTGAGTGTGTTGCGCAGCAGCCGCGATTTCCTCCGAGAAGTTATAGACAGGAGCTTCGGCGGCGGGCCGACGCTCTTTCGCTATAACTCCGCGGCGGTAGGTGGAATCTTTCGTCGGGTCCACCAGGGCGTACTCCGGAAAACCTCCGTTATTGTAAAGTTCCTGGCACAGCGGATAGGGCGCGTCCTTTTCACCATAGTGCGACCAGCTACTCATCTTGCAGACGCCGCGACAGACTGGATAAAACACGCAGTTGCCGCAGACGCCCTTAACCTCGCCACTCACCACCTCGCGTAGCTCATGGAAGAACGGGCTGTTGCGCCAGATTTCCATCAAGGGCATTTCGAAGGCATTGCCGGCGATCATTTCCGGATCATCGTAGGAGGCACTGCACATCGAAACTTGTCCGTTCGACAGTATGCCCAGTACGTTGTCGCCCCAACCGCAAGTATGCACGCCGTTCAGATACTTGAGAGGCATCAGAGCCGGCGGCAGAGTCATGTATGCAGCGCCACTCTCAAAATGGGGAGATTTCAAAAGATCGCCTATCAGTAGCTTGCATTCCTCCAAGCTTATCGCATTGTCCTCATGGCTGCGCGCGTTGCCCATCGGATGTATGTTGAGCAGCGTCCGATGCTTCTTGATGCCCCAGCCGAGCACCAAATCTATAATCGAAATCACCTTGTCATAGTTGTTGCGATAGGCAGTCGTCGTTACCACCGTAGAGATGTCAGTTTTTCCAAGCCGCTGCAGGACAATCGCAGTCTTGGCGAACGCACCCGATTTTGCTCTGAAAGCGTCGTGCGCCTCTGGGTCGAAATGGTCGAGGCTGATGAAGACCGTCAAATTGGGGAGCCTACTTAGCTGCTCGATCGTGAACTCGTCAAAGAGGGTTCCATTCGTCTCGAAAACCAGCTCCTTCAGCCCACAGGATGCGAGATATTCCATGACTGCCATGAATTCCTTGTGAACCATCGGTTCACCCCCGGAAACCTTAACCTTGCGCAGCCCATTGGGTAGTGCTTGCTCGATCAGTCCTTGGATCGCCTCCAGGTTGAAATCAATGCCCTTGGCCTTGGGCCCGACGCCTGCGATATAACAGTGGTGGCATCCCAAATTGCACTTGCGGGTTAGAAACAGATAGATCGTTTTAATTTCGTTTTCCGAGACGACTCGTTTCGAAAGTTCACTTGTGACGAGGGCCTGTAGCGTCTGACTGGCTACATGCACGTCCTGCGGTGTCGAAAGCCAATCAGGGGTATTCATGCGCTTGCCTCCTTACGTCTATGTTGCTGCGCTAGCACGTCATCGCACTGATCACTGGTGCGTCGTCCAATTGACGCCTGCCTTTCAAAACTTCGATTTCGAGTATGAATGCGTATCCGGCGATCTCTCCGCCTTGGGACTTGACAAAATTCCCAGTCGCCCGAGCAGTGCCACCCGTCGCTAGAAGGTCATCAGCAATCAGGCATCGCAGGCCGTCACCGATGAGGCCGGCAGTTACCTCCAGGGTTCCGGAGCAGTATTCACAGCTGTATTCAAATGAGAGGACGTCCCCCGGCAGTTTACCGGGTTTCCTTACCATGATGAAACCGCAACCGAGCCTATCAGCCAATGAGGCGCCCAAGATGAAACCACGCGCATCAACCGCCAAAATGGCATCGATTTCTGTTCCCGACACTTGGCTTGCGACGGTAGAAACGACTTCGCCCAATGCACCTCTACCAGCCAGCATAGGCGCTATATCCTTGAACAAGATCCCGCCTATCGGAAAGTTAGGAAATTCTCGTAATGCTTCTACACCGGATTGGTTAATCCGTGACGCCCCGCTATTTGGAACAGCTACAATCATTTTACTATCCCCCACATGTAACCATCTAAGAGCCTCGTAAGGTGCGATGGCCTCGCGCACTTTGTGGCCAGCCACCAGATGAGGCCCTGGCAAGCTTATCTGCGGCGGCCGCCGCCGCGCCTACCACGTTCCTCCGGGCCGGCACGGGTCCGCTCTCTGACCAGATCACGCCGGAATTCGCCAGCGCCGCGAACAGATGAAACATCAGTCGGCCGCATAATGTTGTCTCCTCGAAAGCGGCTCCGATCATGATTCGTCCAGCCCTGATCTTAGTGCCGAGTCAACTTTACGTCGCTTTGGGGTTCGTCAGGACCTTGTCAAAAGCATCCTTGACCGGCTTTGAGATTTCCTCCACCGCCCTGCTTGAGAGCTCCCGGACTTCCTTGGCGTGCTGCAAACTTGTCTCAACGCGCTTGCGGAAAAAGGTCGACTGCTGTTCGAGGATCTGCGACGGCGAATTCGCGCCCAGCAAAGCTTGCAAATGTGAGAAGCCGGCCTCGGCGTCGGCTTGCAGTGCAGCGATCGTCTTCCACCACAATTCGTTGCCGAATAGACTTGTCGTTTCGAGGATCGGAGGCAGCATTTTCTGTGTCGCTTCAGCGCCGGACGCAAATTTCAAAAGAGCCTCTGTCACCTGCTTGTTCCCCTTTTCAACGGATGCGCCGAACTGATCTGGCACCTTGAGCGGCGATGACCCCGGGTTTTCGATCGTTTCAAAGGATCTTTCGGAAATCTTGGTCATTGCATTTTCCTTCTCTTTGAGTTGGTTGCAAGCTGTGACATCGGGATTGACCCCTTCCGCCGGCGGACTATGCATGGCCGCTTTGGTAGAACGCGGATCCGATGACGAACGGTCAGGTGGCCTCCGTTCCGTTCGTTTCATGAACCGGCATCATGCAGACTGCTTTCTGCCGCTTGTAACCAGGGATCAGCAAACACCATGCCAACTGCTCCGACGCGCCAAGAAGATGATTTTCGTTTATCGATGGGCGGGTTGAGGGCAGGTTGATGTGTATTTGGCGGAGAGACCGGCGAACAAAACGTTCCAGTCACGACAAATCTGACAAAAGTGGCGAATGCCCGACATTTGCGAGAAATGTCGACGGTTGCGCTGGGGACAAGGGAATTCACGTGGACTTCAAATCGCGCCAAGGATCATGTGCCTGTTCGTGGCTAAGGGGCGTTACTCGACTTCTCGTGAACGTCCCTGGCGGTCTTATCAACCCTTGTCCTGGTTCCTGCTTTGCACCACCTTCCGCTTGGAGCCATGAAGAGGGTCGTTGTTTCGATAATTTGAGGATGGGCTGCTTGGCGATTTGTTCGTAGCCCAGCTCGGGTCCATACGTCTCGGTACGGTTCGCCTGCCTATCCTGTTCACGGCACTTTCGAACCTAAGACCGAACGTCATCAGAGCGATCGCTGTGATGCGCAACATATTTCATTTGGTACGACGTTTGCTGGTGATCGGTGACGCTGGTTGACCATAGGCTCTGATGCCGATCTCGTCGGACAAGGACGCAATTGAAGTCAACTACGGAGGTTTTCGGGACCTGACACGATGATTGGTTCGGTGCATGCGGAACGCTTGGCGGCACGAGGATGACACCGAAAAGTACGTGGGGTCAAATCAATGGAGTGAAAAATGAAAAAGTATGTTTGCGAATTCTTCGGGACCTTCACACTTGTCTTCCTCGGCTGCGGCACATTGCTTTATATGCGTCAAGAGGTGGGCCTGTTGGGTGTCGCTTTAGCCTTCGGGACGACCGTGGTTGCAATGGCCTACACGATTGGCCCAGTCTCGGGCGCGCATCTCAATCCGGCGGTCAGCCTGGGTTTCCTCGTGTCGCGCCGATTGAGAGTGTGGGACTTTCTCGCGTATGTCTCCGCCCAATGTGCAGGAGCTATCGCGGCGGCAGGCACGCTCTACCTTATCGCTATGAACAAGGTCGGCGGTTACGATATCACCCTAGAAGGTTTCGCCCAAACCGGCTGGGTAGTCTACGGATGGAGAGCTGCGTTCCTATTCGAGTTTATCGCCACGTTCCTGTTCGTAACTGTATTCCTCAAATGCACGGCTGGACGCGGCGCTGTTGCACGATTGGCGATTGGACTTGCCTTAGTTGCGATCCACCTTGGCGGTATCACCGTTTCGGGTTCTTCTGTGAATCCAGCACGATCGATCGGCCCAGCACTTTTCGCAGGAGGGGCGGCACTCTCTCAACTCTGGCTTTATATATGTGCGCCAATGCTCGGCGCTATTGCGGCCGGCCTTCTTCAGCTCAGGGGGATCGTCGCGTCAAGCGAGCCGCAAAGTCTGCGCCAATTTGAATCGCGCGAAATGACCAGCGACATATCCAGCCCGGTTTCATTCTTTCGCCACCGAAGGAGAGGTATCCCAAAAAGGGAAAGCCACTGATCGAGGAGGGGGTCTCGACCTTGACAGGGGAGCGCATCCCCAGACACTGGCCGTTGCATCCCGCATATCTTGACGCTTACTGCGATCTTCCTACGGATTGGGACCACGGTCGTCTCTGACGTATCGACAAACGTCGCATACGGATCGACAATGGCAGCCCAACGTCCAGCTATCATTGGCGGCGATCCAAAACGGCGGCGATCGCGGCCAAAGCCTCGTGTATCGCGATACTCACCGACCTTCCGCTCAAGGTTGTCAAGGGTCCGCGATACTCATCCATACCGCAGATGCGTGTCATTAGGAGCATGAATTTTACAATGGTGAGGCTGCCATATAGGACACGTTGGGCGGCGGATCTAATGGAGCAAATCTCCAGCGTCTGGGGGGTTGCGCTGGGGTGCCGATCCACACCCAAGCGCCGGTAGGTGATAGACGATACCCACAGCGGCTAGGAGCCATTGAATCGGCAATATGTTCTTTTGATACGGTGTCGCGCAAGTTTGGCATGGAGAATCATATGCAATCGCAACAATAGCCGAGTGCAGAGTCAAGCAGCGCTACTTGCATACGCGCAAATGTCCGTTAGAAGATTTCGACGACGTGGCAGCCCAAGCAGTTGCGCGGCAGCGAGTTTAGGCGGGGCGTACGTTGCGGCGAAAAACAGCCAATGGACACGCCGAAAACGGCTACTGGGCCTAAGTCGCCACGGTCGCCCTGTGAACTTGGAACCCAGGCAAATTGTATGACCGTTGGCCGTCGTTCAGCATGCCGAAGTCGGAGCGCTGATCGGAAGCTGGATTAGCCTGCATGATGAACGAGAGGTTGGAAAATGCCGCTTTCAAAGGCTCCCGTAGGCATCGTGAGATGTTGAGAATGCGAGCAAGAATTGTAGGTGGAAAGACAGTGCCTGAGGCGCCAGAGGCCGACGATCGCGATCTAGCTTTAGACTTCGCCAAAGGAATACTCATTGTCTTGGTGATTTTCGGTCACCTGATACAATATATCTTTTACGAGGGTGATGGCTTCTGGGATTCGGCATGCTTCAAATCGATCTACATGTTTCACATGCCTCTCTTTATGGCGATAAGCGGATATCTCTCTAGATCAGGGCTACTAGGCAAATCGTTCAGGCAAGCCATCGCTGATCGCGCGCTGCAGCTCCTGGTGCCGACGCTGTTCTGGTGCACCCTTTTGGAGGCAGTCAAATTGCTCATGTTTCCCCGGCCGCCGGACGCACCTGGCAACCTGTTGCAATTCATGCACGATTTCGTCGGCACATACTGGTTCATCTGGGCTGCGTTTGCTTCTTTTCTTTTGGTCAAACTTATTTCGATCTTCAACTCCGGGTCGGCACGCTCTTTGCTTGTCTCATCCATACTGGTCGCAGTTGCCCCCGTGACGTTTTCTATATTCCCTCTCATAAAGTACACCTATCCCTTTTTCTGCATGGGATTTTCATTTGCGCAGTCGAGAGATTGGTGGACGAGCATAATGCGGTATCATAAGCCACTCCTGATGATGTCCGCCTCTATCGCGGCTAGCTTGTGCTTCATGGCGTGGCGCGAGGACACCTATGTCTACAACAATCTCGCCTTAATCCAGGATCTGCAGTCGGCAAAAGATATCCTTCTGATGTTTTTTGGCTCGACAGTGGCCTCTGCAGTGATGATCGAGATTCTGCTTCAATCCTGGAAAATTGGACGCTCGAACCGGGTGGTTCGCTTTATCGCCGTGGAAGTGGGGCAGAGCACGCTCGTGTTGTACCTGGTGCAGGCTACGGTATTCCGTCTCATGGATTTGATACAATACGGAGAACAATGGGCTCCCACAATGAGGTCTGGCGCGGCGGGAATTCTCGGGACGATGATCATTGCCGTAGCACTAGCAGTTCGCTGGAGCGTGCGCGACATTCCCTATCTGTCCCAGCTCATGCTTGGAACGCCACCCCGCCTCGTTCGTTTGCCGAGCAATCCTGCGAATAACTAGCGGTGTTCAATTCTCAACCTAAACTTCGTCAGCAAGCAAGCATGCCAAGGCACGCGTTAAGGGGCCCATTTTTAAAGGATCCTTTTGCACGAAGATCGGCTGAGGTCCGACTGATGTGCCAATCACGTATCGAGAATCCGCAAACCCCTCGCGCCCAATGCTCCGCGACGACGCGGGCGCTTGACCCCCAGGGTATCGACTCCACCCTCTTTGAGGTTGCCAAAGATTCGGTTTGCTTCGCACTTGTTTGGGGTCCGCTTGCCGCCAGGTCCCGTTGTCCCTGCTAAAATCGCGAGCGTTCGCTAAGGTACCAGAAACGCTTTTCCGGCCTGTGCTAAGCAATGACCGGAAACAGCGAGTATCGCCTCAGCGGTCACACCGAGGCAGCACTGCTCCATGACGGCCGCTGCCACAGTCATCCTCTTGCCGGCGCCGACGGTACCGGCCAGCTAGGTCGTGCCGGCAGCATGATCCCCCGGGTGCCGTGTTCTGGTGCGGATAGAGAGTGAACGCGGCCGACGCACGCCGGCAACTTAAGATACACGCCGCCGAGGCGCCCAGGGGCTGGTTGTTGAAACGGTCCTAAAACCTTGCGGCCGGTCGATCCGGTGGGCATCGGACCAGGACCCGGCCCTGAAGGGCCATCTGATCTTCGTGAGCTTCCCCTTTGCCGGCTACGTCTAACAGCCGTTCACTGTGGAAATTCAGAGCGTTGTTGAGCTGTCGCCGGCGTCGCGGGGGCCTATGCCGCTTTCCATTTGCCCGCGGCATTCCCCCAAATGACGGCGCTAACTGTCGAGGAAGGGAGCTCCAGCCAGTGATGCATGCGGGTCTCGGAGTCCATCACTGGGAGGCGCTGTGATCGCCAAGCAAAGAAGATCGACCGGCTGCACCTCGGCAAGCGGCCGGACATTGCGCCCAATCCGCGAATTGAGAGCGGAGCGGCTTCGGCGGGTGTCATTTGTTGCTGACGTGGCCGGAGAATAGGCTTCCGCCGCTGCACCGGGATGCCATTTCTTCGATCCCCACCGCGTCTTGTCCGGTTCACGACAACGTTGTCCTCGATCAATTCTTCATGGGCTAGCTAAGAAGCTGGAAACAATACAGATGCCGTGTTCCGAACCTCAGCGGAGGAGACTGGCATGAGTCTTGAACTCCCAGAACTACGCGGCGGGCAATCGCCTGGTGGAACGTGTGGCGTCCGGTCGAAGTCGATTTGAACCTTGAAGGGAAAATACATGGCAGGTCTGCATCAGTTCGCACGGAAAAGGGGGGATCGGCAAGTACACGGCCTCTCAAGATACTCTCACTGTCCTTGTCGACCTCGAAAAGCTGATTCCACCCCCCGCCTGATCCTCAATTCGAAAGCCCGAGACACGGTTTTACACCTGGCGGCGAATAGGTTGGTTGAGGGTGGAGTTCGCGGCGAAACCTACCGCCACTGGACTATCGCGACGGGAATCTCGCTTGTGAAGCGCTTTTCGTCAAGCCCGCCAGCGTTGCCCGCCGCTTGCCGTTGTTGTTGCGGCCGCCCCGTTTCGAGGGGCCATGTCATTCGTCCGGGCCAAGTTGCGTCGCCACAGGTCCCATCTGCCGCACCATTTTAAGGGATGGTGTTACCGGAAGCGGGTGTGGCCCTTAGTCAAACCGCATCCAACACTCAGGAGGATTTTAACTGATGTCAAACGTCACCCCTGTCCCCAACAATGCTCGATTAGATGAGAAAGATGCTCTCGCCACGCCTTTCATTAAGTGCCTCTTGCGTCTGATGCGTGCTCAAGACACCTTTGAATTGTGGCAAGAGAAATCGGACACCGATTTGCTCTGTGATTTCATCGTGACGAGGCAGCAGCGTAGGGCGATTCCTCTCATCGGGGGACCTGACCTAGAGGTGCAGTGGCGGCTTGAGATCTTCTATGCCGCCGTAGCACTTGCTATAGAGGAGCAGTCCGGACTGATGGCGTCACCGGTGTTGACTGTGAACCATGAGGGATTCGGTCGGATATTACTCACGGCGGGGCGGCTCGTAGTACTCTCGAAGACGCTCCGCGACGTACATCGATTTGGCTTCGACAACCTCCAAAAGCTCGCCGAGGCGGGAACTGGCCTGGTCGATAATGGCTTAACAACAATTAAGACCTATTCAGATGTAGCGCGCGTTTAAGTGCGGTTGAAACGGCTCATATAGGGCGGAATTCTTCGCTAATCTGCCCAGCAATCAAGCAATCCGGGGGTGTGCCCTAGCGTTCTTGGCGCGGGGGGGGGCGACATGGAGGAACCTGCATGACAGTGCGTTCACTACTCACTACGGCTCCTCTTTGGCTCCGGCGTATCTCACAAGCACTGATCAAGCGACGTGTATTGGCTGCGCCCCTTGTTTTCTGGTCTGCCAGTGTTCGGCAGGAAGGTAGGTGGTTGGCCTTCAAATGACCTGCCACTGAATTTTCATCCGGCGGCGATTAGAGCCTCGGCGGTCTTGAACCGCTCCCAAACGTTGGACCACCGGATGCTAGAGTTTTCCGGCTTCATTCAGGGAGGCGGGCTGGTTGCGCCTCCCGAATTCACCAACGAGATCGGCACCTTGTTGCCGATCGCACCATGAGGTCTTTCCTCATTGTAGTATCTACGCCAATCCTCCATCTTTTCGCGGGCATCCGCAAGGGTCAGGAACCAATGCTGGTTCAGGCATTCTGCACGGAAGCGGCCATTGAACGCTTCGATGAAAGCATTATCAGTCGGCTTGCCGGGGCGTGAGAAGTCCAACGTCACACCCTTGGAAT
>NZ_JAQJCJ010000043.1:0-20604 GCF_030182485.1 Rhizobium atlanticum
GATGCATTCCGAGCCGTCACGCGCCTGGACTCTGGAAGCGCTTGCCGACAAGGCCGGAATGTCGCGTTCGAGTTTCGCAAATCATTTCCGAAGACGCGTCGGAGAGACCCCTATGTCATATCTCACGCAGAGACGCATGATGTCGGCGGCAGAGAGACTCTCTCAAGGAAGGGAGTCCATCGCACAGATTTCGGCTTCGCTCGGATATGCGTCGGAGCATTCCTTCAATACCGCTTTCAAGCGTGTTATGGGCCGGCCGCCCAGGCAGTTCGGCAGGGGTAAGGAACAACTTGGCACAGCTACTTGAAACATCGGATACGACCTCGCCGTCGCGTAACCACCGTATCTGGCTTATGACCTCTATTGGCGCGCAGGAGACAAGTCGCCGCTGCGGAGCTATGTCGGCTTTAGGGCTAGCGCGATGGCGACTTTTACGACCGATATGAGGGCGCATTTCTGCCATCTCTGTCACAACGCTGTTATTCGAAATGGCAATACGCGCCTAGTCAAGGTGCGAAGCAAACAGCGCCAGCGATGATTGCGCCAAAGCCGATAATTGTAGTGATTTGTCAAACGCTGCGCCGCCGGCGAGTTGGGCGGAAACGCACCCTCAACCTCCGTCATTCCAGGCCTTGAGCCTGGAATCCATGGCCATAGGCGATGATGCCGGCGTGGGTCCTCGGGTCAAGCCCGAGGACGACGGAGGACGGGTGGAACGGTATCCGAGTATGTGTGCGCTGAAGAAGCGCGCGCTTTTCACTCCCATCTCAGCGGAAGCCGCCGCTCGCCGCCAGCCGCTCGCCGCCCCCAGACGTTCAAGAACCGTCCGCAATCCATGGATCCTTATTTCCGTGTCGTCCACTCGACGCCGGCGGCCACAAAGAGGGATGACGGCTTGATGGAGGTGGAGGTCGCCCGGGCATCAGCCCTTACCTTTTGTTGACTCACCCGCGCTTGAACAATAACTTGGGAACTTGGTCGTGGGGCTTGTCCTCAAATGACGGATCATTCTCTTCAGCGTCGCCTTGCCGTCATCGTCGTTGCCGATGTGGTGGGATATTCACGCCTGATGGAGGCTGATGAAGTTGCAACGCTTGAGAACCTCAGGGAACTCCGTTCCGGCGTTATCGAGCCGGCTGTGTTGCGTCACAAGGGTCGCATCTTCAAGGTTGTGGGCGACGGCTTCCTGATCGAATTCGGCAGCGCGGTGGACGCGGTCGACGCAGCCTTGGAAATGCAACGAGCCACCACCGCTGTTGAGGGTTCCGAAGACCGGCGCCTGCTTTTGCGCGTGGGCGTCAATCTCGGAGATGTCATCGACGACGGTTCAGACGTCCTCGGCGACGGGGTCAATGTCGCGGCGCGCCTACAGACGCAGGCCGCGCCGGGAGGTATCTGCATTTCAGCCAGCGTTCACGGCGAGATCGTCGGCGAGATCGCCGACCAGTTCTTCGATGCAGGTGAACGCTATTTGAAGAACCTGACCCGCCCAGTCCACGTGTGGCATTGGCCGGATGCGCTGCAGAGCATATTGCCGCTGCCGGAAAATCCCTCGATCGCTGTATTGCCGTTCACGAATATGAGTGGAAATGAAACGGACGAGCCTTTCGTCGACGGATTGACTGAAGACCTGATCACCGACCTTTCCCGCACGGCTGGCCTGTTCGTCATCGCGCGCAATTCCGTCTACGGCTACAAAGGCAAGCCGATCGACGTACGGCTCGTCGCCCAGGAACTCGGCGTCCGCTACGTCCTCGAGGGGAGCGCCAGACGCGCCATGGGCCGTGTCCGCATCAATGCTCAATTGGTCGACGCCCTTGGCGGCCAGCACTTGTGGGCCGAACGGTTTGACAGGACGTTGGAAGATGTTTTCGAGTTGCAGGATGAGGTCAACGCCAAGATTGTTGAAGCTCTCGTCGGCCGGCTGACCATTCCCGCGCCGCGCAATCGGCCGAAAAATTTCGAGGCCTACGATCTGTGTGTGCGCGCCCGCCTGCTGACGGAAGAGTCGCCGCAAACCGAGCGTGAGGCCTATATGCTGCTCCAACGCGCGGTCAAGCTCGAGCCATCCTATGCCGAGGCGCTCGGTCTGCTCGCCTATAACCGTTGGCTTGCCTGGACTCATTTCGGCGAGCCCGAAGAGCCGAACCGGCAGATGGCGGTGACATCAGCACAGAAGGCGGTCGACCTCGATCCCAACGATGCCGGATGCCGTTACGTGCTGGGGACCATTCTGGCTTATGAGCGGCGATGGGAGGAATCCGAGGCCGCCTTCGCCATGGCCCTGAAACTCGACCCCAACCACGCCGATACCTGGGCCGCCATGTCTGATATGTCCGTGCTGGACGGCAGGATTGCCGACGGACTGGCGCAGATCGAAAAAGCTCTGCGGCTCAATCCCTATCCAGCCTGCTGGTATCTTTGTCATCTTGGCCAGGCGCAATACGCTGCGGGTGACTATGAGGCGGCAACCGCTACACTGCGCAGGAAAGAAACGTATCGCACCAACTCACGCAAATTCCTGGCTGCTGCGCTTGCGCAGTTGGGCCACCATGAGGAGGCGCGGCGAGAAGCGGAATTGTTCCTGATCGCCCACCCTCATTTCACGATCGGTCATTGGCTCAGTTCCCAGCCGCTGCGCGATGCATCTGTACGAGACCACTTTGTCGACGGCTTCCGAAAGGCTGGCCTGCCGGAGACGTGACAGCCGGAGGAGGACAGTCCGGACGCGCTCAGGACTTGATCAACGGAAATGCGCTGGCGGCGCATTTCTGCCATCTCTGTCACAGCGCTATTATTCGAAACGACCATATGCGCCTGGTCAAGGTGCGAAGCTAACCGAGCTAGCGATGATTACTCCAAAGCCGATCATTGTAGCGATTTGCAAGGCGCCGCGCCGCCGGCGAGTTGGGCGAAAACGCACCTCCAGCCTCGTCATTCCAGGCCTTGGGCCTGGAATCCATGGCCACAGCCGATAGTGCCGGCGTGGGTCCTCGGGTCAAGCCCGGCCACTGCCGCCTGCGGCCGAACGTGCCCGCCATGCTCACCCTGAAGAGAGCTCGTTCGCTTTCCGGGCATAGCGATCCGCCTGCTCCTGCTCGCCCATTGCTGCCAGCAGAAGGGCCAGGTTCCGATACGACTGGGGGTCCCCGGGACGCGACCTTATCGCCGTAAGATAATGTGACCTTGCTTCCATGAAGGCGCCTTTCTCGTGAAGCAGCACCCCAAGATTGTTATGTGCTTCGGCGTAATTCGGCGACGAGCTCAGTGCTGCGCGATAGTGTGATTCTGCTGCCTCGACGTCCCGAGCCTCAAGAAGCATCGCATAGTTATAATGCGCTTCGGCGTAGTCTGACCTCAGCTGCAACGCCTGTCGGTAGTGCGCCTCAGCGGCTCCCGCATCACCGTTTTTCTCGAGGAAGACCGCGAAATTGTTGTGGGCTTCGGCAAAGCCCGGTCGAAGCCGCAGGGCCTCCTGAAAATGCTGATGCGCTTCGAAGCGGTCACCCCATTCGTCGAAAAGACCAGCCAGACGCAGAAGGGCGTCGACGTGACCCGGTCGGCACTTTAGAGCCAGCCGATAATGGGCTGCCGCTTCATCGGGGCGATCGGTTTCCTCGAGGAGTATCGCGAAATTGTAGTGAGCTTCCGGATATTGGGGCCAGAGACGAACGGCATCCCGGTAGCGGGCCTCAGCGGCGGTTCTGTCGCCGGCGGCCTTCAGGATGACACCGAGATTGTTGTGCGCTTCCGGATAGTCCGCGCGTAGCTCCAATGCCTTTTCGTAACAATGCCGTTCCTCTGCCAACTCCCTCTCATCCGCAGCGGTCATTCCCGCCCCTTTCAGGAACCAGTCCTCGGCGGTCATCCGCTCTTCGGAACGCCCCGCAAGCGCTGCGTGGTCGACTGACACGATCCGATAGAGATGTCGCCTTGGCAGGAAGTCGCCCTTGAGTTCGAAGACATCAACCTCCTGGAAGAGATAGACGGGCAAATCGATAAGATCGAGGATGGTCTGCGTGACGAAGAGGGTGTCCGGCTCGGCACATGATTCCACCCGCTTGGCGATGTTCAAAGCACGACCGATCCAGGCGTCGTCATCGTGCATTCGGGAACATTCGCCGAAGTGGCAGCCCACCCGGATTGGCAGATCGTGCGCCTGGCCGGCTGTCAGGTGACGCCGCCGCTGCTTCCAATAAGCGATGAGTTTCAACGAGAAATGGACGGCTACATCAGCAGATTCGAATAGATAAAGATGCCCGTCGCCTGTAAAATTCTCGTGCCGTCGCCCGTATTGGCTGGCAAGCGTCTGAGACAGGTAACGATATTCCGCAATCGCGCTCGTGATCGTGTCGCGCGAAACCGTGTTCCAAACCGCTGAGTGTCGGACGAGGTCGGTGAATACGGCGGCAAAATAGATGTCCATTCGCAACGGCCGGAAGTTAAAGCGATGGCGCGACATGTCCAAACGCATGCTGTCATCGCTCAACACAAGGACAATCATCATGCCACAGTACATGGTCGAAAGACATCTGCCAGGAATCACTCCCGATCAGCTCAGTGCAGCGGCATCGCGCGCAAAAAATGTCACTGCCGAGATGACCAGGCAGGGTAAGCCGGTGCGCTATCTGCGCTCGACATTCATCCCCGCCGAGGAACGATCATTCTGCCTATTCGACGCTTCGTCGGAGCAGGATGTGAAGGAGGCAAACGAACGCGCCGAGATCCCGCTGGTGAGAATTACCGAAGTCAGGCACATCTCGGCCGACGATGTGAACTAGCGCATCCAGCGCAACAAAGCGCAATTGTTGCGACACCGCGTCCGGTCAGCCCCGGCCTTGAGCCTTTCGGGCTGGCTGAAACTCTTGTTGGCTCAATGGGTCATAGACCAGCCCTGCGGCCAAGCCGGTCGGGCGGCGCTTTGGGGGATTGCGATCAGCGCCGAAGTCCGGCCTTCCCGCTAGCGCCACCCGAACCCCGCAACACTACTGTCCGGCAAACACCACCTCGTCCCAAGGTGGACGCGCCGGGAAAACCTCATCGAGAAATGTCAGAAATGCTTTGACATTCGGATTGGCGCGGCGGCTCTCTGGCCAGAGTGCAATCATGCTGGAGCGGTCGACGGCGAAGGCGGCGAGGATCGGCACGAGCTCGCCGCGTTTTACATAGGGCGCGGCGATGTAGGTTGGAGAGATGCCGACGCCGCCGCCGGCGACGAGGACAGCGGCGACACCATCGCTTGTGTCCACCGTGATCCCAATTTCCGGCGTGGCCTCGAAGACTCGTTTTCCTGATGCAAAGGGCCAGCGAAGTGTCTGACCCGAGCTCTGGAAGCGAAAATTGACGCAGTCATGCCCCGCCAGTTCGTCAGGATGTCGAGGCGTACCCCGTCGCCTCAGATACTCGGGCGAAGCAAAGGCGCAAAGGCGATGCGACGCAAGCCGTCGGGACTTCAAACGGGAGTCGGCCAGTGCTCCAACCCGAATGGCGACATCTATACCTTCCTCGATCATGTCCACGAACTGATCTCCCAGGCGCAGATCGATCGCGAGTTTCGGATGGCGTGCGCGCAAGCGAGGAAGCGCAGGGCCGAGTATATGCACGCCGACCGGAAGTGGTGCCGATATCCGGAGAATGCCGGACGGTTCGGCGCGAGCGGCCATTGCGGCCTGCTCGATATCCTCGGCTTCCCGCAACAGACGCAGCGCGCGATCGTGCAGATCGCGGCCCTCCGGCGTAAGCGTCAGAGAGCGCGTGGTACGGAGGAACAGGACAATGCCGAGCTGCTGCTCGAGCCGCTGGACGCTCTTGCTGACGGCCGACGGTGACACCGCGAGCGCGCGGGCTGCCGCCGTGTAGCTTCCAAGGGATGCGGCCCGCGCAAATGCAATAAGGCCCGTGAGACGTTCTATACCGATTTGTGCCATGACGGCATGAGTAAAGCGAATAATGGGCCAATTATCAATCGAGGCAATTGGAATTACTTTCTGGCCATCGGCGCAATCGAGCGCCTCCACAACGGAGCCAGAGCGATGGGCACTCAATCAAACATCTCGGATACCCTTTCAGGCAAAACCATACTCATCGTCGGCGGCACCTCGGGGATCGGCCTCGCCGCAGCCACACAAGCCAAGTCCTTCGGCGCAAAAGTCATCGTGGTTGGATCTGACGCCGAACGGGCAAAACAAGCCGCAGAACAACATGGCCTCAGTGGCTGGAGGACGGCCGATGTGACCAAGCGCGCGGCCATCGAATCCGCGCTCGCTGATATCGACCATGTCGATCACCTCGTCTTGATGGCCGGAAGCTTCGTCGTCGGCAAGGTGCTGGAAGCGGACGTCGACCATCTCCGCCGCGCGTTCGAAGAGCGCGTCTGGGCGGCGATATATACGCTTCGGTCCCTTGGAGACCGGCTCGCCGCCGACGGTTCGGTGACATTCATCTCCGGAGCACTGGGCGACCGGCCGAATGCCTATGGGACCGCGGTTCTCGCTGCCGCTTCGGCGGCGATGGAAGCATTGGCACGCGGCCTGGCGTTGGAACTCGCGCCGCGCCGGGTGAACACCCTTTCGCCGGGTCCGATCGATACTCCACTGCTCGGCAAGGCACTTGGCGACGGTCGCGACGCCTTTGTCGAGGGCCTCAGGGCAACATTGCCGTTACATCGTCTGGGGAGCGCTGAGGAAGCCGGGGCGGCAGTCGTGTTCTTGATGGCGAATGGCTGGATGAACGGCGCGACGCTCAACCTGGATGGTGGATCGCGGCTGGTCTGAAGGCTTTTCAGCATTGCGAGCCAGACCTCTCTGAAATGTCGCTCGGGTTTTCGAACCCTTCAAGAAGGAATTCACTGAATGTCGACTGACCCAACCAAGACAGCCCTGACCTTTTTCGGCCACTGGAACACCGGCCACATCGACGAGGCGATCGCCATGCTTTCCGAAGAAGTGCTGTATGACAACGTACCGTTCCCGAATATCGTCGGGCGCGAGAACGTCCGAAAGTTTCACCGGGATTTTGGAATTGGAACGACATTCACCGTCGATTGGACGGTGACACAGATCGCGGCGGCGGGAAATGTCGTCCTTAACGAACGGCTTGATGTGTTCCTGCATGAGAGTGGTGGAAAAATCATACTTCCGGTCATGGGGACGCTGACGGTCGTGGAGGGAGCGATCACCGTGTGGCGCGACTATTTCGATCCCTCTGATTTCGATCGGCAGTTGGTTCTCATCGGGAAATAACTCGATGGAATATATTGGAGGGCCAACGGCGAGCGGGCGGCAACGCACCCCCCACTCACCGTCATTCCAGGCCTTGAGCCGGACAGTCGCGGAGGCGGGCGTGGGTCCTCGGGTCAGGCCCGAGGACGACGGAGGGGTGAACCTTCTGCCGATACACTATGCGCGCGCCAAAGGCGCACGCACCGCCATCGCAAGCCTCAGCGGAAACCGCGGCCACATCATCAACACGGCATCCGTGGCCGCCTACAAGCTCTTTCCGACAGCGGCCGTCCACTGCGCCGACAACAACGGCGAGGCACCAACATCCTCGCTTTTACAGCGCGAACATTGCCCCTTCTACTTGTCTTCCCCTTCCGCCTGGATGCGATCCAACACGGCTTCCGGCGCGATGTCCTTCTTCAGCTCTTCGACCTCATGGTCCGCCTCGGTCGGGACTTCAAGCTTCTTTGCAATGGCTTCGACCATGGCGATCAGGCGTGTCGTCTCGTGTTCGTTTAATAAGCTGATCTGGAGGTCGAGGTCGGCGCGGATGTTGTCTTGTGCAGCCATTCGGTTCTGGTTGATCAAGACGAACGTCGAGAGAAAGATCGCCTCGACCGAAGCCTCCATAGCGAGAATCACCAAAGAGGGGTCCCAGGGTGGAACCTGTGGGAGCAATCCCACATTGGCGATGATCCAGACTCCGTAAAACACGATGTGAATGTAGACGAACATCATGGAACCGGCGAACTTGCTGATCAAAGCAGCGGAACGCTCCTGAGCAGACGCTGCATTTTGGCTCTGCCGGCGGCGCTGCATGATAGCCTCGATGTTACGGGTTAACGCAGGCGTTAATCCTTCCGCGGCCGGTGTTGTCGGGCTTTTGCGCTCCGGATGGTCGTCGTTCATTCCGCAATCCTCGGATCTGTAATTGATGGTTTCCACCTTTGCCGAAAACTGCCCTGCGAAGATCCGGTTCAATGTTGGCTGCAATTCCCTGGGGCGAACGTCGCCCCGGCAGTTTGCGCCAAGCGTTGCCGCCGTCGTTCTGCAATATCTCGCTTTGAGTGGAGTTGACTGTGGGCGCGGCTAACTCAGACAGCAATCAAGTATTATGCGGCAACTCTGCGCTGGCGAGTAGGCTTGACCGAAAGATTGCACGCGCTTGACGACCGGGTGACTAGCTACCTCCTCCGCCGGCCCGTGTGGAACATTCGCCACCGAGTGCGGTTATGGGCCAGTTCAAAGGAGGACGCGGCATGTACCATCACGTCAAAAAGCTCATGTACACCGTTCGGGTGGATGAGCCTGATCCCCGATTCGGAAATATGCTCCTTGAGCAGTTCGGCGGCGCCAACGGTGAACTCGCGGCGGCAATGCAGTATTCGATCCAGGGCCTGAACTGCGAGGATCCCGGGCGGAAAGACCTGCTGATGGATATCGGCACCGAGGAGCTCAGCCATCTCGAAATCGTCGGCACGCTTGCCAGAATGCACCTAAAACCCTTGAAGTCCGTTCGCGAGGAGGCTGAAGCCGATCCTTTAATTGCCATTGCTGGAGGCGGCGGCGTGAACCTCTTCAATTCCATGGGCAACCCCTGGACGGCCGACTATCTGAAGATAACCGGCGAGCTGGACGTGGACTTGCGAAGCAATATCGCAGCCGAAGCCCGTGCGAAGATCGTCTATGAACGCCTGATCGACTTCTGCCGCGATTCCGGCACGAAGGACGCTCTGCAATTTCTCATGACAAGAGAGATCACCCATATGCGGGCATTCCAGCTCGCACTCGAAAGCATGGGTAAACCTCCCCTCAGTGTTGGAAGAATCGCTCCCACACCGGGGCTGGTCGACCAATTCTTCAACGACTCGACGGGCGAAGGCGACCTCGGCGAGGTCGATGTTCGCGGTCCGTGGAACGAAGGAGAGCCCTGGAAATTCGTCGAGGCTCCGGCGTTCCAGGGATTCAAGGGCGCCGACGAGACTGCACCGTCGATCGAAGCGCGAAGCGCGCCGCCGGAAAGATCGGAAGGGATCGAGGCGGTGCTCGTGGACGAGCTTCGCGACCTGCTGCATGCCGAAAAGCAATTGCTCAAAGCGCTCCCCAAGCTGCAGAAGGCAGCCCGCTCCCAGCAACTGCAGACTTTGCTACAGAAACATCTTGCCGAGACCGAAGCGCAGGTCGAACGGCTGAACGAGTGTCTGCGAGTACTCGGCTCCGCGGCAAGAGCAAAACCTTGCAAGGGAATGGCTGGCCTGATCGAGGAGGGTGAAGAGGTGATGGCGGAAGGCAAGAAGAGAGAAGACGCTCCTGCAGATCTGGCTCTGATCGGTGCAGCATTGCGCGTCGAACATTACGAAATTGCCGCTTACACCACCGCGCGTAATCTTGCCCTTCAGCTTGCACAGCCGGCGGTCGCTCGATTGCTGACATTGTCGCTGGGTGAGGAACAGAATGCGGGCCATCTGTTGGATCAGCTTGCTCAACCGCTTATGTCGGCGGCAAGAATGCCTGCCAGCGTCCGTTGACGTGGCTGGTAATCGTGGCACCCGCGGAGGCGTCAGAGGCGCCGACTGCGGGTGCCGCTTTACGGCGGAATTGGGCTAAGGCTCTTTCGCACGCCTCCCCGCCGAGCTTCCTGGCAGCGGCTCAACTTTGATTCGCGAGATCGTGAGCGCCGACGTAGAGCAAGGCTCAGGCTCACCCTGTCCACAAACTTTCTTGGAAATGCAGTGATGGGGCTCAGAAGCGACGGCATCCCTTAGCGCGCTAGAGGGCTAGCCTCGTTCAGATCGTTTCGGATCGCAGTGGCCGCTATGCCCGCCTGCCCCATTGCGGTCCCGATCTGATCCAAGCCGATGACCACGTCTCCGGCTGCATAAAGGCCAGGAAGGGTTGACCTTTGGTGACCGTCGACGATGACGCAGCCGTTCTCCGACAATTCTGCGCCGACCATAGCTGCCAGTTCCGACCGAACGTCCGATCCTAGCGCCGGGTAAATAGACGAATACACGCCGATGCTCGAAGCTGTTGCGATTGTGATCGTATCGCGCTCAGGGTCGATAGATTTTATCGGACCTTCCTGGAGGCCGATCCGCAAGTCCCGCAGCCGATTGACCTCAATTTCCGAGAGCTCGTGTTCCTCTTGCGGAGTAATGATCGTTACGTGTGTCGTATAACTCCGCAGGAACAGCGCCTCTGCAAACGCTCTCGATCCGCAACCGATGACGGCGACAGGCTTGTCGGTGATCTCGAACCCGTCGCAGACAGGACAGTAGCGGATAAGGCCGCGCGCAACAGCCTCGTCATGACGCTCGGCCAGCATCGGTGGCTTGCGGTCGGTGACGCCGGTGGCGAGAAGGACTGTTCGCGCCCGCATGCCGCCGTGACTGGAAACAACGCGAAAGCCGTCATGCTCCTGCTGAAGCTGTCTGATGCCCTCACTGCGGATCTCAACTTTGTACCTTTGAAGCTGCGTGCGCATCCTGGCGAGAAGCTCCCTTCCGCTGATACCCTCCGGGAACCCTGCGAGGTTATGGGAAATCGGAATGGTGGCGGCACGACTGCAATGGTCGTCGAAGACGGTTGTCGAAAGGTGGTAGCGCGCAAGATAAACGGCCGCAGTCAAGCCAGCAGGTCCACCTCCGATGATAATGCAGTCGCGCATCGTGTCTCCAGACCGTCGCCGCTCAAGATGTCTTAGGGCGTTGGAATATCTCACATCGCCTGCATCGACCAGGTAGACCGCTCCGAGGAAGCCGTCCGGCGTTCGTTGCTCGTCAGGCGGATATCAAGATGGTGATCATCACTAGTGCGGAGCCAACGCCCGCCCCAGCGAGGCCCGTTGTCATATAGCCGGCAAATCTCCCGGCTTGGCCGTGCCTGATCTCCTCAGCCGTCCCGAGAACGGCCGCCAGGCCGGCAGCAATCCAGCATGTAAGCGTCAACGTCCCCAAAAGTATCGCCCAGTGCGGTGCGTCGATTGAAAGCACGGTCATGCGAATACCCTCGCGGCGAGCGCCGCCTCCATGAACGCCTTGCGGGCTCCCTCGGCACTTCCACGGCGAGCGATGGCATCGACGCATCTGCGCTTGGCGATGCCGAACTCACGAGAATTGGTCGACGGCCAGCGATGGAGAAGCGCCGCAAGCGCCGCGTCCGGACCCTCAATGCGCTCACGCATGCCGTCGCCGATCCGGACGTATACCGGTGGCTTCCAAGTGACATGGAAATCGATATTGATAACCTTTTCCATTGCAGACCTCATTGCCAGGTTTGCCCCGACAACCGCCTTCAGCTGTCCGAGTTCCCAAGCCGTAATGGTTGGTCCGTTATCGGACAGCTTGGAAGAGAACATGGGGAGAAGGTCGTGATCGTTAAGATCTTACACGAGCGTCGATAGGGACGGATTCGCTGGAGTGTGCAGTCTGAGCGACGGCGTCCGCGATGACGCCAAGTTCGTGCAGCGGCGGTGGAGCCGGCGCGCGCCGAGTCCACATTTCCGGTCGGAGGGTGGCAAGGAGGTCGGACAGGCAGGAGGTTGGTCGAAAAGCCGGAACTTGGCGGATTATCCAACCGGGCGGGTGATCATCAGCCAGAGAATTGCCAGCACCGCCGCGAAAGCCGGAAAGCCGAAATAGAACCAGGTCCAGAACAGCCGATGGTATCGCGCTGGCAGGGGCTCATCATTGGCCGCTGCTTCTTTCGCAATCTTGCGCATCTCCATCTGCATCCAAACGACCGGCAGCCAAAAAGCACCCGTGATGAGATAGAGAACAATCGACCAAACGATCCAGCGCTCCCAAAGCGAATAGCCGACATACCAGGCGAGCGCCATGCCGGTGACCGGCTGAGCGATCACGGCGGTTGTGGTGAAGACGAAATCCGCAATGACCACGATCCGCGCGACGGCGGCCACGGTCGCTGCATTGCCGGTCCGATGCGCGACCAACATGAAAAAGGCGATGCCCGCGCCGGTGCCGAGGAGAACGGTGGCGCCGATGATATGCAGGAATTTCAACGCGAAATAGGTCATCGCTCCTCCAAGATCGCAAGAGCAACCAGGTGCAACACGAGGATCGGCCATATCTTTGTCAACGGGCCAAGCGGCTCATTCCATAACTCCGGCAATATCGCGGTGCCGGCCGCCGCATAGAAAAGTGACAGCAGGATAGCTGCGTAAAGGCCCCACCGCGCAGTGCGGCGTATGGCGATGGCGCATCCTATCGCGATGTCTGCAAGTGCCCCGGCAATAACGGTTGGTGCCGCCAAACTACCTGCCCCGCTCCCCATCATCAGCTTGACACCCTGCTCGAAACCCGATGTCAGCGAGATTATTCCCGTCGATATCCAGAAGATGGGCAGCAGCACAAAAGTGACGGGCTTCAGGAAGTAGAGTTTTGCAAACCAACGCTCCTGAACCGAAGCCGGGCGACGTGTCAAGGCATCGTCCAACGACGATGGCCGGATTCCGGTGGCGGCTATCCATTCGCCTGGATCTCCGATGGCGCCGCGCGCGATCTCCCTTGCGGCCGTGCTTCGGACCGGCGGCCGCCAGCCCAGCAATCCGGCAAAATCGCCGAGCCAATAGAGAAGGCTGGCAAGCGGGCGGGGCAGCAGGTAGCGCTTGGCCGGACGCCAGCCAAGCCATCTGCGGTATCGCGCTACAATCTCTTCAAACTCGAGCGCCTGCGGTCCGACGATTTCGAGCGCGATTTTCGACGGGGCCGTTTTGTCGAGCAGCCGAATGACGGTTTCGGCGACGTCTTCGAGCTGCACGACCTGAAGTTTCCCGGTCGATGGCATCACTGGCAGAAACGGCAGCGCCGCAAGTCCGCGAAACAATGCACTGGACCCGAAGGCCGCATCACCAAGGATCACGGACGGACGCAGTATTACCCAGTCGAGATCCGTCTCCATCAAGGCCATGTCGCCGGAAAGTTTCGTCCGCGAGAACGTCGATGACTGCTGCCGATCCACTCCAATTGCCGAGAAATGAATCACACGGCGCACGCCGGATTGCTCGCAGGCGCGGAACAGCGCTCCCGGTCCCTGCGCGTGGACGCCGGCCATGTTGTGGGTCACTCCGTCCTGCAATGCCCCGGCGCAATTGACGACGGCGTCCATTCCCTCGAGATGATGCAGCCAGGCAGAGGGCGCCACTGCTTTGCCCACATCGACTTCAACCCAACTGCCGGTGCCTTCAACCGGCCGTTTTCCAGGACGCACCACACAGATGATATCATGTCCGCATGCCGCTAGCCTGGCGCAGACGGCACAGCCAACAAGACCTGTTGCGCCGGTAACAAGGATTTTCATACGGACGACCTTCGCACTCAAAAGCCCCGAACCTGTGCGTGCAGGATTTCGTTCCAGCGCCCTTCCTCGTGACAATGCTGGGATAAGTTTTGAATTGCGTCGACCCAGCAATTGCGAGTGCTTGAGTTCCCAGATCGCGTCTGCTCGATGCGGCGAGTTGGACGGAAACGCACCCTCATTCTCCGTCATCCCAATGACGATGGCCACAGCCGAGGACGCCGGCGTGGGTCCTCGGGTCAAGCCCGAGGACGACGGAGGGTGGACCTTCTGCCGACACAGTATGCGCGCGCCTCCATAAAGGCGCACGCACCGCCATCGCAAGCCTCAGCGGAAACCGCCGCTCGCGACCAGCCGTTCGCCGGTCAGCCAGCGGGCATCGTCGGAGGCGAGGAAGACGGCAACATCGGCGATATCGTCCGGCTGGCCGATGCGGCCGAGCGGCGTCTGGTCGGCCATGTTCTGTTCGAGATCGGAGCCGATGACGCCGGCCGTGTGGGTGCCCTCGGTCTCGACCATGCCCGGCAGAATGGCGTTGACGCGGATCTTGCGCGGGCCAAGCTCCTTGGCAAGCACGCTGTTGATGCCCTCGACGGCGCCCTTGGTGCCGGTGTAGACGGCAGTGGCCGGCAGCCCGATGCTGGTGACCACCGAGGAGATGTTGATGATGCTGCCGCCCTCGCCGAGATGCTTGGCCGCTGCCTGGGTGGTCAGGAGAACGCCGAGAACATTGACGTCGAACATGCGGCGATAGTGCTCCTCGGTCACCTCGCCGATCGGGGCGAATTCATAGACGCCTGAGTTGTTGACCAGCACGTCGAGCTTGCCGAATTCCTTGACCGCGGCATCGACCACGCCCTGCGCCTGCTCGGCCTTGGAAACATCGCCCTGCACCGCGATGGCCTTGCCGCCGGCCGCGCCGATCGCCTCGACCACGGCGTCGGCTCCGGCCTTGCTCGAGGCGTAATTCACCACCACTTCAGCACCTTCAGCCGCCATCGCTTTGGCAATCGCGGCGCCGATGCCCTTGGAGGCTCCCGTGACCACTGCGACCTTTCCTGTGAGCTTAGCCATCTCTTGTTCCTTCTGATCCGGATGACCGCCGGAATTGACGGCTTGTTCCGTAGTTCAGAAATTCGGAACTGTTGATCTCGATGTCAAGTGGCCCTATATAAAATTCATGCGACCGATTTTTCATCCCGCCCTGGAGGACATAAAACCCGAGGCGATCCTCTATGCGCTCTCTGATCCGGAGCGCGTCGCGATCTTCGCCAAGCTCGCCGGCACCGCCTGCGGCGGCACCTGTTCAGCGCTCGCCGATCTCGGCGACCGCGTCATTCCGAAATCGTCGCTGTCGAACCATTTCAAGGTGCTGCGCGAATCCGGGCTGATCCGCAGCGAGCGCCAGGGGGTGGAGATGCGCAACCAGACCCGCTGCGCCGAGCTCGACGAGCGCTTTCCCGGCTTGGTCAGGGCGATTCTGACGGCTTACGGACAGCTTCCGGAGCAGCTGAAGACGGGTTGACCGCTCTTGGAGCGATAGCAGCTGCTGTTGGTGGCTCGCCTGGGTCCTCGGGTCAAGCCCGAGGACGACGGAGAGTGTGAGGCGCCCTGCGGTAACAGGGTGAGGTTCGGCAAACCTGACGCAATCTCACTTTCTGATCTCGCTGCCAGACTTCGTCATTCACGCTAGCCGATATCCGCTGCGCCGACGGCGCGTTTGGCGAGAACGCCAACCCCACTCTCCGTCATCCCAGGGCTTGACCCTGGGATCCATAGCGACTTGCCGGCGCATGTCGGGAGGACAATTGGTCCACCGCTATTTCGGCATCGCCCTGTTGCTCGCGCTCGTTTATCTCGGCGCCAAGACGAAATTCTTTGAACGCCAGTGGGGAGCCGCTCCGACCGGCCGGACGGGCAACCAGCAGCAATGAGCCCCTAGTTGCAGGGAGGCATTGTCACACTCGAGTCGAACTTCACCGGTGGAGCACCCTGCCCGCCTCCCTTACCAATCCGTAAGTTGCCGCCAGACTGTCGTCTCGGCTAGATCTTGCCGCACCAGGCATCCGGGAGCGGCCGATGCGAATCCTGCTGATCGAGGACGATAGCAAGGCGTCCGATTATATCGCCAAGGGCTTCTCCGAGGCCGGGCATGTCTGTGACGTCATCGGCGACGGCCGCGACGGGTTGTTTCAGGCGCAGCGCGAGGCCTATGACGTCATCGTCGTCGACCGCATGCTGCCGGGCCTTGACGGCTTGGCGATCGTGCGCTCGCTGCGCGCCGCGAAGGTCGGCACGCCGGCGCTGTTCCTGACCTCGATCGGCGGCGTCGATGACAGGGTCGAGGGGCTGGAGGCCGGCGGCGACGATTATCTCACCAAACCCTTCGCCTTCTCAGAGCTTCTGGCGCGCGTCAATGCGCTCGGCCGGCGCCCGCCGGTGCAGGAGCAGCGCACCGTCTTGAAGGTCGCCGATCTCGAGCTCGATCTGATCCGGCGAGAGGCGCGGCGCGCCGGCCAGGTGATCGAGCTGCAGCCGCGCGAATTCACCCTGCTCGAGGTGCTGATGCGCGGCGAAGGCCGCGTCATCACCAAGACGATGCTCTTGGAGCGGGTCTGGGATTTCCACTTCGACCCGAAGACCAGCGTCGTCGAGACCCATATCAGCCGCCTCAGGGCCAAGGTCGACAAGCCGTTCCAGGCTCAGCTTCTGCATACGATCCGCAACACCGGATACAGCCTGCATGCGCCTCGAACAGGATGATTTCAGGCCCATCGGCCTGAAAATCTCAAATCCTGTTCGCAATTTGAAGAGTAAGAGCATGATGTCGTCCGAAAACCGCGCACACTTTTCGGCATCATGCTCTAGGCTGCGCAGGAGCACGCCGTTTCGCCTGGCCGTCACCTTCGGCGTGCTCTTCGTCGTCGCCTTCGTCTTCAGCGGCGCGATCATCTATCACATGCTCAGCCTCGGACTCGGCCGTGATGTCGACCAGTCGCTGAGCGAGATGAATTCACTGATTGTCTCGACCTATCAGCCCGGCGACACCGAAGATCTGATCAACACGCTGAACAATTATGCAAGCTTCCAGTCGACCTCCGACGGGCTCTATTCGCTGACCGATGCCGGCGGGCGCAAGCTTGCCGGCAATTTCGCGGCACCCCGCATCCCGAACGGCGTCTATACCGTCACCTCGGGCGATGTCGGGCTGAAGGGACATGAACGCTACCGGATGCAGGTCTCGACGATCGGCCCCTACAGCCTTGTCGTGGCCGAGAACTTCAACGATGCCGACGAGATGCTGCGGATCGTGCTGGTGAGCTTCGAATGGGCAGCGGCGATCGTCGTGGCGACGGCGATCGGCGGCGGCGTCTTTCTCGCCGTTCGCGCCCAGGCACGGCTGGACCGGGTCGCCAACACCATGAACGAGGTCTCCCACGGCGCGCTCGACGCCCGCATTCCGATCACCGGCAACGGCGACGATCTCGATACGGTGGCAATCCAGATCAATGCGGCGCTGGAGCGGCTGCAGCGATTGGTCGAGAGCATGCGGCAGGTGAGCGCCGATATTGCCCATGATCTGAAAACGCCGCTCAACAGGCTGCGCCTGACGCTCGATGCTGCCGCGGCCGAGAACGACCGGCAGGCGGATGTTTCGGCTCTGCTTGATGAAGCCAGAAACGAGAGCGACCGGATCAATCTCACCTTCGAGGCGCTGCTGCGCATTTCGCAGATCGAGGCCGGCGCCCGCAAAGAGCGTTTCCAGGCGACCGATCTCAACGCGGTGCTGAGCGTCATCTCCGAGGTCTATGGCGATGTCGCCGAAGATGCGGGGCAGTCGTTCCGGATCGCCGCGCGCGCTCCCGCCGTCATCTGGGGCGACCGCGATCTCCTGACGCAGATGATCGCCAACCTGGTGGAGAACGCGATCACCCACTGCCCGGCCGGAACCGGCATCACGCTTTCGCTCCGCCGCGACGGCAGCCGCGCCCTTCTCTCGGTCGCCGACACCGGCCCCGGCATACCCGCCGACGAAAGGGACAAGGTCTTCCGGCGGCTCTACCGGATCGACAAGAGCCGCACGACGCCGGGAAGCGGCCTCGGCCTCAGCCTCGTCAAGGCGATCGCCGAGCTGCATTCGGCCGAGATTGCGCTGACGGACAATTATCCCGGCCTTCGTGTTTCGATCGCCTTCCCATTGATGCCGGAGAAATCCTGAGCCGCCACGCCGCGAGCCTGATGAAGCGGGCAACAAAACGGCGGATTTCGGCCGCAGCGCGAAAGGGCAGCACGCTCCACGGCCTGCGGCGGCCGAGCCGGTAGGCCGAAAGCCCCGCCTGGATCTGCGAGCAGGGATCGGCCCTTTGGCTCACCGGCAGCGGATCGACGAAGCAGGCGCGTAGCCCCTCATCGAACTCCAGGTCGAAGGCGAGATCATAGGGCAGCCGCATCGGCAGCATCGCCCCAACAATCCAGCCCGCCGCCTTGCGGTTGATCAAATAGGCGCCGGAGCCCTTCTCGCGGGTCAGCGCGATGGCGAGCGAGCGGGCGGCGGTCAGCGGCTCTACCCCGTGCTTCCGCCCGGAATTGACCGTCGAGAGCCGCAGAATGTCCCACTGCGCCTCGTGCTGGAGGGCCGCCTCGAGCAGCTCGGCGAAATCATCGTCGAAGTCGAGATCGTCTTCGAGAATGAGGGCGAATTCGGCATTGCTGCCGAGGAAGCGCCTGGCGCATACGACATGGCTGAGATAGCAGCCGATCTCGAAAAAGTTCGGCCGGCGGCCGTGCCGGCGGAGATAGGATCTCTCGTCGAAGTCGGGATGCGGCAGGCTCAACCCCGCCCCGTCGACGGCCGCCACGCGCTCATAGGCAAGGCCGAAGCCTTCCAGCAGCTGCTCCATTCGAAACCGGCGCAACGGCGCGCGGTCGAGATTGATGAGGTAGGTATTCACCCGCAGGCTGACCGGATGAATGGCCGGCATAAGGGCGGCAGGTGTGGCGCGCATGTTCATGAGAGCTGGCCTCGACTTGGCAATGACGACGCCAAACCTGCACTGCCAATCTCACCGGGACTTCGCCTGAATCATACATTTCCGTAAGCTGCGCCATCGCCGGCCGAGCGATGCATTCTTACGGATTGGTATTGTCCCGGCAAAAAGCCCGTAAGAATGCCGCGCTACATCTCGCTTGCTGCACGCAATGGGTCACTTCCCTTCCCGCGATCATGACATCAATCACGCCTTCGATGACGACGGCGACCCATTGCGTGCCGCGCCGGAGTCGGAAACTCGCGTCGGCCGGAACCCGTAATTTCCGGCATGACGCTCGATCGAGTGGGCGAGGTCGATCCATTGAGGGCGATTGTCCCACCAATGAACGTGATCGGGCGCAGGAAAGGACGGATCGGCGAATGTGCCGGCCGCGATGACGACGGTGCCGGGGAAGTATGCGCCGGGTCTGGAAAATCCGCCCCCACCGCAGATCCGGCAGAAGGCTTTCATCACATCCGGCACGGCTTCGCCCTGCGGAAACCATAGGTAATAGTCTCCGGAAACGATTCTGACATCTTCCTCACGGAACCATACATTGTGGGCGAGAGCGCCACCGGATGCGCGCTGGCAGCGCGTGCACGTGCAGACGTGATTGTGCACCGGATCGCCATCGATCTCCAGGCACAGGGCGCCGCAGCTGCACTTGGCATGAAAGACGGGCATTTGGCTCATTTCATGTTGAAACCGTTGATTTACGCTCGCTCGCCTGTCGGGCGGCCCGGATTGAACGAGATGGCGACCTTTTTTGCTCTGATGAAGCCGTCCAGGCCGTAGCATGGGATAAGTTCAATTTCGATATCGCGGGGGTCTTCAGGCATGGCATAATAGCAGGATCGACCTCTGTCGATCGCATAGCGGAGGACTAGTCCCGCAATGACGTTCTGGCCGCTGAACCCATCCAGTTGAAGGTCCATGACCCCTTCGAGCCTAAACGTCACTACGGCGTGCTTATCGAGGACGATATAACCGTTGGGATCAACATCGTCGGTCATGATCCAGCCATGAATTTTCAACTCACTCGCGCCGGTTCGGTTGAGGGAAAGGCTGATGATTTCCGCGTCGTGGAAAGTTGGCTGTTTACCAAACCACGCCAGCAATTCTGCCCCGCCGGGCAAATCAGAATAGATCATGGACGACCCGAACGAAAAGTTGCTGGCGTCAGCATAGCAATTCAAGATGGCGTAGCAACGGAAACTGAAGCCACAACGTGACCGAAATTAGCAGCGGCGCCCCTTCTGCGATCGATCAAAATACTTCGTCGGCTCGGGAACAACGGGCTTCGCCGATCGTAAGGTTTGTGGGCCGTGCGGAGGTGCTTAACACAGCCATGCACTTCGATACTCTGTGCGGCCCACTCCGGTCAAAGCCAGGACGCGACCATAGGTCCGGAAGCGCCCACGCCATTACCCACTTCCGATCGGCATCGCGATTGGAGCCGCACCCGCACCCTCCGTCATCCCAGGCCTTGAGGCTGGGATCCATGCCCGGAGTTGGAGATCAGCGTGGATCCTCGGGTAAGCCCTGGGATGACGGAGAGGGTGGGCACGCTCTCCGGCAACCGAATGAACTTCCGGATAAACTGTGGGTTGGCCTTGTTGCCCAACGCACCGCCGTTGCGGCTTGCGCCGCTTTTGCCGCAGTTGCCGCCGGTGAAGCGTGTGAGGCGGCTTTTGGCGTGGTACCGCCGGCCAGCGTGAGGCGCCGCCTTTGCAGGAACGTTATCGCGCCGACGCCGCCTATCTATACGGGCACCACCTATCCTCCGTCATCCCAGGGCTTGACCCTGGGATCCATGCGGGCGAGGCACTGCGTGCCGACGCTGTGCGGCGCAAACAACTGCAGCCGCGTGCGTGGCTGTGGATCCCAGGGTCAAGCCCTGGGATGACGGAGGATGGGGTTGGCCTTGTTGCCCAACGCACCGCCGGTGCCGATTGCGCCCGCTGTTGCCGGAGCGACCGCGGGTGAAGCGCGTGAGGCGCGGCTTTTGGCGTGGTACCGCCGGCCAGGTGAGGCGCCGC
>NZ_JAQJCJ010000044.1:0-19320 GCF_030182485.1 Rhizobium atlanticum
TACTCGACGATCGAAGCGACGATACCGGCGCCGACGGTGCGGCCGCCTTCGCGGATAGCGAAGCGCAGCTTTTCTTCCATCGCGATCGGAACGATCAGCTCGACGTCAACCGTGACGTTGTCGCCCGGCATGACCATTTCCGTGCCTTCCGGCAGCGTGACGATGCCGGTCACGTCCGTCGTGCGGAAGTAGAACTGCGGACGGTAGTTGGTGAAGAACGGCGTATGACGGCCGCCCTCTTCCTTCGTCAGGATGTAGGCTTCTGCCTTGAACTTCTTGTGCGGCTTGACCGAACCCGGCTTGCACAGGATCTGACCACGCTCGACGCCGTCACGGTTCACACCGCGGATCAGCGCGCCGATGTTGTCGCCGGCCTGGCCCTGGTCGAGCAGCTTGCGGAACATTTCAACGCCGGTCACCGTCGTCTTCGAGGTCGGACGGATGCCGACGATCTCGACTTCTTCACCAACCTTGATGATGCCACGCTCGACGCGGCCGGTCACGACCGTACCACGGCCCGAGATCGAGAACACGTCTTCGATCGGCATCAGGAACGGCTGGTCAACCGGACGCTCCGGCGTCGGGATGTAGGAGTCGACCGCTGCCATCAGCTCGCGGATCGCGTCTTCGCCGATCTTCTTGTCGGAATCTTCAAGAGCAGCAAGCGCCGAACCCTTGACGACCGGAATGTCGTCGCCAGGGAAGTCGTAGGACGACAGAAGTTCGCGAACTTCAAGCTCGACCAGCTCGAGAAGCTCGGCGTCGTCAACCTGGTCGACCTTGTTCAGGAACACAACGATCGCCGGAACGCCGACCTGGCGGGCGAGCAGGATGTGTTCGCGCGTCTGCGGCATCGGGCCGTCAGCAGCCGAGCAAACCAGGATCGCGCCGTCCATCTGCGCCGCACCGGTGATCATGTTCTTCACGTAGTCGGCATGGCCGGGGCAGTCGACGTGCGCGTAGTGGCGGGCCGGCGTCTCATACTCGACGTGCGCCGTCGAGATCGTGATGCCGCGCGCCTTCTCTTCCGGAGCCGCGTCGATCTGGTCGTACGCCTTGAACTCACCGAAGTACTTCGTGATCGCTGCCGTCAGAGACGTCTTGCCGTGGTCAACGTGGCCGATCGTGCCGATGTTGACGTGCGGCTTGTTGCGCTCAAACTTACTCTTTGCCATTTCTGAGCACGGCCCTGCGACATGGAGCGCAGGTTGTCGACGTACTTGAACATGTTGGCCAGCGGAACGTTGGCGCTGATGACAACCGCAATACCACGGCTTTCCTGACCCTGGATCTGGCCACGGCGGGAGTTGAGGTCGCCGATAACATCACCGACATAATCTTCCGGGGTGACGACCTCGACCTTCATCATCGGCTCGAGGAGCTGAGCGCCGGCCTTCTTGGCTGCTTCACGGAAGCAAGCGCGAGCAGCGATTTCGAACGCCAGGACCGAGGAGTCGACGTCGTGGAAGGCGCCGTCGATAAGCGTCGCCTTGACGCCCAGCATCGGGAAGCCAGCCAGCGGACCGGAAGACAGAACGCTTTCGATGCCCTTCTGAACGCCCGGTATGTATTCCTTCGGAACCGCACCGCCGACGATCTTGGATTCGAACTTGAAGTCTTCGCCTTCCGGGTTCGGTTCGAAGATGATCTTGACGCGTGCGAACTGGCCGGTACCACCGGTCTGTTTCTTGTGCGTGTAGTCTTCTTCGGTCTGGCGCGTGATGGTTTCGCGGTAAGCAACCTGCGGCGCACCGACGTTTGCTTCGACCTTGAACTCGCGGCGCATGCGGTCGACGATGATGTCGAGATGCAATTCGCCCATGCCGGCGATGATCGTCTGGCCGGATTCCTGGTCCGTCTTTACGCGGAAGGACGGGTCTTCAGCTGCCAGGCGGTTGAGCGCGAGGCCCATCTTTTCCTGGTCGCCCTTGGACTTCGGCTCGATGGCGATCTGGATGACCGGCTCGGGGAATTCCATGCGCTCGAGGATAACCGGCTTCAGCGGATCGCAGAGCGTATCGCCAGTGGTGGTTTCCTTGAGGCCGGCGAGAGCAACGATGTCGCCTGCGAAGGCTTCTTCGATGTCTTCACGCGAGTTAGAGTGCATCTGCAGCATGCGGCCGACGCGCTCGCGCTTGTCCTTGACCGTGTTCAGAACCGAAGAGCCCTTTTCGAGCTTGCCGGAATAGATGCGTGCGAAGGTGAGCGAACCGACGAAGGGGTCGTTCATGATCTTGAACGCCAGCATCGAAAGCGGCTCGGCGTCGTCTGCATGACGCTCGATATCAGCTTCGGTCTTGAAGTCGATGCCCTTGATCGCCGGGATGTCGAGCGGCGACGGCAGGTAGTCGACGACGGCGTCGAGCAGCGGCTGCACACCCTTGTTCTTGAAGGCGGTGCCGCAGAACATCGGATGGAACTTGACGTCGATGGTGCCGCGGCGGACGAGTTCGCGGATCTTGTCGTTGTCGGGCATGTTGCCTTCGAGGTAGGCTTCCATCGCAGCTTCGTCGATCTCGACAACGGTCTCGATCAGCTTTTCGCGATATTCTTCAGCCTTGGCCTTCAGGTCATCCGGGATTTCGACGACGTCCCACTGGGCGCCGAGCGATTCGTCGCGCCAGATCAGCGCGTTCATCTCGACCAGGTCGACAACGCCCTTGAAGTCGCTTTCAGCGCCGATCGGCAACTGCATGACGACGGCGGTGGCGCCGAGGCGGGTCTTGATCATCTCGACGGAGCGGTAGAAGTCAGCGCCGGTCTTGTCCATCTTGTTGCAGAAGATCATCCGCGGAACATGATACTTCTCAGCCTGGCGCCAGACGGTTTCCGTCTGCGGCTCAACGCCGGCGTTGGCGTCGAGCAGCGCGATGGCACCGTCGAGAACGCGCAGCGAACGCTCGACTTCGATGGTGAAGTCGACGTGGCCGGGAGTGTCGATGATGTTGAAGCGGCGCATCTTGCCGTCACGGCCCTTCCAGAAGGTCGTGGTGGCGGCAGAGGTGATCGTGATGCCACGCTCCTGCTCCTGCTCCATCCAGTCCATGGTGGCTGCGCCGTCGTGGACTTCGCCGATCTTGTGCGACTTGCCGGTGTAGTAAAGGATACGCTCGGTAGTCGTGGTCTTGCCGGCGTCGATATGCGCCATGATACCGAAATTGCGGTAGTCTTCGATCTTATATTCGCGAGCCATTGTGGACTGCCTTTCGATACCGTTCGGAATTACCAGCGATAGTGCGAGAACGCGCGGTTGGCGTCAGCCATCTTGTGCGTGTCTTCGCGCTTCTTGACGGCGGAGCCGCGGTTGTTGGACGCATCGAGCAGTTCGCCGGACAGACGGTCGATCATGGTGGTTTCGTTGCGCTTGCGGGCAGCGGCAATCAGCCAGCGAATGGCGAGAGCCTGGCGGCGCTCCGGACGGACGTCGACCGGAACCTGATAGGTCGCACCACCGACGCGGCGCGAGCGGACTTCAACGTGCGGGGCAATGTTGTCGAGCGCAGAATGGAAAACCGAAAGCGGCTCCTGCTTGGACTTGCCCTGGACGGCGTCGAACGCACCGTAGACGATGTTTTCAGCAACGGACTTCTTACCATCGAGCATGATGGCATTCATGAACTTGGTCACGACGAGGTCACCGAACTTCGGATCCGGATTGATCTCGCGCTTTTCTGCTTTATGACGTCTGGACATACTTTTCGTCTCTTCAACCGTTAAGGCGCTTTATCACGCGGAGGACCTCGCGCAGCGCCGGATTATTCAAAATCCGAATTACTTCGGACGCTTCGCACCGTACTTGGAGCGACGCTGCTTGCGGTTCTTGACACCCTGGGTATCGAGAACGCCGCGGATGATGTGATAACGGACACCCGGAAGGTCTTTTACGCGGCCGCCACGGATCATGACGACGGAGTGTTCCTGAAGGTTGTGACCTTCGCCGGGGATGTAACCAATGACTTCGAAGCCGTTGGTCAGGCGGATCTTTGCGACCTTACGCAGAGCCGAGTTCGGCTTCTTCGGCGTGGTCGTGTAGACGCGCGTGCAAACGCCGCGCTTCTGCGGGTTCTCCTGGAGAGCGGGAACCTTATTACGCTTTACGTTCGCCTGGCGAGGCTTGCGGATCAGCTGGTTTACGGTAGGCATTCAACCATCCCTTACGTTTATCTCAGTACCCTTGCGGGCTTGAACTCACGCCGTCTCCGGCAATGACGCATGCTTTCCGTCAATGCGCAAAATATGGCCCGATCCGCTTCCGCAGATGGACCACAAGGAGCAGAGGACGCATAAAAACCTGCGTCATGCGTGCAGCATCATGACTTCAACGTGCGTTTAGAACCTTGTTTGAGGTGAATTTCAGGGCGCGTCGCCCCGAACAGCCAAGCCTCACATGGGATCTGATGGGCGGGGTACTACTGGTTTCCACCCGTTCCGTCAAGGCCAGTTAAGAAATAAACTTGGCCGCATCACCTTGATATGCGGGCCGAACGCCCTGTTTTCATCCTTCTAGACGCATTCAGGGACGTGCGCCAAGATAAAAACTTGGGCCTTGCAGCAAAAGCGGTTAGGGAATCAGCGATTGCGGCGTTAGGTCCTCTCAGCGGATTCGACAAAGCGAATCTCCAGGAACCGAGGACAGGCGATGATCACGACACCTGATAACGACAATAATTTCGACGGGCCGATGATCTTCATCATCATCGGCAAAGGCTATGAGTCCGAGGCCAGCGAAGGCATCGACCTGCACATCCTGCTGAAGGCGCCCGACGACGACACCGCGGTGCGCGAAGCCTTGAACGCTCTTGCCGAGGAGGGTTTCATCGAGGCCGATCTCGACCAGATCGGCATGCTGACCGAAATTCCGGCGGAAGAGCCGCACGCCTCGGCGTATCAGGGTGCGGTTGATGGCGAGGTCGCGATCATCCGGTTCAACTGACGGGAACGCCCTCCCTCCCCCGATCAATTAGAGGCTAGCACAAACGAAAACCGCCCAGATCGCTCCGGGCGGTTTTCAATTCCTGGACCTCAGCTGCGGATTATTCCGCAGCCGGGGCGTTTTCGGCCATGTCCTGCAGCATCGGGGTGGCGACCGCTGCCCCAGTGCCCTTGCGGCGCTCTTCGAGGATGAGCTCGTCGCGCGACGTGGCGATGCGGCGGATCTGGGTCATGGTGCCGCCGGTGCCGGCCGGGATGAGGCGGCCGACGATGACGTTTTCCTTCAGTCCCTGCAGGCCGTCAGTCTTGCCGGCGATTGCAGCTTCCGTCAGCACCTTGGTCGTTTCCTGGAAGGACGCGGCCGAGATGAAGGACGGGGTCTGCAGCGACGCCTTGGTGATGCCGAGAAGGACCGGCTCGCCGCTGGCGGGCTTCTTGCCCTGCTCGATCAGGTGGTCGTTGACGTCCTCCAGCTCGATCCGGTCGACGTTGTCGCCGACGATGTAGGTCGAGTCGCCTGCATCGGTGATCTCCACCTTCTGCAGCATCTGACGGACGATTACTTCGATGTGCTTGTCGTTGATGACGACGCCCTGCAGACGATAGACTTCCTGGATTTCGTTGACCAGGTAGGAAGCGAGAGCCTCCACGCCCTTGATCGCCAGGATGTCGTGCGGAGCCGGGTTACCGTCGAGGATGTAGTCACCCTTTTCGATATAGTCGCCGTCCTGAAGGTGGAAGGGCTTGCCCTTCGGGATCAGGTATTCGACAGGCTCGACACCGTCTTCCGCCGGTTCGATGATGACGCGACGCTTGTTCTTGTAGTCGCGGCCGAGGCGGATCGTACCATCGATCTCTGCGATGATGGCGTGGTCCTTCGGACGGCGCGCTTCGAACAGTTCGGCAACACGCGGCAGACCACCGGTGATGTCCTTGGTCTTGGCGCTTTCGAGCGGCGAACGGGCGAGAACGTCACCCTGCGAGACTTTCGTGCCCGGCTCGACCGACAGAATTGCGTCGACCGAGAGCAGGAAGCGTGCGTCACCACCGCGGGACAGCTTCGCGACATTGCCGCTGGCGTCCTTGATGACGATCGCCGGCTTGAGGTCCGAACCGCGCGGGGTCGAACGCCAGTCAATGACCTGACGCTTGGTGATGCCGGTGGATTCGTCGGTCGCTTCCAGAACCGAGAGACCATCGACGAGGTCTTCGAACTGAACGGTACCGGCAACTTCCGTCATCATCGGACGGGTGTAAGGATCCCACTCCGCCAGGCGCTGCCCGCGCTTGACCTTGTCACCTTCGTCAACGTGCAGCTTCGAACCGTAGGCGACACGTTGCGAAGAGCGCTCGACGCCACGCTCGTCCAGGATCTGGACGGTCATGTTGCGACCCATGGCAACGAGGCTGCCTTCTGAGTTGCGCAGCACGTTGCGGTTCTTGATCTGCACCGTACCTTCGTACGAGGCTTCCAGGAACGACTGGTCGACCACGGTTGCCGTACCGCCAAGGTGGAAGGTACGCATGGTGAGCTGGGTTCCCGGCTCGCCGATCGACTGAGCGGCGATGACGCCGACGGCTTCGCCCATATTGACCGGCGTACCGCGCGCGAGGTCGCGGCCATAGCAGACCGAGCAGACGCCCGTCTGGATTTCGCAAGTCAGCGCCGAGCGGATGCGGATCGACTGGATGCCAGCCTTCTCGATCTCGATGACATCGGGCTCGAGGATCATCTTGCCGGCATCGACGATGCGCTCGCCCGTCACCGGATGATCGATGTCGTCAAGCGCCGTGCGGCCGAGGATACGGGCGCCGAGCGAGGCGACGACCTGGCCGGCATCGACGATGGCGGTCATGGTCAGGCCGGTTTCGGTGCCGCAATCGACGTGCGTGACGATGCAATCCTGCGCGACGTCGACGAGACGGCGGGTCAGGTAACCGGAGTTTGCAGTCTTCAAGGCGGTATCTGCCAGACCCTTACGGGCGCCGTGCGTCGAGTTGAAGTACTCGTTGACGGTCAGGCCTTCCTTGAAGTTCGAGATGATCGGCGTCTCGATGATTTCGCCCGACGGCTTGGCCATCAGGCCGCGCATGCCGCCCAGCTGGCGCATCTGGTTCGGAGAACCGCGGGCGCCAGAGTGGCTCATCATGTAGATCGAGTTCATCGGCTTCTGACGGCCGGTGTTCTCGTCGAATTCGACCGCCTTGATGCGCGCCATCATTTCTTCGGCGACCTTTTCGGTCGCCTTGCCCCAGGCGTCGACAACCTTGTTGTACTTTTCGCCCTGCGTGATGAGGCCGTCATTGTACTGCTGCTCGTATTCCTTCACCAGGTTTTCGGTGTCTGCAACGATCTTCGCCTTGGTGGCCGGGATGACCATGTCGTCCTTGCCGAACGAAATGCCGGCGCGGCAGGCATGGGCGAAGCCGAGCTGCATGATGCGGTCGCAGAAGATGACCGTGTCCTTCTGGCCGCAATGGCGATAGACCGTGTCGATCATCTTGGAGATGTTCTTCTTGGTCATTTCCTGGTTGCAGATGTCGAAGGGCACCTTGCCGTTCTTCGGCAGCAGTTCGCCGATAAGCAGACGGCCGGGCGTCGTCTCATAGATCTTGGAGTAGGGCTTGCCATCCTCGCCGATCGACTTGAAGCGGCCGCGGATCTTGGTGTGCAGCGTGACGACCTTGTTTTCCAGCGCGTGATGCAGCTCGCCGAGATCGGAGAAAGCCATACCTTCGCCCGGTTCGTTCTGGTTCAGGATCGACAGATAGTAGAGGCCGAGAACCATGTCCTGCGAGGGAACGATGATCGGCGCGCCGTTTGCCGGATGCAGGATGTTGTTCGTCGACATCATCAGCACACGGGCTTCGAGCTGGGCTTCGAGCGACAGCGGCACGTGAACAGCCATCTGGTCGCCATCGAAGTCGGCGTTGAAGGCCGTGCAGACGAGCGGGTGCAGCTGGATGGCCTTGCCTTCGACCAGGGTGGGTTCGAAGGCCTGGATGCCCAGGCGGTGCAGCGTCGGTGCGCGGTTCAGCAGAACCGGATGTTCGCGGATGACCTCGTCGAGGATATCCCAAACTTCCGGCTTTTCCTTTTCAACCAGCTTCTTGGCCTGCTTGACGGTCGAGGAGTAACCCTTGGCGTCCAGGCGGGCATAGATGAACGGCTTGAAGAGCTCGAGCGCCATCTTCTTCGGAAGACCGCACTGATGCAGCTTCAGTTCCGGACCGGTGACGATGACCGAACGGCCGGAATAGTCGACGCGCTTACCGAGCAGGTTCTGACGGAAGCGGCCCTGTTTACCCTTCAGCATGTCGGACAGCGACTTCAGCGGGCGCTTGTTGGCGCCGGTGATGACGCGGCCGCGGCGGCCGTTATCGAAGAGCGCGTCGACAGATTCCTGCAGCATGCGCTTTTCGTTGCGGATGATGATGCCCGGAGCGCGCAATTCGATCAGGCGCTTCAGACGGTTGTTACGGTTGATGACGCGGCGATAGAGATCGTTCAGATCCGACGTCGCGAAACGGCCGCCGTCGAGCGGAACGAGCGGGCGCAGATCCGGCGGGATGACCGGAACGACCTTCATGATCATCCATTCCGGACGATTGCCTGACTCCATGAAGTTCTCGACGATCTTCAGGCGCTTCATCAGCTTCTTCTGCTTGAGATCCGACGTCGTGTCGGCAAGCTCGGAGCGCAGATCGCCGGCGATCTTTTCGAGGTTCATCGAGGCCAGCATCTCGTAGATCGCCTCAGCGCCGATCATCGCGGTGAACTGGTCTTCGCCGTATTCGTCGACGGCGAGCATGTACTCTTCTTCCGTCAGGAGCTGGTGCTCCTTGAGCGCGGTCAGGCCGGGCTCGGTGACGATGTAGTTTTCGAAATAGAGGACGCGCTCGACATCCTTCAGCGTCATGTCGAGCAGGGTCGAGATGCGCGACGGCAGCGACTTCAGGAACCAGATGTGGGCAACGGGAGCGGCGAGCTCGATATGGCCCATGCGCTCACGGCGAACACGCGACAGCGTGACTTCGACGCCGCACTTTTCGCAGATGATGCCCTTGTACTTCATGCGCTTGTACTTGCCGCACAAGCATTCGTAATCCTTGATCGGGCCAAAGATGCGTGCGCAGAACAGACCGTCGCGTTCCGGCTTGAACGTACGGTAGTTAATGGTTTCCGGCTTCTTGATCTCACCGTAGGACCAGGAGAGGATCTTCTCCGGAGACGCGATCGAAATCCGAATGGAATCGAAATTCTGTGTAGGCACCTGCGGATTGAAAAGATTCATGACCTCTTGGTTCATGCCTGTCTCCTTCATGGGCTAAAGCGCCCTCAAAATGCGATGGCCGGCGGCAATTCCCGGGAGCCGCCTCCCTCGCTTAAACGAGAATAACCGCAAGATGCGGCGAAACTTCCCTTCCGGGCCGACAGATGCGGCTCCCGGCGGGACCGGCGTGCGCCGCATTGGCAGCGCACGCCCTATCAATGTTTACTCGGCCGCGTCCGGCAGCTGGGTTGCCTGCGCTTCGTCGAGCTTGGTGTTCTCGAGCTCGACGCTGAGGCCCAGCGAGCGCATTTCCTTGACGAGAACGTTGAAGCTTTCCGGAATACCGGCTTCGAACGTGTCGTCTCCGCGGACAATGGCTTCGTAGACCTTGGTGCGGCCGGCGACGTCGTCCGACTTCACCGTCAGCATTTCCTGCAGCGTATAGGCGGCGCCATAGGCTTCGAGCGCCCAGACTTCCATTTCGCCGAAGCGCTGACCGCCGAACTGCGCCTTGCCGCCCAGCGGCTGCTGGGTCACGAGCGAGTAAGGGCCGATCGAACGGGCATGGATCTTGTCGTCGACCAGGTGGTTGAGCTTCAGCATGTAGATGTAGCCCACGGTCACCTGGCGGTCGAACTGCTCGCCGGTACGGCCGTCATAGAGCGTCGACTGGCCGGTGTCCTTGAGACCCGCCAGACGCAGCATGTCGTTGACGTCACCTTCGTTAGCGCCGTCGAAGACCGGCGTTGCGATCGAAACACCGCGCTTCCACTGGTCGGCGAGACGCAGAACGGACTCATCGTCGAAGTCCTGGACCTGTTCGGCCTTGGGACCGTCGCCCACGACATCGCCAATGGTCTTGCGCAGTGGCTCGATGTTGCCATTGGCTTTATACGCTTCGATCAGTTCGCCGATCTGGCGACCCATGCCTGCGCAAGCCCAGCCCAGGTGCGTTTCCAGGATCTGGCCGACGTTCATGCGCGAAGGCACGCCGAGCGGGTTCAGAACGACGTCGACATGCGTGCCGTCTTCGAGGAACGGCATGTCCTCGACAGGCACAATGCGCGAGACCACGCCCTTGTTCCCGTGACGACCGGCCATCTTATCGCCCGGCTGGATCTTGCGCTTCACGGCAACGAAGACCTTGACCATCTTCATGACGCCCGGAGGCATTTCATCGCCGCGCTGGACCTTCTCGACCTTATCCATGAAGCGCTGTTCGAGGCGCGACTTGGACTCGTCGTACTGGCCGCGGAGCGCTTCGAGTTCGCTCTGCACCTTCTCGTCCTCGACGGCGAACATCCACCACTGCGAGCGGGGATATTCGGAGACGACGGCGTTCGAAAGCTCGGTGCCCTTCTTGAAGCCCTTCGGACCGGCAATCGAGACCTGGCCGCGCAGCATGTCGATCAGACGACCATAGACGTTACGGTCGAGGATCGCCTGCTCGTCGTCACGGTCCTTGGCGAGACGCTCGATCTCTTCGCGTTCGATCGCCATCGCGCGCTCGTCCTTCTCGACGCCATGGCGGTTGAAGACGCGAACTTCGACGATCGTGCCATAGGTGCCGGGCGGCATGCGCATGGAGGTGTCGCGCACGTCGGAGGCTTTCTCGCCGAAGATGGCGCGCAGAAGCTTTTCTTCCGGCGTCATCGGGCTTTCGCCCTTCGGCGTGATCTTGCCGACGAGGATATCGCCCGGCTGAACCTCGGCGCCGATATAGACGATGCCGGCTTCGTCGAGGTTCTTCAGCGCTTCTTCCGAGACGTTCGGAATATCGCGGGTGATTTCCTCGGGGCCGAGCTTGGTGTCGCGCGCCATCACTTCGAATTCCTCGATGTGGATGGAGGTGAACACGTCGTCGGCAACGATGCGCTCGGAGAGCAGGATCGAGTCTTCGTAGTTGTAGCCGTTCCAGGGCATGAACGCGACGAGCGCGTTGCGGCCGAGAGCCAGGTCGCCGAGATCTGTCGACGGACCGTCGGCGAGAATATCGCCGCGGTTGACGACGTCACCGACGGTGACCAGCGGACGCTGGTTGACGCAGGTGTTCTGGTTCGAACGCTGGAACTTCTGCAGGCGGTAGATATCGACGCCGGACTTGCCGGCTTCGAGGTCCTCCGTGGCGCGGATAACGATACGCGTCGCGTCGACCTGGTCGACGACGCCGCCACGGCGGGCGCCGATGGCGGCACCGGAGTCACGCGCGACGACCGGCTCCATGCCGGTGCCGACGAACGGCGCTTCGGCACGCAACAGCGGCACAGCCTGACGCTGCATGTTCGAGCCCATAAGGGCGCGGTTGGCGTCGTCGTTTTCCAGGAACGGGATGAGTGCCGCAGCAACCGAAACGACCTGCTTCGGCGAAACGTCCATCAGGTTCATGCTGTCGCGGGGCGCGAGCATAACTTCACCCGCGTGACGGCAGACGACGAATTCGTCGACGAAGGAACCGTCAGCGTTCAGTTCGGCGTTGGCCTGCGCGACGTAGTACTTCGCCTCTTCCATGGCGGAGAGGTAGAGCACGTCGTTCGTCACCTTGCCGTCGACGATGCGCCTGTACGGGCTCTCGATGAAGCCGTATTTGTTGACGCGGGCAAAGGTTGCAAGCGAGTTGATCAGACCGATGTTCGGGCCTTCCGGCGTTTCGATCGGGCAGATGCGGCCATAGTGGGTCGGATGCACGTCGCGGACTTCGAAGCCGGCGCGCTCGCGGGTCAGACCGCCCGGACCAAGGGCCGAAAGACGGCGCTTGTGGGTGATTTCCGACAGCGGGTTGACCTGGTCCATGAACTGCGAGAGCTGCGAGGAGCCGAAGAATTCGCGGACGGCTGCGGCAGCCGGCTTGGCGTTGATCAGGTCCTGCGGCATGACCGTGTCGATTTCGATCGAGGACATGCGTTCCTTGATCGCACGCTCCATGCGGAGCAGGCCGAGACGGTACTGGTTCTCCATCAGCTCGCCGACCGAGCGGACGCGACGGTTGCCGAGGTTGTCGATGTCGTCGATCTCGCCCTTGCCGTCGCGCAGTTCGACCAGCATCTTGACCACCGCCAGGATGTCGTCCTTGCGCAGTATGCGAACGGTGTCCTCGACGGAGAGGTCGAGGCGCATGTTCATCTTGACGCGGCCGACGGCGGAGAGGTCGTAACGCTCCGCATCGAAGAACAGCGAGTTGAACATGGCTTCGGCCGATTCCATGGTCGGCGGTTCACCCGGGCGCATGACGCGATAGATGTCGAACAGAGCGTCCTGACGGTTCTCGTTCTTGTCAGCCGAAAGCGTGTTGCGGATATAGGCGCCGACATTAATGTGGTCGATGCCGAGAACCGGGATCTCGTCAAAACCGTTTGCGAGGATGACGGCAAGCGTCTTCTCGTCGATCTCGTCGCCGGCCTCGAGATAGATCTCACCCGTCGAGTAGTTGACGATATCCTCGGCAAGGTAGTTGCCGTAGAGATCGTCGTCGCCGGCCTTCAGCGCCTTCAGGCCCTTATCCGAAAGCTGGCGCAACAGGCGCGGCGTCAGCTTCTTGCCGGCTTCCACGACTACTTCCCCGGTATCGGCGTCGACCATCTCGGTGATTGCCTTGGCGCCCTTCAGCGTTTCCGGCTTGAAGGGAATGCGCCAGCCTTCGCCGTCGCGCTTGTAGAGAGACTTCGTGTAGAAGGTGTCGAGGATTTCCTCGCCGTCCATGCCGAGCGCCATCAGCAGCGACGTGACGGGGATCTTGCGGCGGCGGTCGATGCGGGCGTAGACGATGTCCTTGGCATCGAATTCGATATCGAGCCAGGAGCCGCGATAAGGAATGACGCGGGCGGCGAAGAGCAGCTTGCCGGAAGAATGGCTCTTGCCCTTGTCGTGGTCGAAGAAGACGCCCGGCGAACGGTGCATCTGCGAGACGATGACGCGCTCGGTGCCGTTGACGATGAACGTGCCGTTGTTCGTCATGAGCGGCATGTCGCCCATGTAAACCGACTGTTCCTTGATGTCCTTGATCGACTTTGCGCCGGTATCCTCGTCGATATCGAACACGATGAGACGGAGAGTGACCTTCAGCGGCGCGGCATAGGTCAGGTCGCGCTGGCGGCACTCGTCAACGTCGAACTTCGGTGGTTCGAATTCGTAAGATACGAACTCCAGCATCGAGGCGCCGGAGAAGTCGGTGATCGGGAAAACGGACTTGAAGACGGCCTGAAGGCCTTCGTCAGGGCGACCGCCCTTCGGCTCTTCAACCATCAGAAACTGGTCGTAGGACGCCTTCTGAACCTCGATGAGGTTCGGCATTTCTGCGACTTCGGGGATCTTACCAAAAAACTTGCGTACGCGCCTGCGACCATTGAACGAAAGGGTCTGAGCCATCGTCGCTCCTTCAAAAATTGCATCCGGGCCTGCAACGGACGGGAACCGATGGCCAGTCGACCCCGCCGATCAATGAGTAGTTCAACCTCGTCCCACCTCCCGAAATAGCCAGGCCGGATTGCCTTGGCGCTTCGGTTCGAGACCATGCTCTTGAAGAACCCATTACCCAAAAGCCGTTTTCACGCGGCTTTTGGGTAATTCGTTCAGGAAAACGGCAAATGGGAGGCAGTAAATGCCGCCTCCCACGTGCAGTTCAAGATTACTTGACGTCGGCCTTTGCGCCTGCGTCTTCAAGCTTCTTCTTGATGTCGGCGGCTTCAGCCTTGGAAACGCCTTCCTTGACAGCCTTCGGAGCGCCTTCGACGAGGTCCTTGGCTTCCTTGAGGCCGAGGCCGGTGATGGCGCGGACTTCCTTGATGACGTTGATCTTGTTGGCGCCGGCATCCGTGAGGATGACGTCGAACTCGGTCTTTTCTTCTTCAGCCGGAGCAGCTGCGCCGCCTGCAGCGCCGCCAACGGCAGCAACAGCTACCGGAGCAGCGGCGGAAACGCCCCACTTTTCTTCAAGAAGCTTCGACAGTTCTGCAGCTTCCAGAACGGTCAGCGAGGAGAGGTCTTCAACGATCTTTGCGAGATCAGCCATTTTCTAGTTCCTTTTGTTCGGTTCGAACTGTTGAGTATGTACAGCGAAAAACCGCCTTAAGCGGCTTCGTCCTTCTTGGCGTAGGCCGAGAACACGCGAGCAAGCTGGCTTGCCGGTGCTGCAACAACGCCTGCAATGCGGGTAGCCGGGGTCTGGATCATGCCCAGCAGCTTCGCACGCAGTTCGTCCAGCGAAGGCAGGGTCGCAAGCGACTTGACACCTTCGGCGTTCAGCGTTGTCGTACCCATGGCGCCGCCGAGAACCACGATCTTGTCGTTGGTCTTGGCGAAATCCATGACGACCTTCGGAGCGATGATCGGATCATTGCTGTAAGCAATGAGGGTCTGACCCTTGAAGAGATTGGAAATCCCTTCCGCTTCCGTACCCTGAAGGGCAATTTTGGCCAGGCGGTTCTTCGCGACTTTGACGGTGCCGCCAGCAGCGCGCATCTTCGAACGAAAATCGTTCATCTGTGCGACTGTAGCACCAGCATAGTGGGCCACGACAACCGAGCCCGAAGCCTTGAAGACTTCGTTCAGTTCCGTGACGAATTCGCGTTTTTCCGCTCTTTCCACTGCCTATCTCCAGTTGGCGGGACCGTTGGAAACGGACCCACCGGGTTGCCTTTTGCCCCCTGGGATCAAAAAAGGTCCCAAGCGACGCTTGAGGATCCTGTCCCCTCGCGCTCCGCGCCAATCAAGGCTAAAGAGGCACAAGGCATCCAAGGCTCGAACCGAGTTCCAAGAAGCGAACTTCATGCAATTCGGGTCTTACCCGTCTCATGCAGGCCAAGTGATTAAGGGAAAACCACCTGCAATCTCGGACAGGATTCCGGATTTCTCCGGAATATTCCGGCCCCTTGCGAGGCCGGAAATTCAGCGACCGGGCCGAAGCCCGGCCATAAACTTATGCAGTCGGAGCCGCGGTGACCGAGCCGACTTCGATCTTGACGCCCGGGCCCATGGTCGAGGATATCGCCACGCGCTTGACGTAATTGCCCTTAGCGCCAGCCGGCTTCGCCTTGATGACCGCGTCGGCAAAGGCGCGGATGTTTTCTTCCAGAGCCTTGGCGTCGAAAGAGGCCTTGCCAATGCCGGCATGGACGATACCAGCCTTCTCGACGCGGAACTCGACGGCGCCGCCCTTGGAAGCCTTGACGGCTCCGGCGACGTCCATGGTGACGGTTCCGACCTTCGGGTTCGGCATCATGCCGCGCGGGCCAAGAACCTTACCGAGACGGCCGACGAGCGGCATCATGTCGGGGGTGGCGATGCAGCGATCGAATTCGATCTTGCCGCCCTGGACGATTTCGACGAGGTCTTCGGCGCCAACGACATCGGCACCGGCAGCCTTGGCTTCGTCAGCCTTGGCGCCACGAGCGAAGACGGCGACGCGAACCGTACGGCCGGTGCCGTTCGGCAGGTTGACGACGCCGCGAACCATCTGGTCCGCATGACGCGGGTCAACGCCGAGGTTCATCGAGACTTCGATGGTTTCGTCGAACTTTGCGACAGCCCGTTCCTTGACCATGCCGATGGCGGTCGTCAGAGCGTAGAGCTTGGTGGGATCAACACCTTCGTTGATCTTGCGTGTGCGCTTGCCTGCCATGGTCTTAACCCACCACTTCCAGGCCCATGGCGCGGGCAGAGCCCTCGATCATCGCCATTGCGCCTTCGATATCCGCTGCGTTCAGGTCCTTCATCTTAGCTTCCGCGATCGTCTTGATCTGAGCCTTGGTGAGGGTACCGGCCTTTGCGCCCTTACCCGGGGTCTTGGAACCGGAGGTGATCTTCGCTTCCTTCTTCAGCCAGTAGCTGACCGGAGGCTGCTTCATCGCGAAGGTGAAGGACTTGTCCTGGTAATAGGTGATGACGACCGGAATCGGCATACCCTTTTCCATTTCCTGCGTGGCGGCGTTGAACGCCTTGCAGAATTCCATGATGTTAATGCCACGCTGACCAAGCGCCGGGCCGATCGGCGGGGACGGGTTCGCCGATCCTGCCTTGACCTGAAGCTTGAGCTGGCCTGCAACTTTCTTAGCCATATCTCTCTGCCTTTCATGAACGGCCGGTTGCCCGGCCCGTGATGCCGGATCGCTCCGGCGGCTGCGGTTGCGTGGTGCGGATCAATAGGGCCCGGCTAAGACCCCTCACCTTCCACGCGGATGCGGACTAGGTCCGCCGGAAACAGACCTAAAAAGGCCAGCCTCCAAATCTGCAATCAGACCTTCTCGACCTGAGCGTATTCCAGCTCGACCGGTGTTGCGCGGCCGAAAATCGACACTTCCACCTTCAGGCGCGAACGCTCTTCGTCCACATCCTGAACCGTGCCGTTGAACGAGGCGAAGGGACCATCGGAAACGCGGACCTGCTCGCCGATCTCGAAGGTAACGGATGCCTTCGGCCGCTCGACACCTTCCTGAACCTGGCCGAGAATACGCTCGGCTTCATAATCCGGAATCGGAACGGGCTTATTGTCGGAGCCGAGGAAACCCGTGACCTTCGGCGTATTCTTGATCAGGTGGTAGGCCTCGTCCGTCAGATTGGCGCGAACCAGGACATAACCCGGGAAGAACTTGCGCTCGCTATCGACCTTGCGGCCGCGACGCACTTCCACAACCTTTTCGGTCGGCACGAGGATCTTCTCGAACAGGTGCTCAAGCCCCTTCTGGCGAGCCTTGTTCTCGATGTCTTCAGCTACCTTCTTTTCAAAATTCGAGTACGCGTGGACGATGTACCAACGTGCCGCCATTTTCATCTCCACCCGTATCAGTTGCCGGTATTGAGCACGAAGCTCAGGACCCAGCCGATCAGCTGGTCAGCGGCAAAGAAAAACAGCGCGGCAAATACCACCATCACCAGCACCATGACCGTCGAGATCATCGTCTCGCGGCGCGACGGCCATGTGACCTTGGACGTCTCGGAGCGAACCTGCTGCAGAAACGCTAACGGATTGGATTTGGATGCCATCGACTGCCCACGCAATTACGGCGCGTAAAGCTGAAACTATCAGCCCCACGCACCGCGTGTCTGTTGAACCCTAAATAAACACCGATTCCCGAATGCACAAGAGGGAAACCGAAGTTTAACGAAATTAGTTGCCACCAATTGATCCCCAGCCCGGTATGCCGCGAGCAGCGCCGCGCTGTCCGTATCAGGAAAAATGGCAGGGGCAGAGGGGCTCGAACCCCCGACCTGCGGTTTTGGAGACCGCCGCTCTACCAACTGAGCTATACCCCTTCATGCCCATCCTTCAGCGCCCGGGCCAAGACCCGCAAATCGCTGCTGAAATGCATGGCGCTCCCTTTAAGACGGCGGCAGCGGATTGGCAAGCACGATTTTCGATTTTCAAAGCCTTCTGCTCATTTGCGAGCGTCGGCTTTTGGGTGGCGTAACCGGAAAGCCTTCAGACCTTCACATATTTCCGCCAGTCGTGTTCTTCCTTGAAGCCCAACACCTCCCGAATCTTACGGTTGGAAAGCAGCCCCTCATATTCACCGATCTCGCGGGTGAAGGGCACGTTCGGGAAGAATCGCTTCGCCAGTTCCTTCGACGGCGTATTGGCCGAAACCGTGTCGTTAGCGGCGTTGAAGACCTGATAGCCGAGCCCGTCCTTCTCGATGCAGAGATGGCAGATCTGTCCGAGGTCGCGAGCGTCGATATAGCTCCAGGTGATGCGCTTGCGCATCTCGGGATGGGCAAAATAGGTCGGAAACCTCTCATATTCGTGCGGCTCGATAACGTTGCCGATACGCAGCGCATAGATGTCGAAGCCCGATCGTTCGGCAAAGGCGCGCGCCGTCTTTTCGTTGACGACCTTGGAAAGGCCGTAGGAATCCATCGGGTTGACGTCGTAATCTTCCTCCAGCGGAAATTGGTGGAAGTCGCGATGGCCTTCGGCGAAACAGACGCCGTAGGTCGTCTCGCTCGATGCGACGATGATCTTCCGGATCCCGAGCTTCACCGCCGCTTCGATGACATTGTAAGTGCCCATCACGTTGATGCGGAAGGTCTCGTTATCCGGCTTGATCAAAATGCGCGGAATGGCAGCGAAATGCACGACGGCATCGAAAGGCTGAACACCCCTGCCCTCGTCGAGATCGGGAAAATCGCGATGCATCGACAGCGCGTTGAAGACCTGGCCGCTATCGGTGATGTCGGCGATGAGATTGGTGACGCCGGGGCTGTCCAGAGGCACGAGATCGAGGTTGTGAACCTCGTAGCCTGCATTGACGAGCCATGGCACGGCATGGCGACCTGCCTTGCCGGAACCGCCCGTGAACAGAATCCGCTTTTTCATGGAAATGTCCTCCGCATCATGAAACCGGAGGCATAGTTAGACGCTTCCGCGCGAAGAGCAAGCGAGCGTTCTGCGAGGTATTTCACCCCGCCGCGCCAGGAGCACCCTATCCGGGAGCACCTGGCCAATTATTGCCCTATCACCGCAGCCCCGTGCGATGAACTGGAAAGGTCGTCACTTGACGACGCTTACCTCATTGATCTGCACTCCGGCCGATTGAACAACCTCTTGCGGAATCGCAGCGATGAAAAACATCGTGAAAACATACATTGCGAATATCGTCGCAACGAATGTGGCCTTTGGAATCATCCCGACTCTCCTCTTTACAGGGAGGAGTCTGGACTAAAATGAGCCAATCACAACTGCTTTCTGAACGTGAGATGAACAAAATACTGTGACGAGCATCTTTAACGATATTTTTACAACACCTGTTAAACAGCTCGGATGCATCAAAAACGAAAAACCCCGCTGTTTCCAGCGGGGCCTTCCTGATTGTGGATAACCTGAAAGGTTACTCGACGATCGAAGCGACGATACCGGCGCCGACGGTGCGGCCGCCTTCGCGGATAGCGAAGCGCAGCTTTTCTTCCATCGCGATCGGAACGATCAGCTCGACGTCAACCGTGACGTTGTCGCCCGGCATGACCATTTCCGTGCCTTCCGGCAGCGTGACGATGCCGGTCACGTCCGTCGTGCGGAAGTAGAACTGCGGACGGTAGTTGGTGAAGAACGGCGTATGACGGCCGCCCTCTTCCTTCGTCAGGATGTAGGCTTCTGCCTTGAACTTCTTGTGCGGCTTGACCGAACCCG
>NZ_JAQJCJ010000045.1:0-18555 GCF_030182485.1 Rhizobium atlanticum
CGGGCATCGACATCGGATCCCATCTCATCAAGGTCTACATCGTCGCAGGCGTGCTCTCCGGACTGGCTGGCGTCGTCACCGCTGCCCGCGCAGCATCCGCCCAGCCGACCATGGGCACCGCATACGAACTCGACGCCATCGCCGCTGCCGTCATCGGCGGCACATCGCTGGCCGGCGGTTCCGGCCGCATAACAGGAACGCTGATCGGAACAATCATCCTCGGCGTCATCACATCCGGCTTCACCTTCCTCAAGATCGGATCCTATTACCAGGAGATCATCAAGGGAGCCATCATCGTACTCGCCGTCGTCATCGATCAATACAGACGATCAAGACAGGCTAGGGGATCTTAACGGGCAAGGCTGCGGCGGTGGGATCATCCCATCGCCCAATCGCTCAAGAACAGGCGCAAAATGGCGACGATAGATTTGAACAGCGATCTCGGTGAAAGCTTCGGCCCATGGCAGATGGGCGACGATGCTGCTTTGCTGAAGATTGTCTCCAGCGCGAATATCGCATGCGGCTTCCATGCGGGCGATCCTGCCGGAATTCTCAAGGTGTTGCATGCGGCCCAAGCGTGCGGCGTGGTGGTCGGCGCGCATGTCGGCTACAGAGATCTGGTCGGATTTGGCCGTAGAAATATGGACCCCGCAAGTCCCGAGCTCATTGCCGATACGATTTATCAGATTGGCGCCCTTCAAGCGCTGGCCGCCGCCGCTGGGACATCGGTGCGCTACGTCAAGCCGCATGGAGCGCTCTACAATACCATCGCCCACGATTCGAGACAGGCATCGGACGTGATCAGCGCTATCCGGCAGCTCGACAAGGGGCTGGCGGTGGTTGCTTTGTCTGGCTCGCAATTCGTTGAGCAGGCACGATCGGCTGGCTTGAAGGTCATATGTGAAGCCTTTGCGGATCGGGCCTACAATCGCGATGGCAGCCTTGTCAGCCGCCGCCAGCCCGGCGCCGTCATTCATGACAGCCGCGAGGTCTGCGCGCGAATGCTGCGCCTCGTGCAGGAGGGACGGATAACGGCCATCGACGGGACAGATATCGCAATCGAGGCACAATCGATTTGTGTCCACGGCGATAGCCCGGACGCCGTGGCCATCGCCAGGTCATTGCGCAAAACCTTCTCGACACACGCGATTGCAATCCGGTCCTTCGCATCGGGGGTCGAAGACAATGTCTGAGAACATGCGGTTCCTGCCGTCTGGATCAAGTTCGCTACTCGTCGAACTCGATGGGTTACAAGAGACCCTCAGCCTTCTCGACGCGCTGCGTGCCCACCTTCCAGAGGGCGTAAGAGACGTCATCCCCGCCGCGCGCACCATCATGGTGGATTATGATCCGGCAATCGTCAGCCGCCATGCCTTGATACAACTGATCTCCAGTCTTGACCTGTCTTCGCAGGCGGTGCGTCATGGTGAAACCTTCGAGATTCCTGTAAACTATGATGGAGAGGATTTGCCGGACGTGGCCGATCTGCTCGGCTGCACGCAAGCCGAGGTAATCCGACGTCATACCGAGGCGACATTCATCGTTGCGTTCGCGGGCTTCGCACCGGGTTTTGCTTACATGACCTGTGACGATCCGATTTTCAATGTTCCGAGGCGAACCACCCCTCGGGTCAGAATACCTGCCGGCTCCGTCGCGCTCGCCGGGAGGTTCGGCGGTGTCTATCCGTCCGACAGTCCGGGCGGGTGGCAACTGATCGGCCGCACTCCGCTCGAGATGTGGGACCTGTCACGCGAGCGCGCCGCTCTGCTGACGCCTGGTGATCGGGTCCGGTTCGTGGACCTTGCACGGATGGACACCTCGGAGTCGCCGAAGTTCGCAAAATCGCTTCCGAAAAAGCGGCTTCCGGCAAAAGGCGGCATTCGTGTCATTCGCGCCGACCGTCCGGCGCTCTACCAGGATCTTGGACGAAGCGGACGGTCCGGCCAGGGCGTCTCGACGTCCGGAGCAATGGATCGCGAAAGCTTGCGGCGTGCGAACCTGGCTGTCGGAAATGCGCAGACGGAAGGTGCTATCGAGATTGCATTCGGTTGCTTTGAATTGAGGGCAGACCGACCCATCACCGTCGCGGTGACAGGGGCGACATGCCCGCTGACCATCCGCACGCCCAGCGGCCGGCAACTGGGTGCCGCCCACGGTGAGGCGATCGCACTCGACGAGGGTGACGAGCTGGTGCTCGGCTTTCCCGACAGAGGCAGCCGCAGTTATCTCGCGTTGCGCGGCGGCTTCGCCGTTGACGCTGTTCTCGGCTCGGTATCGCTGGACACGCTCGCCAAGATCGGACCCGATCCGATCACCGAAGGTGACTTTCTCGTTCCTGCCGGCCGGCAAGCCAATGCGGTCTGCCTGGGAGGACCGCCACCCCGGTTGCCGGACGACAAGCTGCCGGTGACGCTTGATGTCATCCTCGGTCCCCGAGCGGATTGGTTCACCCCGAACGGCGTCGATACCCTCCTCGGACAGGAGTGGGTGGTAACGCCGGAATCCAGCCGTGTCGGCATTCGTCTTGCCGGAGCGTGGACCATCGAGCGGAAAGACGACGCCGAGCTTCCGTCGGAAGCGACGGTGCTCGGCGCGATTCAGGTTCCGCATAGCGGCCAACCCGTCCTTTTTGCGGCCGACCATCCCTTGACGGGCGGCTATCCGGTCATCGCGGTTGTTGCCGCCCACCACCTGGACCTTGCTGGCCAGCTTCCGATCGGCGCACGCGTCCGGTTCAAGGCGACAGGCGATCAAAATCATATCGTTGGGGAGACAGGCAGATGAAAAAACTTCTTATCGCAAATCGGGGTGAGATCGCCGTCCGTATTGCCCGCGCAGCCCGCGACTATGGGATAAAATCGGTTGCGATCTACTCGGACGCCGATGTCCGCTCGCTTCATGCCGAAGTCGCCGACGAGGCTTACGGCCTCGGGCCGGGCAGGCCAAGCGAAACCTATCTCGACATAGACAAGATCCTCGCGATCGCCGTCCGCTCCCGTGCCGACGCAATTCACCCCGGATATGGCTTTCTTTCCGAACGGGCCGAATTCGCCAAGGCGGTCATCGATGCCGGCCTTATCTGGGTGGGGCCGAAGCCTGAGGTCATTACCGCTCTGGGTGACAAGGTCGAAGCGCGTCGCATCGCTGCCAAGGTTGGCGCTCCGCTCGTCAAGGGATCGGACGGGCCGTTGGCGTCGGCTGCCGAGGCTGTCGCCTTCGCCAAGAAAGCCGGGTTGCCGCTCGCCATCAAGGCGGCATTCGGTGGAGGCGGACGCGGGATGAAGGTGGCCTGGAAGCTGGAAGAGGTTGGCGAACTGTTCGATTCGGCCGTTCGCGAGGCAACAGAGGCCTTCGGACGCGGCGAGTGCTACGCCGAGCAATTTCTCGACAAACCGAGGCATGTCGAAGCCCAGATCGTTGCCGACACGCGAGGAAATACGGTCGTGCTGGGGACACGCGATTGCTCGCTTCAGCGCAGGAACCAAAAGCTGGTCGAAGAGGCGCCTGCGCCTTTCGTTACTGAAGAACAGCGGACTCGGATACATGACTCCGCCCGCGCTATCTGCGTGGAGGCGGGCTATACCGGCGCGGGAACGGTGGAATTCCTTCTCGCGCAGAACGGCGTCATTTCGTTCCTGGAAGTCAACACCCGATTGCAGGTGGAACATCCGGTCACAGAGGAAACGACCGGTATCGATATCGTTGTCGAACAGCTGCGAATTGCCGACGGGCTTCCCCTCTCGGTCACGCAGACGCCGGCGCCGCGTTGCCATGCCTTCGAGTTCCGGATCAACGCCGAAGATGCGGGACGTGGCTTCCTGCCGACACCGGGGCTCATCAGCCTGTTCAGACCGCCTTCCGGACCAGGCGTGCGCCTGGATACAGGCGTTGAGACGGGATCGGAAATACCCGGCCTTTATGATTCGATGATGGCGAAGCTGGTCGTTACCGGATCCACACGAAACGAAGCGCTGGCGCGCGCCCGACGAGCGCTTTCAGAATTTCGTATTGAAGGCGTCGCTTCAGTCCTGCCGTTCCATCGCGCAGTGGTCGATGAGCCTGATTTTGTCGCAGATTCGGGGTTCAAGGTCTTTACGAACTGGATCGAGACCAGCTTTCGCGGAATTGAGCCGGATGCGCGGGTCGCCGTCGCTGAGACCGGCGTGATCCGCAGCTTCATGGAAATCGACGGAAAGCGCCATTCGATCGCATTACCCGCTCATCTTTTCGCCGGCGCCGCCATTCCGACAGTGCCGGTCTCCAGCGCGGTGATCGCTGGAGACGACGCGGTTACCGCACCGATAGCCGGGACGCTCCAGCAATGGCTCGTCGAAAACGGAGCTCAAGTCGAGAAAGGTGATCCGGTCGCGGTGATCGAGGCGATGAAGATGGAGACACGCATCAACGCACCGAAATCCGGCCAGATTGAAATCGGCGTCGAGAAGGGCTCCGTGGTGAGCTTCGGTGCAAAGCTCGCGGCAATTCATTGATCGCTTGTCAGGTAAATCCGTGATGGTGACAGTTTTTGATATCATTGGTCCCGACGCCAAGCGCGTGCGCCATCCCGAAAAAGCGCATCGGCCCGATACCGAGGTCATGCGCAAGCCGGACTGGATCCGCGTCAAGGCGCCGACCTCCAAGGGTTATGCCGAGACGCGCGCGATCGTGAAGGAGCACAAGCTCGTCACCGTCTGCGAGGAAGCCGGCTGCCCGAATATCGGCGAGTGCTGGGACAAGAAACACGCCACTTTCATGATCATGGGCGAGATCTGTACCCGCGCCTGTGCCTTCTGCAATGTCGCGACCGGCAAGCCGAACGCGCTCGATATGGCCGAGCCCGAGAATGTCGCCAAGGCGGTCAAGGAGATGGGCCTCTCCCACGTCGTCATCACCTCGGTCGACCGTGACGATCTCGAAGACGGCGGTGCCGAGCACTTCGAAAAGGTGATCTGGGCGATCCGTGCCGCTTCGCCGGCAACGACGATCGAAATCCTGACACCCGACTTCCTGAAGAAGCCGGGTGCCTTGGAGCGCGTCGTCGCCGCCAAGCCCGATGTCTTCAACCACAATATGGAAACGGTTCCCGGCAACTACCTGACCGTTCGCCCCGGCGCCCGTTATTTCCATTCCATCCGGCTCTTGCAGCGGGTGAAGGAACTCGATCCCACAATGTTCACCAAGTCGGGCATCATGGTCGGCCTCGGCGAGGAGCGCAACGAAGTTCTGCAGTTGATGGACGACCTGCGCACCGCCGATGTCGACTTCCTGACGATCGGCCAATATCTGCAGCCGACCCGCAAACACCACAAGGTCGAAAGCTTCGTCACCCCGGACGAGTTCAAGTCCTACGAGACCGTCGCCTACAGCAAGGGCTTCCTGATGGTCGCCTCCAGCCCGCTGACCCGTTCTTCTCACCATGCCGGCGATGATTTTGCCCGGTTGCGGGCGGCACGGGAGAGAAGATCCAAGGAAGTAAACAACAATCCGCGTCACGGTGATCGGACACGTCCTGGCGAGCGGGTCGCGTCCGATCAGTTCGTCACAGATAAAAGCCGGGGAGACGAATGTCACTGATTGCAATGCCAACGGCGAGTGCCGACATTCTCTCGCGCGCATCTCAGATAGTCGCAAGCCTTGAGGCAGTCCTGCCCCCCGGCACCGTCATCAGCGGGATCGAGGAAACCCGGGCCTATGAGTGCGACGCTCTGACGGCCTATCGATGCCCGCCGCTCGCCGTGGTTCTTCCTCGAAGCACCGATGAGGTCGCGCTCGCCATGCGGACCTGTCATGAGCTCGGCGTCCCCGTCATCCCCCGAGGCGCCGGAACATCACTTGCGGGCGGTGCGCTGCCGACGGCCGATAGTGTCGTGATCAGCACGATACGCCTGTGCGATATCCTCGAGATCGACACAGCCAATCGCTACATTCGCGTCCAAACCGGGGTCACGAATCTGGCGGTTACGGCGGAACTGGAAGCTGAGGGCTTTTTCTACGCGCCCGATCCTTCCTCGCAGCTCGCGTGCACGATCGCCGGCAACATAGCGATGAATTCCGGTGGTGCGCATTGTCTCAAATACGGCGTCACCACCAACAACCTTCTGGGGGTCCGCATTGTGACGGCGGCGGGCGAGATCGCCGAGATCGGTGGAACGACGTGCGGCACCTTTGGCCTGGACCTTCTGGGGCTGATGTGCGGATCGGAGGGTCAGTTGGCAATCGTGACCGAGGCGGTGCTGAAGATCGTCCCGAAGCCGGAAGGGGCACGACCGATGCTGATCGCCTTTGATAGCGCGGAAGTCGCGGGTGAGTGCGTAGCACGCATCATTCGCTCCGGCCTGCTGCCGGTCGCGATCGAATATATGGACGATGTCTGCCTGCGGGCCGTCGAAGCCTTCGCCAAAGCCGGCTATCCCGTCTGCGCCGCACTCCTGATCGTTGAAGTGGAAGGCTCGGAAGATGAGATACGGAGCCAAACCGAAGCCATTTATTCGATCGCGTCTCAGCTCAATCCCGTCGAATTTCGCAGCAGCAGAAATGCCGAGGAATCGCTTGCCATCTGGAAGGGTCGGAAGTCGGCATTCGGGGCCATGGGCCGGCTTGGCGATTATCTCTGCCTCGACGGAACCGTTCCCGTATCGCAATTGCCCTATACACTGAAACGGATTGGAGAACTGTCGAAGGTCTATGGCCTGGAGGTGGCAAACGTCTTTCATGCCGGCGATGGAAATATGCATCCACTCATCCTCTTCGATGCAAACACTCCCGGCGAACTCGAAAAGGCCGAGAGGTTTGGCGCCGACATTCTCAGCCTTTGCGTAGACGTCGGCGGATGCCTCAGCGGCGAGCATGGCATCGGCATAGAGAAGCGCGATCTGATGCCGAAACAATTCACATCGGTCGATCTTGCCCTTCAGATGGAGGTCAAGAGCGTCTTCGACCCCGGATGGTTGCTCAATCCGGCGAAGGTCTTTCCGTTGGATGCAAGCAGAGCTTTTCGCAAGGCGCACGCCGATGGTCGCTAAACCTTCTTTCGACGATAATTGTCTCGCGCCGACGTCTGAAGACGAATTGTCGGACCTTGTTACCGAGAGCGCCCGGTCCGGAGCGCAGCTTCGCGTCATCGGCGGTGGTACGCGTCTCGAACCGATGAGCTTGGCAAGCGGGCAGAAGGCCGTATCCACGCGACTGATAACCGGGGTTGTCGACTACGAGCCTGGCGCATTGACACTCGTGGCGCGCGCCGGCACGCCGCTGCATCAGATCGAGACCTTGCTGGAAGGCGAAGGTCAGATCCTGGCCTTTGAGCCGATGGACCATCGTCATCTGCTGGAAACGACAGGCACACCGACGGTCGGGGGTATGGTCGGTGCAAATGTCTGCGGCCCGCGCCGATTGTTTGCCGGCGCCTGCCGCGACCATTTGCTCGGTGTTCGTTTCGTCGACGGGTCGGGACGGGTCGTCAAGAACGGCGGACGCGTGATGAAGAATGTCACGGGTCTTGACCTCAGCAAATTGATCTGCGGATCGTTTGGAACCCTGGGAATTGTGACCGAGGTTTCCATCAAGACGGCGCCCGCTCCGGAAAGAGAGGAAACGCTAGTTTTCGGCGACGTCACGGTTTCCGAGGCAAATGTTATCTTTACAACGGCGCTCGCAACGCCCTTCGAGATTTCCGGCGCTGCCTACAGCCGACGGACGGCAACGCTCCGGATCCAGGGCTTTCCGCAACAGATTGCCTCTCGCCGTGAACGACTGAAAGAACTGTTCCGCAACTATTCGATCGATGTTTTCGACGGGGAGCGAAGCAAGCAGTATTGGATCGGCATGCGCGACGTCCGGCATTTTGCCGCTACCGGGCACCCCGTCTGGCAGATCCTGGTCCGGCCGACGGATGCGCTTGGTGTCGTATCGGGTCTGGAGCGCCTGGGCGGCACCACCTCACTGGATTGGGGTGGCGGGCTTATCTGGTATAACGGCGAGGCCCCGGAGGCCGACATTCGTCGCGTCTGCGGGCGCGGCCAGGCAAGAGCGGTTCGCAGAGCGGCCCTTGAGATCAAGTCGTTTTTTCCTCCTGAAAACGAATTCGTATCGCGCGTCAGCCGGTCGCTGCGCGCGGCGTTTGACCCGGCCGGGATTTTGAATTCCGATTTACTGGATCGCTGACATGCAGACGAACTTCGACAAGGCTCAGCTCGCCGACTCCGCCATCAAAAGATCAAACGAAATCCTTCGCTCTTGCGTCCATTGCGGCTTTTGCACAGCAACCTGCCCTACCTACAAGGTTCTCGGCGATGAACTCGACAGCCCGCGCGGGCGGATCTATCTCATCAAGGACATGTTGGAAAACAGCCGGGTCCCGGATGAGAAGACGGTCACGCATATCGACCGCTGCCTCAGCTGCCTGAGCTGCATGACGACGTGTCCGTCGGGTGTTCACTACATGCATCTGATCGACCATGCCCGCGAATATATCGAAACGCACTATAGACGGCCAATCATCGAGCGAGCGCTTCGGTGGATTTTGGCGCAGATATTGCCCTATCCCGGCAGGTTCAGGCTGGCTCTCCGCTCCGCGAGGCTTCTTCGCCCGATCAAAAGCCTGCTTCCGGACGCTCGGCTGCGAGCCATGCTGGACATGGTGCCGGAGCATGTGCCTGCGCCGAGCCGGAACGACAAGCCGCAGGTGTTCCGCGCCGCCGGCGAGCGACGAAAGCGGGTGGCACTTCTGACCGGATGTGCGCAGCGCGCGCTGAACACCGACATCAATGATGCGACGATCAGGCTTTTGACGCGCCATGGCTGCGATGTCGTGATCCCCAAGGATCTCGGTTGCTGCGGCGCAATCACCCATCATATGGGAAAGGCAGCACAAAGCCATGCTGCTGCCGCCGCCGCGATCAACGCTTTCACCGCGGAAATCGAGGGGGAGGGTCTCGACGCCATCGTCATCAATACGTCGGGGTGCGGAACGACCGTCAAGGATTACGCCCATATGTTCCGCGACGACCCGCTGGCGGGGAGAGCGGCGCGCGTTGCGGCACTGGCCAAGGACATTACGGAATTGATGAATGAACTCGGCGAGCTTCGGCAACCGCTCCTGAAAGAGCGGTTGCGCGTCGGCTATCACGCCGCCTGTTCGCTTCAGCACGGCCAGCAGATCAAATCGCTCCCGAAGGACCTGTTGAAGAGCGCGGGATTCGAGGTTTTCGAGCCGAAGGATGCTCATATCTGCTGCGGATCGGCCGGAACCTACAATCTCATGCAACCGGCGATATCCGCAGAATTGCGAACCCGAAAGGTAAAATCCATCGAGTTCGTCAGGCCGGATGTCATTTGCGCCGGCAACATCGGTTGCATGGTCCAGATCGGCTCGGGAACCGACATACCGTTGGTTCACACTGTCGAACTGTTGGACTGGGCGACCGGCGGACCACGACCGCGTTCTCTGCCGTCCGTCGGGCCGCAGGTGCACGAGGGCGGATCGAGATGAGGAGCTTACGATGCGCCGAGCCGGTTGGAAACGAGCCTGGCGGCCTCGATAACGCGTTGACCTATACGCTTCACCTGCCGGTCGGGCATCCGATGCGCAGGCCCCGATACCGAGATTCCCGCGACTGCTTCACCGTGGACGTTCAAAACGGGAGCAGCGACACATCGCATTCCGGCGGCCTTTTCCTCATCATCGAAGGCATAGCCCCGTTGCCGCGTGATCTCCAATTCTTCCCTGAGCTGGTCGACCGTGCGCAAGGTATTGGCCGTGAAACGTTGGAGCGTCGTACCTTTGAAAAGGGCGCCGACCCTCTCTTCGTCATAGGTGCTGAGAAGTGCCTTTCCGATTCCGGAAGCGTGCAGGGGCGAGAGCGTGCCGGGCGGAAAGAAGGCCCGGATCGATTCATGGGTTTCGACTTGGCTCACGAACAAGACCTTTCCATTTTTCTCTATTCCAAGATTGGACGTCTCGCCCGTCTCCAGCATCAGCTCGCGCATGACGGGACGGCTTCGTTCGATCACATTCGTCCGTCTCAGGAACGCCGCGCCGAGGCGATAGGCTTCCGGGCCGATATGGAAAATCTGACCGTCCGGGCTCATCTCGACATAGTCCCGGCGTTCAAGGGTCGCCAGAACGCGGTGCATGGTCGCTGCGGACTGGCCCAAATGTTTCGCAAGCTCGGACAGCGTCATTCCCTCTGGCGACGCAAGCGCTTCCAGGACGTCCAAGGCGCGATCGAGCGACTGGACAACATTCTGCGTCTGAGGATCGTTGAATCCTTTCGGCCGCCCCCGGCGACGTACCGGCACAGTCATCGGCTTCTCCTTACAGAAACGAATTTAAATATGAGATGCACTGAAAAACATCATCATACAATGAAAAAATATAAGTATCTGATTTATATGACGTATATATACATTCCGCGAATTTTGAAAAATGTTTTCAAAAAAATATACTGCGGATCGAGGTCGTGCTACTCATAGGTTATCGACAGCAGGAAGCTTGGAAAAATGTATACGCAAAACCCCGTCTTCATACCTGGCCCGACGAACATGCCGGAAGTCTTGCGCCGGGCAGCGGATCTTCCGACGATCGATCACCGATCGGCAGCCTTTGCAGACATCCTTCAGCCGGCGCTCGCCGGTGTGAGGAAGGTCGTGAAGTCCGAAAATGCGGAGATCGTCGTATTTCCGGCAACCGGGAGCGGGGGATGGGAAGCAGCGGTTACCAATCTTTTGAGCCCGGGGGACAAGGTTCTCGCCGCCCGGCACGGGATGTTCAGTCATCGTTGGATCGATATGTGCCAGCGCCACGGACTGCAGGTAGATGCCGTCCACTCATCCTGGAAGCAGCCGCTTCCCCTGGCTGAATACGAAAAGAGGCTTTTTGCCGATAAGGGACACGACATCAAGGCGGTTCTGGTAACGCATAATGAGACTGCAACGGGGGTCAAGTCGGACGTCGGCGCGGTCCGCCGTCTCCTCGACGAAGCCAGGCATCCGGCGCTGCTTCTCGTCGACGGCGTGAGCTCGATTGCATCGATGGACTTTCGCATGGACGAATGGAAAGTCGATGCGGCGATCACCGGCTCCCAGAAAGGCTTCATGCTTCCCGTCGGCCTGGCGATCCTTGCGCTGTCGCCGAAGGCGATGCAGGCGACCCAGTCCGCAAAGCTCCATAGAGCGTTTTTCGACATCCGGGAGATGGCAAAAACCTATCCTTCGAGCGGCTATCCATACACGCCGTCCGTCGGACTGCTGAACGGATTGAAAGTATCGACCGAGTTGCTGCTCGAGGAGGGACTGGACAATGTCTTCAAGCGCCATGCCCGCATTGCATCAGGCGTACGTGCAGCTATTTCAGCCTGGGGATTGCGCCTTTACGCGCAGGAAGCAAGCTCGTACTCTGATACTGTAAGTGCGGTCGAGACCCCCGAAGGGTTTGATGCGACCGCCATCGTCACACATGCCGCGCAGAAGTACGCCGTCGCGTTTGGCGCCGGCTTGGGGGACGTCGCCGGCCTCGTCTTCCGCATCGGCCATGTCGGAAGCATGAGCGACGTTATGGCTCTATCAGGGATCGCGGCGGCCGAGATGGCGATGGCCGATCTGGGCTTGCCGATCCGCCTGGGCTCCGGTGTGGCGGCGGCACAAGAAATCTATCGCAACACCGCCGCTTCGCCGGTCCGCAACGCAGCCTGAGGGGCCGACATGTATATTCCGACGATCTCCGACGTGTTCGAGGCGCATGACCGTATTCGCCCCTTCATCCACCGGACACCCATCATCACCTCGAGCTACATCAATTCGCTGGCCGGCGCCGAGCTGTTCTTCAAATGCGAGAACCTCCAGAAAGCCGGCGCCTTTAAAGCCCGAGGAGCGTCAAATGCGGTCTTCGGCCTGAGCGACGAACAGGCTGCCAGGGGCGTCGCGACACATTCGTCCGGCAACCATGGGACATGCCTGTCCTATGCCGCAGGACGCCGCGGTATTCCTTGCACGGTCGTCATGCCGCGCAGCGCTCCGCAGGCCAAAAAGGACGCTGTGCGCGGTTACGGCGGCACGGTGGTCGAATGCGAACCCTCGACGTCTTCGCGGGAGGCGGTATTTGCCGAAGTCGTCGCGAAATCCGGAGCGGAATTCGTCCACCCTTACAACGACGCGCGCGTCATCGCCGGCCAGGCGACATGCTCGCGAGAACTGCTGGAACAGGTCGGCAATCTCGATGCCGTCATCGCGCCGATCGGCGGAGGCGGCATGGTTTCAGGCACGTGCCTGACCGCTTCCAACCTTGCCCCGCGCGTCAAAGTCTACGCTGCCGAACCGGAACAGGCCGATGACGCCTACAGAAGCTTCAAGGCGGGCCACATCATTGCCGACGACGCACCGAACACGGTTGCTGACGGGCTCAAGGTCCCGCTCAAGGATCTGACGTGGCATTTCGTGAAGCACAACGTCAGCGATATCCTGACCGCTTCCGAAGAGGAAATCATCGAGGCCATGAAGCTGATCTGGAAAAGAGCAAAGCTTGTCATGGAACCGTCGAGCGCCGTTCCGCTCGCCGCAATCTTGAAAAACAAAAGCATTTTCGCCGGCAAGCGTGTCGGCGTCATCATCACAGGCGGAAATGTCGATCTCGACACCCTGCCCTGGCAATGAAGGGGAATATCATGAACGCAGATGCAAAATTCAATCAGCTGGACGTTGGTTATGATGTACCGGCGGTACCGGGCATGTCCGTAGACGAAATCCAGACGCCGTGCCTGATCCTCGACCTCGACGCACTCGAGAGAAATATTCGCAAGATGGGCGACTATGCGAAGGCGCACAACATGCGTCATCGCGCCCACGGCAAGATGCATAAGTCGGTCGATGTCCTGCGGCTGCAAGAGAAGCTCGGCGGAGCGATCGGCGTATGTTGCCAGAAGGTTTCGGAAGCAGAAGTATTCGTGCGCGGCGGGATCAAGGACGTCCTTGTGTCGAACCAGGTCCGCGATCCGGCGAAGATCGACCGGCTTGCCCGGCTGCCCAAGCTCGGCGCGAGAATAATCGTCTGCGTCGACGACCCGGCCAACGTCGCAGAACTCGCGAGCGCTGCCCGCAAGCACGGCACGACCATCGAGTGCTTCGTTGAAATCGACGTCGGCGCGGGACGCTGCGGCGTGTCGTCAAGCGCTGCGGTGGTGGATCTCGCAAAGACCATTGCAGGAGCGCAGGGGCTCCGCTTCGCGGGCGTACAAGCCTATCAGGGTGCGATGCAGCATATCGACAAATATGCCGACCGAAAAGCGAAGCTCGATCTTGCCGTGGCACAGGTGAAGGAAGCCGTCGACGCTTTGAAGAAGGCCGGCCTGGAACCGGAACTCGTCAGCGGCGGCGGCACCGGCAGCTATTATTTCGAAAGCACGTCCGGTGTTTACAATGAGCTGCAGTGCGGAAGCTACGCGTTCATGGATGCCGACTACGGTCGCATTCTCGACGAGGACGGCAAGCGCATCGACAAGGGCGAATGGGAAAATTCCCTGTTTATCCTCACCAGCGTGATGAGCCATGCAAAAGCCGACAAGGCGATCTGCGATGCTGGACTCAAGGTGCAGTCGGTCGATTCCGGATTGCCTTTCGTCTACGGGCGGGACGACGTGAAATACATCAAGGCAACCGACGAACACGGTGTGATCGAGGATACTCAAGGCGTTCTCAAGATCAACGAGAAGCTTCGCTTGGTCCCCGGCCATTGCGACCCGACCTGCAACATCCATGACTGGTATGTCGGTGTGCGCAACGGCAAGGTCGAGACGCTCTGGCCGGTATCGGCTCGCGGCAAAGCCTACTAGTTCGCGAATTTCATTTTTGTCAGGATCAATCCGAACATGATCATCGTTCCCGAAAGCGCCATAGGCGAACTCGTTTCGCTCGAAGGTTGCGTTGACGCAGTCGAAAAAGTCTTCGTGTCCATGGCGGAGCGCTCGGCACATAACTTTCCGGTCGTGCGTGAAGCAATCGGCTATGCAGACGCGCTTTTCGGGTTCAAGTCGGGTTTCGACCGCGAGGGTCTTGCCCTTGGTCTGAAGGCAGGCGGGTTCTGGCCGAACAATGCGGACAAGGGGCTGACGAACCATCAGTCGACCGTGTTTCTGTTTGATCCGAAGACCGGTCGATGCCGCGCAGTTGTCGGAGGCAATCTTCTGACGGCACTTCGTACGGCTGCGGCGTCCGCTGTATCGATCAAGCACCTGGCGCGCAGGGACGCCAAAGTTTTGGGCATGGTTGGAGCGGGACATCAGGCGTCGTTCCAGCTGCGCGCCGCCGTGCAGCAACGACAATTCGAAAAGGTGGTTGCGTGGAACTACCATCCGGAAATGTTGCCCAAGCTTGCAGCGGTCGCCGAGGAACTCGCCGTTCCCTTCGAAGCGGTCGACCTCGACCGCCTGGGCGATGAAGCGGATGTGATCATTACGATCACGTCCTCCTTCCAGCCGATTCTCAAGGCGTCGCAGATCAGGCCTGGTACCCATCTGGCATGCATGGGCACAGACACGAAGGGCAAACAGGAGGTCGATCCGGCTCTTGTTGCGGCTGCAACGCTGTTTACCGACGAGATCGCCCAAGCGATCTCGATCGGCGAATGCCAGCATGCTGTCGCGCAGGGCATGATCGCTCCCATCGATCTCGTCGAGATCGGCGCCGTGATCAATGGGCAAAAACCCGGACGAACCTCGCCGGAGGAGATTACTCTCTTCGACGGCACCGGGGTCGGCCTTCAGGATCTGGCGGTTGCGCAGGCGGCGGTCGAACTGGCGCTGGCCAGGGGCATTGCCGTCGAGGTTGATTTTTAGGCACCGTCAATGGATCGCGCTCCGCTTCGTGTTGCCATTAACGGGTTTGGTCGGATCGGAAGGACTCTCCTGCGTCAGGCAATGGATAGGGTCGATGTCGATGTCGTGCTGATCAACGATATCGCATCGTCGGAGCTTGCCGCTTATCTTTTTCAGTATGACAGTGTCTTCGGCCCATGGCCCGGGTCGGCCGTCGTTGAAAACGATATGCTGCACGTCAACGGCCACTCGATTCCAATGACGGCCAGTGCCGACCTCGCCGAATTGGACCTGTGCGACATCGATGTTCTGTTCGAATGTACCGGTTCAGACGCCGCCGCCGCCAATGCACGCAGCTGCATCGGTAAAGGCATTGGCCAAGTAATCGTCTCCGGTCCGGCATCCTGGGCCGACGCCACACTGATACTCGGGGCAAACGCAGATTGCTTTCGGGGCGAGCGGATCGTTTCGAACGGTTCGTGCACGACGAACGCGCTTGCTCCGCTCCTGCGGCTTGTCGATGAACTCTTCGGCGTGGTCGGAGCTCAAATGACGACGGTCCACTGCTACACCGGCAGCCAACCAAGCGTGGATCAGCCACGTGGAGACTTCGCACGCAGCCGAGCCGCAGCGCTATCCATGGTGCCGACGACGACCAGCGCGCACCATCTTTTGAAAGACGTATTGCCGCATCTTGCCGGACTGGTGGAGGCTCGCGCGATTCGCGTTCCGACCGCGAGTGTCTCGGCGATTGATCTGACCGTCGCCGTTCGCCATAGCCGGACCGAGCGCGAAATGAGCGAAGATCTGAAAAGAGCAGCGACCTCGTCGGCGATAATAGGATGGACGGACAAGCCGCTCGTCTCCATCGACCTTCGCGCGCGGCCGGAATCGCTCGTGCTTTGCGGTCCCGAAATCTCGCTGGCACGAGGGGGGCTTCTGCGGCTCTTCGGCTGGTATGACAACGAATGGGCATTTGCCGCACGCATGCTCGACATGGCGGGCTATTTGCGGACGAAGCGCGAGGGGGAAAGCGATGCCGTTGCTTGACCCGACTGCTCAGCTATCACGCTTGCGCCGGATGCCGCGTTCGAGGAAACGGGTGATCTTTGCTGAGGGACACGACCCGCGGGTCCTTCGCGCCATTCAGCGCATTGTAGAAGAACAGTCCGCTATCCCGATCGTGATTGGCCACGAGAAAGATATCCGCAAACGGATTGCGGAAGCCAATATCGGCTTGAGGATGGGCCATGATCTGGAGGTCGTCGAACCGAATGGCGAGTTCGAATTTTTCGACCAGTGGCTGGCCTACAGCTCAGCACAGCAATTGAAATGGAGCGTTCCGGACCTGCCGATGTTCATCAGAGACAGCCGCAACACGGCCTCTGCCGCGCGGCTTGTAGACGGATCGCGCGCGGATTGTGTGATTTGCGGAACGTCGGGAGAGTTTCCCTGGCACTTCGTACAGTTGAAGGAAATCCTGGCGTCGCTGCAGCGGCAGACGACCGGCACGCTGTACCTGCTATTTGCCAACGAGCGGCTGCTATGTCTCTCCGACGTCCTGATCGAGGGTGCGGCAAATCCTTCCCAACTTGCGGAAATCGCCGTTGCCGCAGCGCAGCATATCTCGGTGATCGGCGCAAGGCCGAGGATCGCCCTGTGTCTGGATAGATGTGGGAAAGATATTTCGTCCCAGGGCGACAGACTGCGCGCGGCCGCGCAGATCGTAAAGACCATCGCGGCTGACATGGATGTAGACGGTCCGGTCGCTCTGACGGATGCGATCGGTGCTGTGGACGGAAGCGGCCGGACGCAAATGACGAGCACTCCCTACAACGTCCTCGTTTTCTCCAGGACCGGAATTGCAGCAACGGTGCGAGATGTATTGCGCTCGAATTCGGATTGGAGCGAAGTCGGGCCGTTTTTATTGGGAACAGCAAACCGCGCCCATATCGTCACGCCGGAGATTTCGTCCGAGGCACTGGTTGATATGGCTGCCTTTGCCGGAAGACACCTCGATGGATCCAACTCGTCCGTCGGATGAACGAGGGTAGAAATGAGCATAAACCTGCGGGGGGGATCATGACGACGAAGAAAATTGACGCTGAGGTTCAGGCTTGCGATTTGAAGGCGCATTATCGGCCGGTTGCGCTAAAGGCAGTGGTTGCTGCCCATTGCATCCGTCCAAAAATCGTCGATCGCGCCTCTCGTGAGGACGAGCCCCATAGGTTTGACCCTGGCTTCCACGGTTATCCTGAAGTGGACCCATGAATGCGACGTCCGAACTGGGCAATCCGTCGGCCGATGGTGTCATTTCATGATGTTGGGCGAGTGTCTTTCTCGTGATGGATGAGTGGTCGGATCAGGTTGCCAAACTTGCGGACGCGCTCGCGCCGACTGTCGGACACCATGCCACTTTGGCGCCCAGCGTCGGGATTTTCCGGGCGGAATCGGCGGTCAGCAACATTCCAAAATTCCTGCATCCCGGCGTACTCTTTGTCGTCCAGGGCATGGAAAGACTGTGCTGCGATGTCAACGTTCACATCGCAGACAGTGACCATTTTCTGCTCACTTCCGCGCCTGTGGAATTTCGTATCGACACGGAGGCTGCCGCCGCAATGCCGCTTCTTGCGATCCATGTCGCCTTCGATCCGGCTATGGCAATGGACATCGCTCAAGAAATCACGCGGCAAGATGGGTCGAAAGCCAGACCCGCAGCAATATGCCGGACTTGCGGAGTTATGGACGCGCCGTTGAGAGACCTCCTCGGCCGGCTGCTTAAGACACTTCGTGATCCGGTTTCCTGCCGCATTCTGATGCCCGGCCTTATTCGCGAACTCCACTTTCTCTTGCTTCAACGTCACGATGGTCCTGCCCTCCTCGCCGGGCTGCAGGGAGAGGGAACACGCGGCAAGGTGCTGAAGACAGCTGCCGAGCTCTTGAACCGGAGGCGGACGGGAATCTCGATAGACGCGGTTGCGGACGCTGCCGGGCTCGGTCTTTCATCCTACCACAGCCATTTTAAGGCGCTATTTGGCTCTACCCCGCTGGATTATCTGAAAGCGGCTAGACTTCATGAGGCCCGCAGTCTGCTTAAATCCCCCGACATTGGAATTGCCGTCGTCGCGCAGGCCGTCGGATACAAGGGTACCTCGCAATTCAGCCGGGAGTTCCACCGGCATTTCGGGCGCACAGCACGCGATGAACAGAAGCTTTTGGTGGCATTCCAGAGCGACATGGACCTTGTCTAGGCAAGCTTCCGCAATCAGCTCTCACGTCAGCAAAAGTACGTCGGTCAATTTCGGTGGAAATGCCGAGTCACCTATGGATGCCCGCTTAACAAGCGGTTCTTCGAAAAACTTTAAACGCGCGAGCCGCCGATATTTCCGGCTTGCGCCGCGAGCGGATCCCGTCAGCTATCAGGCATCCGTTTTCGAGCGCCGGGAGTTCTTTGTGCCGGCTGACAGGAGATATTCGCCGGAGTTGACCAGGAAGTGCTCGTTGTCACGAATTCGACGCTGTGCGGCCTCGCCGAGCCGGCTGATAGTCAGTGCGGCAAGGATGTTGGCGATGGCAATCGCACCGAGAGTGGATTCGGGGAAAGCCCGGCCGGACGACTGCGCCACGAAGTGCAGCAGCCCGGCAAACTTGCTGATGGGCGCGGCAAAGCTGTCGGTGATTGCGATGATGTGCGCTCCCGACTGAGACGCCTTTTCGGTCAATCTGTGCACGAGGCGATTGAATGGTGCGA